>JBJMWW010000035.1:0-15398 GCA_045809945.1 Chthoniobacterales bacterium
GCGTGAACTCGGTTTCGCCTCCACCAAGCGCCACATCCATAGTGGGTTGCTCGGTCAATTGCCGTGCAAGGATCTCGCCGCCGACCTGGGTGTGGGCATGAGCGTAAAATGACGCCACCGTGACATTGGTAAGTCGACCATCGGTGACAATGCCTGTGGCGCGACCCGCCGCCTTTGCGAGCTCGAACAAATTTCGAAGCGATTTGCCCGCGGCGTCTATTCCGATCGCGCGATTATTCACCTTCACGCCGGTGGCTAGCGCGGTTGCAGCGGAAGCGCTATCTGGCGTCGCGAAATCTTCCGAGAAATTTTTCAGGAGTGCGCTGTAAGGCAGCGACTCGATTGCTAGCGGCGTATCGGCTCCCCCGGCGAATGCGCGCGTAGCGGCAATTCGCGACGGTGCGAGCCCTTCACCGATGAAAAGCACAATGCCGAACGGTTTCTGGACGACCCAGTGTTGAAAATAAAGCACACCGAGACCGGCGAACGCCAAGAGACAGAAAAGCGCGAGTAATTGGTTGCGCCTTTTCACTGGCCGATCAAGCGACGCGTCTTCGGCAATGTCAACCTTGCAGGCCGCCGAAAGCGCTTGTGCGCATTGGGCGTTGTCAGCATTTTGCGATGGCGATGCACAAGCCGGTCATGCTCATCATTCGCGATGGATGGGGAATCAATCCGGGCGGTTTTGCCCAGCGCGAGCAAAATGGTGATGCCACTCTGCTCGCGCGGACGCCGTTTCATGAAACGCTTTATCGCGACTACCCGATAAGCCGGCTGAGCGCGAGCGGGCTGGATGTCGGTTTGCCGGCCGGACAAATGGGCAATTCGGAGGTAGGCCATCTCAATTTGGGGGCCGGTAGAATTGTTTATCAAGATCTCACTCGGATTAACAAAGCGATCGCCGACGGCGATCTCCCTCAAAACAAGCCGGCGCAGGAGGCGTTCGCGCGTGCTCGCGGACACCGGCTGCATTTTCTCGGGCTCGTTTCGGACGGAGGAGTGCACAGTCATTACGAGCATCTCATCGCGCTGGCCAATGCAGCGAAGGGCGGCGGCGTCGAGGACATCGTCGTTCACGCGTTCACCGACGGGCGAGACACGTCGCCGACTGGTGGCGCGGGATTTCTCGAAGCTTGCGCCGCTGGCCTAACGAATAGTGGTGCGCGTATCGTGACGGTGGTCGGACGGTATTTTGCGATGGACCGCGACCGCCGCTGGGATCGAACGAAAAAAGCGTGGGACGCGATCGTTCTCGGTCGCGGCGAAGTTCGCGATGACACGCCGACCGAAGCTTTGCGCGATGAGTATGCCAAGGGGACAACTGACGAGTTCATGCCGCCGCTGATTTTTGCGCTGGCAAACGAACAGCGCGTGCACGATGGCGACACCGTTTTCTTCTTCAACTTTCGGGCCGATCGCGCGCGGCAATTGTCGCAGGCTTTTTTGTTCGATGACTTCAACGGATTCGATCGCGAAGCGTGGCCGAAAGTTCATTACGTCACGCTGACCGAGTACGATGCAACCTATCCATCGCCGTTCATTTTCGCCCCTCAGCAGTTAGCGAACATCCTTGGCGAAGTCGTCAGCGCTGCGAATAAAAGGCAGCTCCGAATTGCTGAGACCGAGAAATACCCACACGTGACTTACTTCTTCAACGGTGGCGTCGAGAAGGCGTGGCCGGGCGAGGACCGCAAGATTATTCCGTCACCGAAAGTCGCGACATACGACCTGAAGCCGGAAATGAGCGCGGACCAAGTCACCGGCGAAGTGCTAGCGCAAATGGCGAACTACGACTTGATCGTGCTCAATTTCGCGAATCCGGACATGGTTGGCCACACTGGCGTGGTGCCGGCTGGTGTCGAAGCCGTCGAGACGATCGACAAATGTCTCGAGCGTATTGTCAGCAAACTACGCGAAATCGGCGGCGCCGCCTTGATCACGGCTGATCATGGCAACTGCGAGCAAATGCGAAACGCTGATGGCTCGCCAAACACGGCGCACACGACCAATCTCGTACACTTTGTCTACGTTGCGGACGATGCGAAACAGTTCACGCTGCGCGACGGAATTCTGGCCGATGTTGCGCCGACGCTGCTCTACCTGTTAGGCCTGCCGCAGCCGGACGACATGAGCGGCAAGAATCTCCTAGTGGCGAAACAGTAGATCGGTATCGACGCCGAATTTGCGATTTGCTTCGCGGGTCGCGACGGCAGCGAGCTTCTCAAGAAACGCAAGTTGCGCTTCGGGCGTGGTATCGTGCCAGACCGGTTTGCGCGCTGTCTCAAGCGAATCGTCGGCCTCGACAAGTACGCCCCAGCTATCGGACACCTCGCAGCGCAACTCGCGCGTAGTGACGAGATAATAAACGTTGGCGTAACTGTATCGCGTCAGTTTCTCAAACTTTGTTCTCGCGACGAGCGAAGTCCGTAGCGCAGCAATTTCGCGAGTTGCGCGCGCGTAGCCGCGGTGCTGAATCGCGTCAAAATCGTAGGTGTCGAACTCCGGGAAGAGCGAACCGCCCGTGCGCAGCGTCGGATAGTGCACGCGCAAGCATCGCTCAAGAATTGCGCGTCGATGCTCGAGCTCGAGCAATCGCTCTTGAGCCGTCGCACTGCAGCAGTTATCGCGCTGTAAATCTGATCGCGATTGTTTGCACTCGAAAACGGCGCACACGCCCGGCGGCCGGTAGGCGATCACATCGGCGCGGTAACGGCTGCGCGGTAATGTGACTTCGGTTGCACACGCGCGGTAGCCATTCGACTGCGCCCAGATCAGTGCGAGCCGCTTCAGCCGCAGATGCGCTTCGGTTTCGCCGTGACGATTTACTCGCGAAGCCACTGCGCCAACTCCTTCGCCCAATACGTCACGATTAGATCGGCGCCGGCTCGTTTGATCGACGTCATCAGCTCCATCACCGCGGCGCGTTCGTCGAATGCCCCGGCGGCGGCAGCGGCTTTGACCATCGCGTATTCCCCGCTGACATGGTACGCCGCCATCGGTTTGCCGAAGCGCTCGCGCACGCGCCACAAAATGTCGAGATACGGCAATGCCGGTTTAACCATGACAATGTCCGCGCCTTCATCGACGTCGAGCGCCGCTTCTCGCAACGCTTCGTCGGCGTTCGCTGGATCCATTTGGTAGGAGCGGCGATCGCCGAACTGCGGCGGACTCTCAGCTGCGTCCCGAAAAGGACCATACAAGACTGAAGCGAATTTCGCCGCGTAGCTCATGATTCCGATGTCGGTGAAGCCGTCGGCATCGAGCGCCTCGCGGACCGCACCGATCCGGCCATCCATCATGTCGCTCGGCGCGACGATGTGAGCGCCAGCGCGCGCGTGCGACACTGCAGCGCGCGCAAGCAGTTCAACAGTTTCGTCATTGAGCACGTGGAAATGTTCACCGTCGACGCGCGTGACGCCGCAATGGCCGTGGCTCATGTATTCGCAAAGACAGACGTCCGTTATCACGACGAGGTCGCGACAGCGTGCGGTGATAGCGCGCACCGCCTGTTGCACGATTCCATTCTCGTCGTACGCGCTGCTTGCCTGTTCGTCTTTGTGCATTGGAATTCCGAACAACAGCACGGCCTGCAATCCGAGGTCGCACGCGCGTTGCGCTTCCTCGCCAATCTCGCCTAACGAGTGCTGAAACACGCCGGGCATACTCTCGATCGCGCGTTGCCTCGGCACTTTTTCGCTGACGAACAGCGGCAGAATGAAATCGTGCGCGTGCAGTTTTGTTTCGCGGACCATGTTGCGGAGAGCGGCGGTCCGGCGAAGACGCCGTGGACGATGGACGAGCTTGCGCACAGGGCGAGGCTAGCTGTCCGCGCTTTTACTGGCAACTTGACGCTGCACCATGCGCCATGTAGCGCCGCCTGACGTGAACCGCCGCTATCTGCTGATCGACATCAGTAATTCATTCACGAAGTTTGCCTTGGCGACGGGTGAACGGCTCAGACGGATTTCGCGCGTACCGACAGCCGAGCTAGCAGCCACTAAATTGCGTCGCGTCGCTGCTTCCGCCGACGTGCTGGTCGTCTCATCGGTTGTGCCGAAGAAGAACGGAGCAGTTCGATCTGCGGCGGGTGCGAAACCGACGCTCTTCATCAGTGCGGCAACGGATCTTGGCATCGGGGTCGATTACCCGCAGCCGAAGACGATCGGCGCCGATCGTCTCGCCAATGCAGTCGCGGTCACGGAATTGTATGGATGCCCTGCAATCGTGGTTGATTTCGGAACCGCCGTCACCTTCGACGTCGTTTCGGCTAAGCGCAGCTACATCGGAGGCGTGATTGCGCCCGGACTCGAATCGATGACGACGTTTTTGTACCAGCGCACGGCGTTATTGCCACAGCTGACGCTGCGCGAGCCAACGAGCGCGATTGGCAAAACCACTCGTGCCGCGATGATGGCTGGCGCGGTTCATGGCTATCGCGGACTGGTTGCGGAAATTCTGCGGAAGATTTGCGAAGAGAATTTTCGCCGTAGCACGGTAAGGATCGTTGCAACCGGCGGCTACGCGCAGCTGATCGCGAGGCAATTACCTGAAATCAAAGCGATCAATCCGCGTCTGACGCTCGAGGGTTTGCGGCTAATTGCGGCACGGAATTTCTCGTAATCGGCAGTCAACGAGAATCTTTTCAAGCGCCGGATTTTTTACGCGAGAAATGGCTTGTCACGTGGCATTGCCAAAGCTTGTATGAGTTGGGCATGAACCTCCGGAAACTTGCGACCATTTCGCTGCTGGTCCTCAGTTCGTTTGCAGCAAACAACGTCGCGCCGTCAAAGGCGGAACTCGAGGCGATGTACGATCGCGCCTTTCGCGAGTTTAACGCAAATCACTACGAACAGGCGCTGAAGGAACTCGATGGGATCGATGCACGCCAGCCTGACCTCGCCGAGTCGGCAAACCTGCGCGGCGTCATCTTCATGCGGCAGCAGAAGTACGACGAAGCGGAGAAGGCGTTACAGAAGGCGCTTTCGGCGGACCCGAAGTTTTGGAACGCGAAATTTAATCTCGCCGAGATTCCGTTCCTGCAGAAGAACTGGGCGGAAGCGCGCAATCGTTTTCAGGGTTTGCTCTTCGGAAACGGCAACGATTTGCAATTGCAGGGCGAAGCGCTGCAGCTGATCCAATACAAGATTCTCCTGACTTACCTGCTCGAAGGTAAGGAGAACATGGTCGATTCGGTGATGGCGAAGCTCGAACTCGCACCGGATACGCCTGCGGTGCATTACGCGAATGCGGCCATCGCATTCCAGCACAAGGATGAGAACACAGCGAAGGATTGGCTTGGCAAAGCGGAGAAGAATTTCACACCACAACTGAACAAGCTCTTCGCCGAATCGATTTATGAGATCGGCTGGATGGAAAAGCCCGCAGGCCAGACGCGTGCGGCGGTCGAGTTAACATCAGCGGCCGATCGCGCAGCGAAAGCGAAGGGTTTTGCGCGCTCGAAATTCGAGCAGGCTGAGCAGGCGTTTCAGCAGCGCGATCTAACGGCGGCACGCAAAGCGATCGACGAAGCCGACGCAGCGGACCCGAACCAACCCACTTATGTCAACTTGCGCGGCGAGATCCTGCTCGCGCAAAAGGATTTTGACGGCGCAGAAGCGGCATTTAAGCAAGCTCTCAAAGCCGACCAAAACTTTCGCGAAGCGCAGTACAACCTCGCGCAGATTCCGTTCAAAAAGAAGGATTGGGCCAAGGCTCGCGAACGATTCGAGGCTCTCTTCAATGCCACGCCTGCGCCCGGCGGGGACAAGAACCAGGCGTCGCAGCTCATCAAGTTCAAAGTTTACCTGACGCTTCTGCTTGAGGGTAAGGACGCTCGTGCGCAGAAGATGATGGAGCAGTTCCAGTTCACCGGCGACACGCCGGCGCTCTACTACGCGCAGGCGGCGTGGGAGTTCAAACACGACAACTCGGCGAAAGCGAACGACTGGATTACGTCGGCACGCAAGATCTACTCGCCGGCGATGAACACGGTGTTCGCCGACGCATTTTACGATCTCGGCTGGTTGCAGCAGAACGCAGCGCAGCCTCCGGCCCAAGCGGCGAACGATCTCGCGAAGGCCGAAGGCACACCGTCCGTTGAACCAACACCGATCCCGGGTGCGGCACTCGCTGCAAATACCACAGCGAAACAGCCGGCGCAGAAGTCTTCGCCTGCAGAGAAGACTCCTGTGTCTGGTGCGGAAGCGACAACTCAACAGGCTCCTGCAACAACGCTTGCGCAAACTAACGCGAATGGTCTGCCGGGTCCGACAGCTTCGCTCTCACCCAGCGTAGAGACGCCAGCGCTATCGAATGCGTCGCCGGCTGAAACGCGCGGGCCAGTTCCGGTTGAGCCGGCGCGGTTAGCGCCAGCCGCGTCTCAAGCACCGGCTGTGGCAAAGAACGAGGAGAAAACCGCGGCGCCGGCCTCCGTGGCGAGCAGTGCGCCATCCGTCGCGCAGACGCAGTCGAGTGCGCCGCCACAAGTCGCGCGGACGGAAGGTTCTGCCACGCCAGCAACTGTGCTTGCGCCGTCGACCGTGCGCGAATGGTCGCAGCCGACCCTCGCCGAACGTTTTGGCGACTGGCACACTTGGTTGCCGATCGCATCGCTCATCGCGGGCATTCTGATTCTCGTTGCCGTCGTGGTCTCCTACCTGAAACGCCGTGCCGGACGTGCGCCGGCATTTATTTCCGCGCCGGCTGGTACTCCGCGATTAGCGCCAGCAGTGACTCCGAGCGCCTCCAATGTTGAGCAACGTCTCGCCGGTCGCACTGTGATTGCCGGCGGGCCTCGTCAAATCTCGCTGCAGCTCAAAGCATCGGAGCCGTCGGTGCGCCGCGGTCCTGTGCCGTTTAACAAGTCGCCGCGGAGTTTCGGCGCGGGCCTTTCGTCTGCGGGAGTCATTGCGCCGCTCGAGCAGCCTCGCGTCGAAGTTCCGCAACTCCCGACCACAGAGTCGGTCGAAGTAAGACCGGTCGCGGAAACTACCGCGCCGGTCGCGGAGGAGTCGGTCGCCGAACAAGGAATCGCTGAACAGCCAGTGGCAATGGAAGAACCGGCGTCAACGCCAACCGCAGATTCGATGTCGCAGACCCCGGTGAGCGATTGGGCGTCTCCGATCGAAGCTCCCGCTGAAGCGCCAATCATTGCTCCAGTTGAACCGGAAGCTGCCGAGAGTCGGTGGTGGATGGCGCCGGAGACACTGGAGGAAACTACAGCACCTGACTCCGTGGTTGAGGCTGCGTCGCCGCACGAGGAAACGATTCCAGAACCCCTACCACCCTCATTTGCTGAGCAACAGCCGGCTGAGGCGAAGCTCGAACCCGCTGACCCCGAAACAAATATCCCGGCCGTCGCTGAGCCAACGCTTGCCGAGGCAACAGCTGTTGAAGGTCCGACTGCCGAAGCGCCGACCGAAGAACCTGTGCTGCCCGCTGTGGCCGACGAAATTTCAGCGCCATTGCTTGCTCCGATCTCCGAACCAGAGCGGCCGGAGCCGATCGGGCAGGGACAGCCGGTGCCTCATTTGATTCCCGCTGGCGCGGATGGCGATTCGCCTGCCACTGAGATTCCGGCTGGCCAGCCTGCGACGTCGCGGTTCGCTAAATTCGTTGCCGCCGGTGCCGCCCTCGCCGGAATAGGCAGCTTGCGTCGCTCGTCACAACCGTCGACACCGTCGCTCGCCGCTGCGCCGGAACCGCAAACGCAACCAGAAGCTGAACCGCAACAATTGCAGCAGCCCCTTGCCGAGACACCGGTCTTGGTTCAGCCTACGCAAACTTCAATCGAAACTGAAATCATGCCTCCACCAAACCAACCAACACCCGCCCCGCAAATTCGCACCGCACCGCAAGCGCCAATGACCGGAGGCGCACCGCAGGCGCAGCCAACACAAAGTTCTGGCGGAATGCACACCGCGGTGCAACTCACGTTCGCTTTTGAGATCGCCGCGCTGCAATTGACACCGTCGTTCCGGATGGGCGCACTGCAGTTGCGCCCGATATCGCGTGTCGTGTCGATGCGTCTTGCAGCAACGCAGCAGCCGCAACCGGCGATGAACCTGCAGGTGTCATTTGAAATGGCCGGCGTTCAGCTTGCCGGCAACGCCATTGGCACCATGCGATTAACGCCGTCACAACAGCAACGTCCTAACGTCACCGGTTCGTCTGCCTTCAACATCGCGGGACTGCAGTTGCTTTCCGGGTCGGAAAGCGGCGCGTTGCAACTGACACCCGGGCAGGGCCAAGCCGGCGTGCAGGTCACAGGTCGATTCCAAATCGCCACAGTAGAGTTTTCGCCCACCTTCGAAATCGCCGCGCTCGTTCTGAATTCGACTTCGCGGCAGGTCGCCGTGCAGTTGCCTGGCGCAGCTCAGGGGCCCGTCGAAAGCGCACCGATGTTCGACATTGCGAACGTGCAGCTCGGCGGTGGTGGTGAGATCGCAATGATGCAGCTCACCGCCCCGCGTGGAGCTGGTGCAGCGCCGCACGCCTGACAAAGTAGAACAGCTTAGATTCGCACGAGGAGGCACACGCCTCCTCGTGTTGCGTACAGACGACGCGCTGCTCGGGCGACCGCACGCTGGCTTAGCGGCGGCGGCCGCTGGAGCGAAGAAAATGACTGCGGTTTAGTGAGTGCAGCTGTTTCGGCACAAACTCGCCATCGAGACGGATGACTTTGCCGTCGAACAGAATTTTGCCGCCGCCGTACTCCGGCCGCTGAATGCAGACCATATCCCAGTGCACCTGGCTGCGGTTGCCGTTGTCCGCTTCTTCGTAGGCTTGGCCTGGAGTGAAATGGAAAGAGCCGGCAATTTTCTCGTCGAACAGGATATCGCGCATCGGTTCGAGCACGTAGGGGTTCAGGCCTAACGAAAACTCGCCGATGTAACGCGCACCGGCGTCGGAATCCAGAATCTCGTTCAGTTTTTCGGTATTGTTGCTCGCGGCCTCGACGATTTTGCCATCACGAAAATCGAGCCGAATCCCGTCAAACGCTGCGCCCTGGTAGATGGTGGGCGCATTGAACGTGATGTGCCCCTGGACGGAGTTCTTAACCGGACAGGTGAACACTTCGCCGTCGGGAATGTTCCTGTCGCCGCCGCAAGGAATCGCCGCGATACCTTTGATGCTGAAACGCAGATCAGTGCCTGGTCCCTTGATCTCGACCTGATCGGTCTTCTCCATCAAGGTCTTGAGCGCTCGCATACCGGGGAGAAGCTTGCGGTAATCAAGCGTGCAGACGTCGAAGTAAAAATTCTCAAACGCTTCCGTGCTCATGCCGGCCTGTTGCGCCATCGAGGAGGTCGGCCATCGCAATACCACCCATTTCGTTTTTTTGACGCGCTGATCCGTGACAGGCCGCAATTTGCGCGCGACGAGCTTCATCTGGTCGGGCGGCACGTCCGACATTTCTGTGACGTTGTTGCTTCCCCGCAATGCGATGTACGCATTCATTCGCTTCATCCGTGCGAGCTCGTGAATCGCGCTCAGGTTGAGCTGTCGTTCGGATGCGCTGAAGGCCAGTTCCCGTGAGACGCGGCCGTGTTGAAGCTGAACGAAGGGCAGAGCGCCGGCTGCTCGTACGGCGCGGACGAGCGCGATCGTCATTTCATCCGGTACATCGAAGGCCTCGATGAGCACGGTTTCGTTTCGCTTCAGTCGGGTGGAGTACTCGACGAGAAGGTTGGCGAGTTTATCGAAGCGCGGATCGTGCATGATAGACAATGCACGCGTTCAGCCGGTGTGCGTCAACTGCGCGGCAAATGCGCCGTCGACATTGTCTCGAAATGGCAGGAGCGACTTTGTCTCTGTTACTTTAAGAAAACGGAACGCTGCAATTATTCGATCAACAACTCGTTCGTTCTCTTCCGGCTCGATGCTGCAGGTGCTGTAGACGAGAACGCCGCCGGGCCGGAGCAGCGGTACAACTTGGCTCACAATTTCAAATTGGTCGTCCGGCAGGCGCACGAAATCATCTGATGTCAGTCGCCACCGCACATCAACGCGCCGGCGCATTACCCCGGTGTTGCTGCAAGGTGCATCAATCAGAATGCGGTCAAACTGCAGGTCCGCGACGGATTCAGGCGAGGAAGTGCGCCAGTCATGTTGAATGACGTGCGTGTTGGTGACTCCGAGCCGCTGCACGTTGCTTCGCAAGAGCTCGAGTCGGTCGGCCACGCGATCACACGCGATGATCTTTCCGCGGTTTGCCATCGTCTGCGCGATTAAGCTGGTCTTGCCACCGGGTGCAGCACAGGCATCGAGCACCGTATCGTCAGGCTGTGCGCCCAATAAGTCGCAAGCCACCGCCGTGCTCGGATCCTGCGCGTAACATGTGCCGCTCTCAAGCGCGCGACGCGGTTCAGGCAAACAGGCGAACCGCGTGTCGCGCGGCAGAAGCGACGAGGCTGGATTGGTTTGCAGGAAGTCTTCGCGCGTCGTCCTCAGCTCGTTAATTCGTACATAAATCGGTGGCGGCCGGTTGTTCCAATTGCAGAGCTCTTCGGTATTCCGTTTGCCAAATTGTTTGACCCATTTGTCCACCAAAAAATCCGGATGTGAACTACGGATTTCGAGCGGTTGCTCGGCGGCGTTTCGCTTCAACGCGCTGAGCTGTCGATCAGCCGATCGAAGCACGGCGTTGACTAACCCGCGCGCGCGATTCGGTGCGAGCGCGACGGTTTCGAAAACTGCGGCGTGCGATGGCGTATCGAGCAGAGCGATCTGATAGAGGCCAAGGTGCAGCAGATCGCGCGTCTGTGAATCGGTCGGGCCGCGGCGAAGCTGTGCGATCCAGAAATCGAGCAGTCGCAAATTGCGAATGACGCCATACACCAACTCGGTAGCGAAGGCGCGATCTTTGGCCGAGAGATCGCTCCGCGTCAGAGCATCGTGGAGGAGAGCGTCGGCAAACGCATTCGTCTGCTGCCAATTCCGCAGAACGGCGAGTGCGACACTGCGAGCGCTTTCGTTATTGCGGCGCAACCGGATTGCGCCCGATCGAATGATATTGAAAGCCGAGCTTTCCCATCGTCTCCGGACTGAAGAGATTGCGTCCGTCGAAAACGATTGGCGTCCGCATTCGCTCCTTTACGGATGCGAGATCGATGTTTGTGAATTCAGCCCATTCGGTCGCGATCACCAGCGCCTCGGCGTCCTCAACCGCTTCGAGCGCTGAATCCACGAAGTTCGCACCCGAGATTTCTTTTACTTCCCGCGCCCGCATGCCTTTTGGATCGTAGACAGAGACGTGCGCACCCTCGCGCAGCATGTCAGCCACGAGATCGATTGCGACCGATGAGCGGATATCATCCGTGTCCGGCTTAAAGGTAAGACCCCAGACCGCGATGCGTTTCTCGCGCAGCACCCACAGTGTGTCGCGAATCTTCTTCAGAAAACGTTCGCGCTGGCTGGAATTAATTCGCTGCACTTCCTTCAGCAGATTGAAGGGCACACCGAGCTGCTCGCTGATCGTGATGAAGGCCGCGATATCTTTCGGAAAACATGAGCCGCCGTAACCGATACCGGCGTTGAGGAAGTTGCGGCCGATGCGTTTGTCCATCCCGATCCCGTCGGCAACTTTCTCCACGTCGGCGCCGCTCGCTTCGCAGATCGCGGCGACAGCGTTGATATAGGAAATTTTGAGCGCGAGGAATGAATTCGCAGCGTGTTTTATTAGTTCTGCGCTGTTGACATCGGTGACAAGAATCGGGGCCATGAACGGCTCATAGACCTTTTTCATCAGGTCGATCGCGTGCTCGCTCTGCGCGCCGATGACAATGCGATCCGGATTCATCAGGTCGCTCACGGCGCAGCCTTCACGGAGAAATTCCGGGTTGCTCACCACGTCGAAGTTCGCGCCGTGCTTGTTGTAGCGCTTGATCGATTCAGCGACCTTTTCTCCGGTTTTGACCGGCACCGTGCTCTTATCAACGATGACGCGGTAATCGGTCAGCACGCCGGCGATTTCGCGCGCGACTTTCTCGATGAAACTTAAATCGACACTGCCGTCGGGCTGCTGCGGTGTCGGCACAGCGATGAAGACGATTTGCGAATTCTCCACGCCCTCCTGGATGCTACCGGTGAAACGCAGCCGCTGCGCTCCGACGTTGCGGTGGATGACTTCTTCGAGCCCGGGCTCGTAGATCGGCACCTGGCCGGAGCGCAGGCTCTCGATCTTGCGCGGGTCGTTATCGACGCAGATGACGTTGTGCCCGACATCGGCAAAGCATGCGCCAGTGACGAGTCCGACATAACCAGAGCCGACGATCGAAATGTCCATGAGACGGGAGCGACGCTAGCCGTGACGCCGAATGGAAACAACCGCGATTGAGCTACTGATTTTCGCCCGCGCCCTGCGGATCGACGTTCAGGTCGAAGCTGAATTTGGGCAGAGCTTTAAGCGTGAAGGTGAGGAGGACGCCGTATTCTTTCACGCCACCGTTGTCGCGGACCACGGCGCCGAGCGAAGCCACCCAGCTGGTTAAGTCGCGGTAAATCGAGTAGCGCTGTTGCTCAAGCACGCCGGTTGCGCCTTCGTATTGCTCCGACACGCCGACTCCCCAGTTGTCATTGATCCGATAGTAACCGCCGAAATCGTAGAGGCTGCTATTCGGAAAGAACGGGTACTGATTCAGGTATCGATGAGCGATGCTTACGGACAGCGCGGGAATCGGCTGAATAGTGATTCCGGTATTCACCTCGGTATAACCTTTGTCGAGCAGCGGAGTCTGCGAGTTGATGATGAGCGATGCCCACGGTACCGGGGAAAAGAAGAAATTGTTGAAAACGTTCGAGTAGGCCGTCTTATCGAATGGGCTGTCGAAGTTCACGTCGAGATAGGTTTCCAGGCCCATCCAGTTGATCGTGCTATCGTCACGCCGCGTCTGCAGGGTGTTGCGAACACCGACGCGCCAGATGCTCCAATTATCGATCGAATCGACTGAGGTGAACTGCGGGAACGTGATTGGCGGCAATTGCGTTGTCGGTTGAAACCGATCGAACTGCAGGATTTCCTCGGTCGAGGCGCCGGTCGTGCCGACAAACGAGTAGTTGGTGAACGGCTGAATGATGTGCCGCAAACCATCGAGACCAAACAGACGGCTCTGCACGCTTTCCCACGTCCGCGATAGCTTGAACGAGGCTTCGGCGCCGGCGTTCAATACGCCGCGAAATTTATCCCCGCCGTCCACCACCGGCGCCGCCGGATTGATTCGGGTAAAGTTAGGGGTAAAGGGAGTATCGAGCCCGGCGAAGAGCGGGACGTCTCCAGGGAACAGCGTCTGGCCGAGATCACGCGTTTCGCTGTAATACGTGCCGCGAATTCCGACCCGCGGAACGATTGAAAGCCAGCCGAAGTAGGTATTCGGGTAACTGAGCTGGTGGAACGTATCGAGCCGCCATGACGAGTAACCGTGCAAATCTGAGTCGTCCGGATACGCGAGATGCAGATTCGCGGTGGTTGTTTCGCCTTCGTAGAAGATCGGACTGCCAAAAATCGCGTGGCGTTTGATGTCGAGCGCGATCTCCGGCAGCCGCTCCGTCGTGGTGAAGAAGTCATTTGCCTGAAACCGCGAGATGGCGGTGAGGGTGTAGAACGGGTTTGTTTTTGCGACCGCGACCATGTCATCCGGCTGCGGATCGACCCGGAATTCGCTCTGATAGAAGTCCTCCAGCACGAACGGATCGCTGAGTTTTGTGACATCAGCGATGGCATAGATGTCGTCGCTGAAGATTGTTTTGTCCTGGAGCGAGACACGATAGCGACCCGCGCCCAGTTTCTCGCGGTTGTCGGTGGTAGTGCGGTCGATCTGCGGATTTTGATCCTGGAGGAAGTAGGTCCGCAGGCGGGCGACACTCCTCTTGTCCTTGCCATACCGAAGCGTCGAATCGAATCCAATCGCGACACCGCGCCGCTCGCGATAATCGAGTCGCAATGTACCGACCATGTTATCGGTGATGGGAAACGTGATGTGGCCGAGTAACGACACGCCCCACGAACTCAGATATGCAGGCGAGACCAGAAAGCTGAATTCGTTGTCCAGGGACTGATAAAGATACGGCCACCAGAAGACGGGCACCTGACCGACGTAAAACGTGACGTTCTGAAAGATCACCCGGTCCTGCTCGTAAACCCGGACGGTGCGCGCTCGCAGGTGAAAGTCCGGGTGCGACGAATCGTGTGTCGTCATATCTCCGTCGGTTACACGAAAGGCGCCTTCGCCGATGCTGGTAACGTTATCGCCCTTAACAAAGTAGGCTTCATGCGCGGTCCGCATCGTATGCGCCGTGACTTCTTTCGTCTCGGTGTTGTAGGTGGCGCTGTCCCCGATATAGAGAGTGATATCGCGATAGATCCGGACGTTGCCGCGAACCCTGATCTGGTGCGATTGCGGATCGTACTCCGCGTAATCCGCATAAATATCGGTGTCCCCGACGTGAATGGCGACGTTATCGCGCGCAGTCGCCACGCCGTTGACGTAGTTCGTGTTACCGCTGGCCGTGATTTCGACCGGCTGCCCTTTCAGCGTAGAGGGCTCGACCTCGGCCGCGCTTCCAATCCGCGCCGCCAGCAAAACTGACAATAACCAGACTAGTTTGCGCATCGCGGGAGCGCGAACGTATCGCAGTCACCCCGCGTTGCAAAGGCGAAAGACGCGGGCATTACCTATGATGCGATCGCCAAACGCAAGCCCCCGACCTGCTGATTCATGCCGCAAATCGAAACGGCGGCTGAGGCGAAGTGGCGCGGTGTAGTTGTCCGCAACTCCGGCGGGGCGTGCAGCAAAGGCGGAAGGCTGCGGGTGCGGAGCGCTTCGGCCGCGCAGATCATCTGCCAAATTCCACTCGCGCCGACGCTTTCGCCGAGTGCCGGTTTTACCGTGTAAACGGCAGCCTGGCGGCAGTGTTTCTCGATAGCACAGCGCTCAGCCTGATCGACGAACGTGCCATTTGCGCTTGCCACGAGAATCGAGGGCTCGGCGGGTGAGGAAAGTTCGGTCAATACAGCGTCGAGCGCCGCAGTAGCGTCTGTTCGCCGCCGAAAATTTCGCCCAAGCGCGACGTTTTCAATTACGACGCGACCGTCGCGCGCAAGAATTATGGCACCGGCGCCTTCGCTCAAGATGGTCCCGCGCGGCGGCAACTGGAATGGCTCGACCGGTGGTGCGTTGCGTGCCAGTCGCCAACGGCGATACGCGTCGCAGAGCAGCCAGTCGGCTTCTTCCGCAGCGACGACCAGGCAATAATCGAGCAATTCGTTTTGCATCAAGTCGTGCGCCATTTGGACAGCAAGCGCCGACACCGCGCCATCGCCAACGAGGGTGTAACTTGCGCCGCTGATACCAAGGATTGCCGCCAGGTGACTTGCCGGCGCGTTGAACACGGTTTCGGGA
>JBJMWW010000036.1:0-11902 GCA_045809945.1 Chthoniobacterales bacterium
CGGATCGGGAATGGCGCGGCGTGAAAATGCGCGGCCAGGTGCTCTATGAAATGCACATCGGCACGTTCACAAAGGTTGGGACGTGGCGCGCGGCGATTAGCGAACTGCCGGAACTGGCGAGCACAGGCATCACCACAATCGAGATGATGCCGGTCGCGGAGTTCGCCGGTGAATTTGGCTGGGGTTACGACGGGGTCGATTTGTTTGCACCGACGCGGAATTACGGAACGCCCGATGATCTGCGCGCCTTCGTCGACGCGGCGCACGCCAGCGGCATCGGCGTGATTCTCGACGTCGTCTACAATCATCTCGGCCCGGAAGGAAATTATCTCCGACAATTTTCCGACGACTATTTCACCGATCGTTACGAAACGGAGTGGGGCGATCCGCTGAATTTCGACGGGCCGAACAGCGAACCAGTGCGTGAATTTTTCATCACCAACGGCCGTTACTGGATCGACGAGTTTCATTTCGACGGTTTCCGATTCGACGCGACGCAGTGCGTCTTCGATACGTCGGACGACTACATCATCGGCGCGATCACGCGCGCGGCGCGCGAAGCGGCAGGCGAGCGAGCGATTATCGCGATTGCGGAGAACGAGCCGCAGCATACCAAACTTGTCAGGCCGCGCGCTGAAGGCGGCGACAACCTTGACGGTTTGTGGAACGACGACTGGCATCACAGCGCGATCGTCGCGCTGACCGGACGCAACGAAGCCTACTACACCGATCACGCAGGAAGACCGCAGGAGTTCATCTCGGCCGCGAAGTACGGCTACTTGTTTCAAGGACAGCGTTACGAATGGCAGGACAAATCCCGGGGCACACCATCCTTCGGCGTTCCACCGGAGAAGTTCATCACTTTCATCGAGAACCACGATCAGGTCTCCAACTGCGCGTTAGGTAAACGTGTGCGGTCGGAGACTGGCCCGGCGAAGTATCGCGCGATGACGGCGCTGTTGCTCCTCGGACCGTCAACGCCGCTGCTATTTCAAGGGCAGGAATTCGGTGCCACGACACCGTTCATCTACTTTAACGACGCTTCGGATGAACTCCGCGGACCAATCCAAAAAGGCCGTTTCGAGTTTCTGAAGCAGTTTCCATCTGTCGCTGCGGCGGCGGAAGAGACGCCGCTTCCGGCGCCGGCCGATCGCGAGACCTTCGAAAAATCCAAACTCAATTTCGGTGAGCGCGAAAAGTTTTCGCAGATCTACGATTTGCATCGCGACCTGCTCAAGCTCCGTCACGCACAACCGCTCCTGCGCGAGCCGCGCGCCGGTGGCTACGATGGTGCGGTGCTCGGCAGCGACGCGTTTCTTCTTCGATACTTCGGGGAGAGCGCGAACGATCTGTTGTTGCTTGTGAATTTCGGCAAACGCGCCGCGTTGAGACCGGCTTCGGAACCTCTGCTCGCGCCACCCCTCGATGCTCGCTGGAAAATGCTTTGGTCGAGCGAATCGCCGCGCTATGGCGGCACCGGGGCAACAGATGTCGTGACGGAGAAAGGCTGGATTTTGCCGGCCCAAGCGGCGGTGCTGTTGAAAGCGGAGTCAGGTAAATGAAGGCCGGTCCTGTGGTGGTTCGCGAAATGCCGTGGAAGCACGGTGAGATGTCGGATGAAGTTCTGCTCCAGCGCGAGTGGCTCGTGACCAACGGACTGGGCGGCTATGCGTCTGGCACCGTCTCCGGCGCGATCACGCGAAAATATCACGGGCTGCTTGTCGCGGCACTGCCGGCGCCGCTCGGTCGCATGGTGATGTGGAGTCACGTCTCGGAATTCTTGCGTTTCGAAAACGGCGAGGTCGTGTCGTTAGGCGCAGAGGAGCGCGCCGGTGGCCAGTTGAATCTCGGCGTGGCCGATTACCTCCGCGAGTTTCGGCTCGAGGATGGCTTACCGGTTTGGATTTACCATGTGCGCAATTTCGAGATCGAGAAGCGCATTCTCCTTCCTCACCTCCAAAACACCGTTCACATCAGCTATCGCGTGACCGGTGCTGAAAAACTGCCGCGCCTTGAGCTGCGGCCGGCATTTCAGTTCCGCCACCACGAGACCGCAGTCGACGACGCTCCGGCATCATCCTACAAGCTGACCGTCGAAGATGGTCGCTACGAAGTTGCGGCCGCGCATCACAACCTGCCGGTGTTCCGCATGCAGCTTCGCGGTTGCGACGCGAGCTTTCATGTCGCGCCGGGCTGGATTCATCAGGTCGTCTATCGGACTGAGCTGGAGCGCGGTTACTCTTACGAAGGAAATCTCTGGAGTCCGGGATCGTTCGACGTCGGCCTCTCGGAAGATTGCACCGCTACGATGATCGGCTCGACCGAGGAATGGGACATCGCTGATGTGCTTTCACCTGAATTGGTGCAGCGCGCCGAGAGCGAGCGCCGCGCGCGTTTGCTCGCGCAGGCGGCGCCGGGGGCGCGCGATGGGGTTCCGGCGGAATTGGTTTTTGCCGCCGATCAATTTGTCATCAAGCCGGCCGGCCGCGTGCGCGACTCAGCTCGCGCGCATGCCTCCGGAGACGAAGTGCGAACGGTAATTGCGGGTTATCACTGGTTCACCGATTGGGGCCGCGACACGATGATCAGCCTGGAAGGGCTTTGCCTGACGACCGGTCGCTGGATCGAAGCCGGCTACATTCTGCGGACGTTTGCGCATTACGAGCGTGACGGTTTGATCCCGAACATGTTTCCCGATCAGGAGAGCGGCGGCCGCTACAACACGGCGGACGCGACGCTCTGGTTTTTCCACGCACTCGGCCGCTACCTCGACGCGACGAACGACCAGATTACGCTCAATCTCCTCTTGCCACGGCTCGTTAAAATCGCGGAGGCGCATCTGCGTGGCACAAAGTTCAATATTCACGTCGATGCGAGCGACGGCTTGCTCGTGCAGGGCGAAGAAGGAGTTCAGCTCACGTGGATGGACGCAAAGATGGGCGATTGGGTCGTGACGCCGCGTCGCGGGAAAGCGGTCGAGATTAACGCGCTTTGGTATAACGCGCTCAAGTTGCTTGGTAGCTGGCTGCGGGAGACGGGAAACAAAGCCGAGGCTGAGCGTTTCGAAACCTGCGCCAGTCAGACCCGCGCTTCGTTCAACGCGCGCTTTTGGTATGAAGCGGGCGGCTACCTCTATGACGTTGTCGACTGCAACGGCGAAGCCGGAAAGCTCGATCATTCCTGTCGGCCGAATCAGATCTTCGCCATTTCGCTCGCCCATCCGGTGCTGGATGAATCCCGCTGGCCCTCGGTCACCAATGTGGTCAAAGACAAGCTCGTCACGCCGGTCGGTCTGCGTTCGCTTTCGCCTGACAATCCCGATTACCGTCCGATCTACAGCGGCGATTTGCGTTCCCGCGACGGCGCTTATCACCAGGGCACCGTCTGGGCATGGCTCATTGGGCCGTTCATCGACGCGTGGATGAAGGTCCATCCGAACGATGCCTTGGGCGCCCGCAAGTTCCTCGATGGTTTCCCGCAGCATCTCGACGAAGCTGGCATTGGCTCGATTAGCGAAGTCTTCGACGCGCGTGAGCCACATCATCCCGGTGGCTGCATCGCGCAGGCGTGGAGTGTCGCGGAAGTGCTGCGTTGCTGGGTCAGGACGGAATCATCGTAAACGCGCATGGTGACTGCGCTTTCCGAATCAATTAACGATGCCGGAGACCGTCGAGGAGATTTGCGAGAAACCTGAAGTAAAGCAGGAGCTCGCGCGCGCGACCGGCCAGCGCGCCGCCGAAAAGGTTGAAAAAAAAGCGCCGCGGAGATTTCTCTTTCTTCCGCACGTTCTCGTGCTCTTCACCTGCGCAGTCGTCTATTACCTCGTCGGGACAACGCTCATCCCGATCGGGCATACAGGAGTCGACCTGACCCGCCGTGCGCTCCGCGGCGCCGCGCTCATCATTGTCGTTCTCGCGACGAGCAAGGCGATCAAGGTCTATGCCATCGGCAGGATCGAGGATGCGGTCACGCGTTTCACGTTGCAGCGCATTCAAAACCTGATTGTCGCGATCCTCGTCGCAGTGGTGTCGATCTCGGTCATTTTCGTGAACTGGTACGCAGCGCTCACTGCGCTGGGCATTGGCTCGATTGTCGTCGGCCTCGCTGTGCAAACGCCGATGAAAAGTTTCGTCGCCTGGATCTACATACTCGTCAGGCAACCCTATCGCGTCGGCGACCGGATCAAGATCGGGGACGCCACCGGCGACGTGATCGATGTTGGCTATCTGGATACGACGCTGTGGGAATTTGGCGGCCAGTATCTATCGACGGATCACCCGAGCGGCCGCCTAATTAAGTTTCCCAACGAGAAGGTGCTCGACTCGATTGTCTGGAATTATTCGTGGCCGCTTTTTCCCTACATTTGGAACGAGATAAAGTTTCAGGTTGCCTATCAGAGCGATCTGCAGTTTGTCGCGCAAACCATGGAACGGATCGTGGAGGAAGAAATCGGCGAAGAGATGGTCGAACGCGTGAACGTCTTTCGCGGCCTGCTCGCCAAAACGCCGGTCGACGAACTCGAAGTGCGGGCGCATCCACGCGTTTTCTTTCGCGTCGACGAATTGACATGGGTGGACGCAGTCGTGCGCTATCTCGTTCCGCCACGGGAAGCGGGCGCGGTGAAGAATCGGCTAATCCCAAAACTTCTCGCGGCGCTTAATGCTGCACCAGACCGCGTCATGTTTCCGGCGGGAGCGGCCCGATGAGGATTGCGCTGCAAATTTCAGCGCTCGCATTGGCCTCAACACTATGGGCGGCGCCGAAGCACGAAGTGAAGAAGGCTGAGCACGCCGCTGACACGCCGGAAGGGCAAAGAGCGCCAAAGGTTCTCGTCGCGCTGCCGAACTACAACGAAGAGAACGCGACCAAGCTCCAGATTTTTCTCGATAATAGCGACTTCGGGCCGGGCAAAATCGACGGCCAGATGGGCGAATTCTTTCGCAAGGCGCTCATCCATTACAAAAAAGCGCACGGTATGCCGCCGAACGGCTCCGTCGATTCCTGGCTGCTCGATCAGGTGCCGGAGACGTTTACGACCTGGACGATTCCGCCGGAGGCGCTCGATTTCGTCGGGCCGGAGCCCGGCAAGCCAGCCGAACAGGCGAAATTGAAGGCGCTGAAATACGGTTCGTTGCTCGAGCTCGTCGGGGAGCGTTTTCACTCGGCGCAGAGCTACATCGCGAAACTGAATCCCGGATTGAAAATGGAAGCGCTGAAGCCGGGCGACACCCTGAAGGTGCCGAACGTCTTGCCTTTCAAAATCGAGGATCTGCACCAGCGGTTCATTCCGGCAAATCCCGCATTCGCGAAGCGCAAAATCTACATCGACACGAAGGAACGTTTCCTTCTCATCTACGACGACAAACAGCTCGTTGCCGAGTTTCCGATCACGCCCGGGTCGACGACGCTGCCCGCGCCGATCGGCATGTGGAAGATTCTCGGTGTCGCGGAGCTGCCGACGTTCCGGCACGACGAAGGCGTGCTGCAGCATGGCGTGACGACGGAAAACGCGTTCAACCTTCCGCCGGGCCCGCGGAATCCGGTTGGGATTCTCTGGATGGGCTTGAACAAACCGCACGTCGGCATTCACGGCACGAACCAGCCGGAGACGATTGGCCGCGCCGCGAGTCATGGCTGCATTCGCACAGCCAACTGGGACGCTGCCCGCATCAAAGAGCTGGTCAGCGTCGGCGACGTCGTCTCGATCTTCCGCTAAACCTCCGACGGTCATCCCGAGCGAAGCCGAGGGACCTCACAAACGTTTGTGAGGGCGTGGCACTATCACGACATTGCGAACGCTTGTGAGGTCCCTCACTCCGTTCGGGATGACAGAGCGCTAAAAATTTTTCGCGCGGATCGGGAACTTCGCGCGTCTACGCTGGTGATCCCACAAACATGGACACCGCCGACCGCCAGATTTACGCCGCTGCCATCCGGGGCGATCGCGAAGCGTTTGAGAGCGTAATCCGGCAGATGAGCCGGCCGCTGTTCGCGATTGCCTACGGCGTTCTGCAGAACCGCGAGGAAGCCGAGGACGCGGTCCAGGATTCGTTCGTCAAAGCATGGAAATCGCGCTGGCGTGTGCGTGACCCCGAAAAATTCCCAGCATGGCTCAGCACGATCGCACGGCATCGCGCCCACGACATTTCGCGACGGCGACGCCGGCACACGGACCCACTTTCATTCGACGCACGAACTGATGAATCAGCCGCAAAACTCGACTGGTTAAACCAGCCGAGTTCTATGGCGGACGTTTCACCTGTCGATGAGGCAGAGCGGCATGCGCAGGTTCACTCGGCACTCGCGCGATTGCCGGAGTTGCATCGCAGCGCGGTCGCGTTGCGTTACCTCGAGCAAATGGATTACGCGACGATCGAGCAGACGCTCGGCCTAACCAATGGCGCGTTGCGCGGAATTCTCGGGCGCGCACTCGGTACCCTGCGCAAACAACTTAAACCGGCGCTCGCCGCAATGAGCTGAAGCAATGACAACGATTCACGAAGAAATTGACGAGCTGCTCGCGGCCGATTTGCACGAGCAGTTGAACGAAGCCGAGCGGCAGCAGTTGCACGCGCATCTCGTCGAATGCGCTGAATGCCGCCAATTGCACAAGGAGCATCAACGCATGAACACAATGCTGAACGACACATTCGAAGAAGCGAAACCCGACATGAAGTTCGAGCAGCGCATGCTCGGTAAATTCCGTTCGCGCGTGCCGGACCGCGGCCCAGGCGTGATGCGGTTCTTGCTGCTCGCGATGCGATCGCGTGCAACGCAGATAGCGGCGGCCGCCGCCGTGCTCCTCGCGCTCGTGCAAACGGGCCGGATGATCACCGGTGAAGCGGCGGGTCGTTCGCTTGGTCGACCCGAAATTCGCACGGCCGCCAATTACACCGACGCGCAAAACACTCCAGTTGGTGCGGTGAGCGAATTCGCAGATCGCGACGAAAAAATAGCGGCGCTCTCAGGCAGCGCCGCCACCAAACCGGCGAGTGCGCCGCCTCCTGTCGCACCCGAGGCGGCTGATAGACTCGCTTTTCACGAGGAAGCAGCTTCGGTCAATCGCAAAGATGCAGTTCGCGCGAAGCGCAGCGCAGCCACCGCTCCCGAATCGAAGCAAGACGCATCGAACACCTCTGCACTGCCCGCCGAATCGATCGAGATCGCGCAGGCGCCTGCAACCACGACTGCGGCACCGACCGACAATCGCAAGCTCATCCGGAACGCCCAGGTTGAGATCGAGGTCGCCAGCTTCGAACAAACACTGCAAAAAATCACCGCGTTCGCCGGTGAGGATCGCGGTTACGTCGCGACGACGAATTCAGAGAAACAGGAGAACGGAAAACTGCGTGGACAGATCGTCGTGAAGGTTCTCCCTAACAATCTCGACGGATTTCTTGGAAAGCTGCGCGGGCTTGGCGAGGTGAAGAACCAGTCGCTCGGCACCGAGGACGTGACGAAGCAGTATTTCGACACCGACGCGCGATTGAAAAACCAGCGCGCGATGGAGCAGCGGCTCCTCGATATTTTGAAGACGAAGAGTCACGACATCAGCGACCTGCTCGCAGTCGAGAAGGAGCTCGGGCGCGTGCGCGAGGAGATCGAGAAGATGCAGGGCGAACTCAAATTCATGGATGCGCAGGTGGCGTTCGCGACAGTCACGATCCAGCTCGCCGAGAAAGACCTTGAGCAAGCCGCCAAATATCTGCTCAAGGAAAACGCGCAGCTCGCGCTCTTCACGCCGGAAGTCGAGCGCGTCTACAACGAGATGAAGGCACTCTCGTCGCCCAAAGTGCAGATCACGAACGCACAGCTCGATCGCGACAACAGCGGACGCGTTTCGGCACGCATCAGCATGCTGATCGCACCGGAAGAGAGCGACGCCATGATCGCGAAAACAAAGTCGTTAGGCCGGGTGGAGAATTTCCAGGTGACGACGCAACGCATTGCGCAAGGCGGCGGGGAAATGTCGGAAAACGCGACGACGAAGCGCGACAAGGTGCAGTTGAACATTACGATCTCGCGCGACGAACAGGAGCAGGCGCGCCAGCAGACGACGCTCAGCATTCGCACGAGCGATGTGAACGATCGTACGAAGCAGTTGCGCGATCTGGTCGAGAAACAGAGCGGCCGGATTCGTTCCTCGTCGTTCTCACGGAACCCGAACGGGCGCGAATACGCCAACGTTTCACTGCGTGTGCCGATGAAGAACTACAACGCGCTCATGCAATCGCTCGGCTCGCTTGGCAAGCTCGAGAACGTCAGCGTCCATCGCGACGATCGCTCCGACGCAGCCGTCGAGGAGGCGAACGCGCCGGCCGACGTTTCGATCCAGGTCTACAGCCAGGGCAACATTGTCACCGAAGAAACAGGGCTGATCGCGACGTTGCGGCGGACGATCGGCCAGGGCGCGGCGGCATTGATGTGGAGCGTGCGAATGATCGGCGTGGCGCTGGCCTTCTTCGCGCCGTGGGTGCTCGCGCTCGCGGTCGTGATTTGGATCGTGCGGCGGATCCGCCGGGCTCGTGTCGCGAAACTGTAGCCGCGGTCGCCGGCCGCGGCTTTCAAACTCAGCCACGTTTCCACAATTCCGCGCAAACAATGCGGCCGTAGAAAGCCCGATGTTGTTCGCGCCGAAACCCGTGTCGCTGTAACAGCGGCGCGTAATCCGGCAGCTGTGACGCACGGATGCGCGTCGTCAGCCGAAAAAACGCATACATCAACATGACGAGCAGCTTTCCGCGCCGTGCGGTTGTGAATTCGGCAACCAACCAGATCGCGTTCGGCTTCGCGCCGCGCGCGAGCAAATCGACAATCGCCGCCACCTCCTGCTCATCGAAACAATCGAGAAAGAAGTTCGTGACGATTGCGTCGTAAGCCCGTTCGATCGGCGCCTGTTCGATTTCGCCATGTATGAAGACGACTCGATCTGACGCCGGGATTCTGCGGTGCGCCTGCTGAATCATCTTCTCACTTTGCTCCACACACGTGACCCGGATATCGGGATTCGCCGCGAGCAGTTCTGCGACAAACCGGCCGTCGCCTTCGCCTGCAATCAGAGCGCTGCCGCACCCGCTTAATTCATGCACAAACGCCGTGCGTGCTCGTTGCAGCGCGTCTCCGAAGACAAGTTTTTCCAGTGTGCGATAGAACGGCGCGAGCGAGTCGAAGCTCACGACGCGAAGGGCAGCACGAAAAGCGGTGTCAGCAGGACGAGATCGGCGAGCGCGGTCCGTTTGTCCGATTGGATCCGCACCACGCTGAGCAAGAGCAGGAGAGCCGACGAGATCGCGATCGCGACGAGGATGTGTGGTGCTTGTGCAATGCAGCTGACAGAGATCAGGGCCAGCACAACTGACCCGATGGTAGGAAGAGCGCGCAACGGCGGGAAGCGCGTCGCGATCGAGATCCGCTCTTGTTCCGTATCGAGCTGTCGTTCCCAAAACGCGATACTGATGCAGTTGAGCACGCACAACGCCGCGAATAACACGAAGGGGACGATTGGTACTCCCGTTATCCCAAGCGATGCAGCCACGCCGGCGGCGAAAAGCGCACCGACCGCGATTTCTTTTACGGGTATCAAACTCCAGATCCTGCTGAAGAAGTGGTTCAAAGTGAGATAAACGACTGAACCTGCGCCGACGACTGCGCCCGCCATTGCCGTGGCGCGATCGACTTGCGCGATCGCAATCAGGTCCGCGAGAGCTGCAATTCCAATTGATACGAGCAAAACCGAGCGACGGCTTTGCGCGAACCGTTGTCGTTTGGAAAGTTGCATATCGGGTCCGGTGGTGAACGAATCGCCAACGCGGTCGGCGAGGTAGATCAGCCATGCCGTGGCAAACAACGCGATGCGCGGTGGGACCAGCAAATGCAGGTGTTGCGTGCGCGCAAAAACTTGCTGCCACGCAATCGCAACGAGCGGCGCATCGAGACAAAGCAGGTTCAGCGCGGTGAGAGGAGAGAGCCTTTCACCTTGAGTTCCGCGCATCGCGCCACTTAATACCGTTCCGCGCCCTATGCCTAACCGACGCACGCTCGTTGTTGGTCTCGTCGGCTACGACTTCATGGGCCGCGCGCACTCCAATGCGTGGCGGCAGGCGCCGCGTTTCTTCGATCTCGCGGGTGATGTGCGAATGAAAACCATCTGCGGGCGCGATCGGCGCAAGGTGCGAGCGGCGGCCGCGAAGCTCGGCTGGGAACGCACCGCGACTGATTGGCGCGACATGATCGGCGACGATGAGATCAGCGTCATTGATATCTGCACGCCGAACCATTCGCACGCTGAGATCGCGATCGCCGCGGCGGCGGCGGGCAAAGCAGTGCTCTGCGAAAAGCCACTCGGGCGCAATGTTGCGGAATGCGAGCAGATGCTGCGCGCTGTCAAACGCGCACGGGTTCCGAACATGGTCTGTCACAATTATCGACGCGTGCCGGCGATCGCGCTGGCAAAGCAGATGATCGAGCGCGGCGAAATCGGCGAGCGCCTCTACCATTTTCGGGCGCGCTATGCGCAGGATTGGCTCGCCGATCCGGACTCGCCGTTTGTCTGGCGCTTGCAGTCGAACGTCGCTGGAACTGGTGCGCTTGGCGATCTCGGCGCGCACATTATCGATCTCGCACGCTATCTGGTCGGGCAAGTCACTGAAGTCTCGGCGGATTCACGGACGTTCGTTGCACGACGGAGCGGCAAACGCGTGGATGTGGACGACGCGGCTGCTGCAATCGGCCGCTTTCGAAACGGCGCGATGCTCACGCTGGAAGCGACGCGATTTGCGCGCGGCCGGAAGAACCAGCTCACGTTCGAGATCAACGGCAGCGCTGGCTCGCTCGTGTTCGACCTCGAGAAGCTGAACGAGCTGCGCTTCTACTCGACAGCTGATCGGGAAGACGCGCGCGGGTTTCGCAAAATTCTTGTCACGGAACCGGCGCATCCATTCGTCGCCAACTGGTGGCCGCCTGGACACATCATCGGTTACGAGCACACGTTCGTTCACACGATTGCTGATTTCGTGAACGCGATTGTCGCGCGAAAACGCGTGCGACCGGATTTTGCAGAGGGATTGGCGAACCAGCGAGTGCTTGACGCAATCGAACGAAGCGCGAAAACCAAGCGATGGATCAAACTCCCACGATGAGATTTCAAGATCGGGTCGCGCTCGTCACGGGTGCGGGGCGGGGGATCGGCCACGCAATTGCAGTTCGACTCGCCCGAGAAGGTGCACGCGTCGCTTGCGTGAGCCGGACGGAAGCGAACGCGCAAAAAACCGCGCAGGAAATCGGCGACGCCGCGAAAGCGTACGCCGTCGATGTTGCAGATCACGGCGCGGTGCAGAAAGCCGCGGAGCAGATCCTCGCCGACTTCGAGCGTGTCGACATTCTCGTGAACAACGCCGGCGTGACGCGCGACACCCTCGCGATGCGGATGTCGGAAGAGGACTGGGACGTCGTGCTGAACACGAACCTGAAAGGCGCGTTCAATTTCACCCAGGCGCTGCTGCGCTCGATGGTTCGGCAGCGCAGCGGGCGGATTATCAACATTTCGTCGGTTGTCGGGATCGTCGGCAACGCCGGCCAGGCGAACTACGTCGCGAGCAAAGCCGGGTTGATCGGTTTCACGAAATCGATTGCGCGCGAGGTGGCGAGCCGCGGCATCACCGCAAACGCGATCGCGCCCGGGTTGATTGAAACCGACATGACCGCGGTCCTCTCCGACGACATTCGCAAGAAGATCCTCAGTAACATCCCGCTCGGCGCGTTAGGCCGGCCAGACGACATTGCGAGCGCGGTCGCATTCCTCGCCTCGGACGAAGCCCGTTACGTCACCGGCCAGGTCCTTTGCGTCGATGGCGGAATGGTGATGTAGGTGTAGCTATCTCAGCCGCATTCGCGCGTGAGGACA
>JBJMWW010000037.1:0-2337 GCA_045809945.1 Chthoniobacterales bacterium
TGCTGCACCACACCGCCGACTTCGAAGGTGTTTGCGCCCGCGAGTGAAATCGCGAGCGAGAGCAGGGCGGTGTTGCCGTTGCGCGGATTCATTGTGTCGAGCAGATCCGCGCAACGTCCGCCCCACCCGGTCGTCGGCGGCCGATCGGGAATCGATGTTTGCCACTGCGTGACCTGGTCGCTGTGTGAAAAGAGCTGCGGCGGTTTCGCGACCGCACCAGAGTTGTATTCTGCTTTCGTCAGCGGGTAGACGAGCGTGCCGGTGTTGAAGAGCGCAGCGAGTTTGCCGCTGTTCGTATTGCCGTTCACCGGCATCGGCGTGCCGTTGAACATCGCCTGCAATTCCGGACACGCCGGGTGCAAACCATAGCTGTGACCGTCGCTGCTCAGCGGATTCAGGGCGAGCGCGGTCGCCGGACCACCGTCGCTGTTCGGGATGGCGAGAACTGGAGTGCGGATGCTCGCGTAGTTCGCGTATTCAGATGCGATCGTTGGAATGAAGAGATTGTTCGCGTCGTTTCCGCCGGAGAGAAAAATGCAGACGAGCGCCTTGTAATCGACCGGCACCGTCTGCGCCATGGCCGCATTGATGATGCGCAGATCGCGCAATGTATTCGTTAGCGCAGCTGTTCCGAGCGCGGCGCAGGCTGCCTGGCGGATGAATTTTCGCCGTGTCGTGAAGCTGGAGAAATCTTGCGAGTCCATTCGTTAGCGCTGAATCGCGTACTCCGGTGATGTGACGATCAAATGCACCACCGCGCGGACGCGATCGCGCATCTGCGTGTTCGTCGGCGTGCCGTTCAAGGGGAAGTTCGTCGTGTTCGCGACGAAATTGACGATCGCGGTCTTGGTCAGCGCGATGACTTGCCCGCCCGACAGCAGGTCGCCACCAGTCTCGACCAGCGCGGGAATGCCTGCGTTCGAAGTCTGCGCCGAGGTCATGTACGGACTCAGGTCCATCGTGATCGAGTTACCGCCATTTTTATAACTCGTTAGGCCATTCGTGTTGCTCGATTGCAGGATCGCGCCGGCGATGGCGTTCGTCAGCGTGACGATGTTCGTGTCAGTCGTGAGCTGAAACTCCGGCGTGGTGACGTTATTGGCCGAGAGCGTTCCGGGATATTGATAATTCGGAGCGAAGAAGTTGAACACGGTCGGCGAATCGAGCGGCGTCTGTCCGAGATCGCTGTCGCTGTTGCCGACATCGAACTTGCTTTGATTGAACGAGACGCTGCCCGAGCGCGTGAGCGGCGGCGGGACGAGCATGTAGATGTCTGAAGTTCTGAGCGCCTCCGCAAGGAGCGTGGAATTAGCGACGCTGATCGTGAAGTGATCTTCATCGACGATGCTCGCGACGACGAACTCGGCGTCCGTGTTCTTGGAGCCGCCGGTCGCAGAGAAGTCGATCCAGACATGATCGTTCACCTGCAGATTGTGATTCGCTCCGGTGCTGACGGTGATGGTTGCCGTCGGCGGACTGCCGGAATTCCTGACGACATAACCGGCAGCGACGTGCGGCATGACCACGCTTCCGCTGCGTGCGCTCGTTACGGTCGCAGGATCTTCGTTTGTTGTGACGGTGAAGTGGGACGCGTCAGGCAAACTCGACACAGTGTAGATGCCATCCGGCGGACCGTTCACGGCGAAGTCGAGATACACTTTCGCGCCGATCACCTGCGGGCCGGCCGTATTCACGGTGACGATGTTGGAGTTCACCGGCTGCGTGTAGGTCGCGTTCAACAGGCCGGTCGCGTTGACGCTGAACGTCGTCGCAGTCGGCGCCGGACTCGCGAGCACGGTGTAGTTGGTGCTCGTCGGATTGTTGTAGGGAATCGGCGTGTTGCCGGTGAAATCGAGCGCGACCGCCTGATTCGCGCTCAGCAAATGCGGTGTCGATGTGGTGATCATTATCGTTGTGCCGCCGGTTTGCGCGTAGCTGCCGGTGTTGCCTTTCGCGAGAAACGCACGCGCCGGTCCGGTGATGCGCATGAGTGGCTCGCGTTGTTTGCCGCTCACGTTCGCGATCGATGCTGAAAGAGTTGTGCTGCGTGCTTCGCCATCGAGGAGGATGGCTTTGAGCACCGCCTGCATGTTGCCGCGCACGTGTTGTGGCGTGCCGTCATCTTCAAACTTCGCTGCCACCCGCTGCACATAACCGGGGCTCGGATTGCTGCTCACGAGTCGCTGAATCAACTGCCGGCAAATGAACGGCCCGACGCTCGCGTTACTGGAGATGCTGTCGAGCGCCTTCTCCAGATCGTTCAGGCAATAGGTGTCGAAGGCGGGATTGCTCGGATCAGCTTCGCTCCCGCTCGGCGGACTACTCGTTAGGCTGTAA
>JBJMWW010000038.1:0-33257 GCA_045809945.1 Chthoniobacterales bacterium
ACCTTTATTCAACCGGCAGCAACGGCGAACTCAAGTTCGTCTCCGCCTGCACGCTAAGCAGCGGCACCGCGATGCACCTGGCGGCGAACAAAATCACGATCGATCCTGGCCTCGTTGTCAGCATTGCCGGCACCGGCGGCAAAGCGAACATCTACACGAATAATCCAAACTATAATTTTGTACCTGCCGCGGGTTACTCCGGCCCTGCACCGAACGCCGCGAATGGCAGCTTTGGTTTGAACGGCGCGAAAGATCCGGTTCCGCTAAGCAACGCGCCTCCGTTACCCGCGCCACCACCGGGCCCTTAGCATTTGAAGCAGCGCCTGAGTCGTCCGTTCGCTTTCGCGCCGCCGTAGACTCGCGGCGACGACAGATTACTTGCGCCGCTCGTAATCAGCGTAACCGGCGCCGAGGGCGATTCCGACCAGCGCGAGCGCACCCGCTGTCAGATAAGGCACCGGATCGAATGGCGCCGGCGGCACCGCGACGACGCCACTCTCGTCCGCTTTTGCGGGCGTGATGACATAGCGACCGCGCCGCGGACGACGGAACCGCGCGGCGAACGATTCCATTCGTTGCGGTAAGTCCGATTCGTCGCGCGGAATTCCATGGCCGCATGCCGCGACACTTGGGTGCAATTCAGCGAGCTTATGGACCGATTCTTTTGTCTGGTCCCAATCGACATTGAACGGTGCGCCGGCGCGAGAGAGCCGTTGACGGCCACCAAGCAAGCCGCTCCACGATTCCATTTTCATCGTGGCAAAGGCATCGCCGGCAATCAGCACGCGATCCGAAGAGCGGAACAATGAAATGTGCCCCGGCGAATGGCCAGGTGTCGCAATCCACTGCCATTCGGGCGCGCCGGGAACCTCATTCGGCTGCAGTTCGCGCACACGATCGGCGAGGTTGCGGCCGCGCGACGACATGAAGCGCGAAAGAAACCCGATCGCGCCGCCGGTGGTCGGATCAGCGGGCGGGTAGTCGGAGCGGCCAGTGAGATACGGCATCTCGAGTTTGTGTGCGTAGATCGGCACGTTCCAGTGCTGCGCCAGGTCGAGCGCCGAACCGGCGTGATCGAAATGTCCGTGCGTCAGCACGATGGCTGCGGGCGGAACGCCGCCGCCGAAGCGCGCCTCGGCCGACGCGATAATTTTCTCCGCACTGCCTGGCAGGCCGGCATCGACAAGAACCCATGGACTGCCGGGTCGGCCGATGAAGTACACGTTAACGAAACTGATCGGCAGCCAGCCGACGTCCGGAGCGATACGTGTGACGAGTCTCACGTCGGCAACTTAACGCGTAGTCGAGTGACTGCGCGACTTTCGAGTTGAGGGTTTTGGCGTGGCGTGCGCGCCCGGTTTCTTCGCCGCGGTCGCCGGTAATACGTTACGCGCTCGTGCCTCGTCCAGCTGTTTGCGCAACGTGAGATTTTCGTTCGTTAATCTTGCCGCCTCCGCGCGCGGCACGACTGAGTCGCCCGACATTTGCGTCACCACAGCCAGTTCATCGCGTTTCATGAAAGTGCGAGCTTCGTTTGCGTGCGGAGCATTCGGCGTCAGGGCAAGGAACCGTTTGAAGTGATGGAGCGCGTTCAGCGGATCGTTTAACTTATCGTCGTAAATCAGAGCGAGGCGGTAATGAATGTCGGCCGTTTTTGCGCTCCCATCGAGCGCGGCTTCATACATCGTGATGGCCGATTGATAATCGCCGGTGTTCGCTTTCGTCTCCGCATCCTTAATCGATTGCGAGCTGCGCGGCGTAATCATGCGATCGCAGCCGACGAGGAGTAGAAGCGCTATTGCCAAGATGAGCCGCATTGCGAACGTGCTTACGCATGAAGGGCCGACTCGTGCAATGTCTTTTGGTCGCGCTGGCCTTACACAATGCCGGAGCCGAACCGTTGCAGGTGGGCGCGATCTACACACTGACAGTTACCGACGTCGATCAACGCCAGCTCTCGACGAGCGACGGTCACGTCACGCTCCTCTGCGCCGTCACCCGCGCGAACCAGCACGATGCGCGTGCGGTCGGCGACCGCACCCCGCGCCTTTATTACGGCGATCCGAAATTCCGCATGATCACGGTCGTCAATCTGTCGAGCACACTCGCGACATTCCGCAGCCTGATGTCACGATGGATACGGCACCGTCTTGATCTCGAAGGGGAGCGATTGCAGGACATTTATCGCAGCGAACACAAAGATCGAAATGCGCGGCAGGACATTTACGTCGTCGCCGATTTCAGCGGTGAAGCGACCACGCAGCTTCGCGTCCCGTTAGACGCCAAAAAAAGCAACGTGTTCGTCTTCGCGCCGAACGGACGACTGATTGCGAAATGGGACCGTCCGCCGTCCGCCGAAGATCTCGCGAATGCGCTCGAGCGTGCCGGCAACGAGACGCGCTGATGACTTGCAGAAGCGATCGTCGCGTAGACCACAACGAGCTGATGATCGGCGTCTCTACGATATCAATGCCACTGCGAAATCACTGCGAGGCGCACAACGTCGTTGCTCATCCGACCTATATAATAGAGCGACACGCCACCGGCTCCGTAGATGGGATACAGTGTGTAAGGCACTCCGGGCACAAATACCGGACTGTGCCGCTGGACTTCGATTGGCCGCGTTAAACTGTGCTCGGTCGCCGCGGTATAGTCCGCCAGCAACGGCTGCCATTGCGCAACACCGAGATATGTCGACCGATGCGTCCACGTGCCGATAGGCTCGACCATCGTCAACTCATCGGTTGTCGGCTCCGCCAGTGGATCGCGATAGAACGGGAAGTTCGCCTTCTCGTAAAACGAATAGGTACGGCGCAGATCGGTGATCGAGCGCGGACTGAAAACGAATTCACGATCAGCGCCACCCCACGCGCTCAGATTCACCGGTTCGCCGACGCCAACATCGATAATCTGGACGTTCGGCGCGCCGCTTCTGTAGCCGCGGTCGTCGGCCGTGGCATCGATATCAGGGCCCAAATTGCGGCCGCGGCCACCGACCGGCGCTACAGAAGTGCTTTGCTCTGGCGCAATCGTCGCGTTCCGCAAAGTAGAAATAAGCGAGTCGGATGCGCCCTCTTTTTTTAGCCGCGCTTCCTGATCGGCAGTCAGCTTCTGTGCGAGTTTCCGTTGTGACACGTCCTGCGAGATCGATGCCTCGCTTTCGCGGGCGCGAACCATCAGCGAAACCTCGGAAAATTGGAGAGGCGAAGCCGAAACAGAGAATGGAAGCGAGATCAGCGCGATAGCGCTGAATACTAGTACTTGTCGAACGTGGGGTTGCATAACAGAAAGTCTAGAGATTCGAGATTAACCGTGGCAATCTCAAAAGATCGCTGGCCGTTCGAATTCGCCGTTGACACGTGGATTCGGCCCGCTACCGTGCGCCTCCCCAACTGCAGGAGGTCGCTCCGGCGTCCGTTAGCACTGCTTCGAATATGGCTACTAATCGCTCAAAACGTTATCGCGCTGCGGCAGAACTTCTCGATCGCAGCAAGACTTACAATCTTCCCGACGCGGTCTCGACGCTGAAGAAATTCCCGCCGACGAAGTTCGACCAAACGGTAACGGTCTCGTTCCGCCTCGGAGTCGATCCGAAGCAATCGGACCAGATGGTCCGCGGCACCTGCCCATTGCCGCACGGCTCGGGCAAGCAGGTGCGCGTGCTCGTTTTTGCCGAAGGCGATGCGGCGACGGCAGCGAAAAACGCCGGCGCAGAACATGTCGGCTTCAAAGATTTGATTACGAAAGTCCAGGGCGGGTTTGCCGATTTCGATGTCGCTGTCGCGACGCCTGCGGCAATGGCGGAAGTGCGCAAACTCGGCAAGGTGCTTGGTCCGCGTGGCCTGATGCCGAATCCGAAAACCGGAACTGTGACTGACGATACAGCAACTGCGGTGCAGGAAGTGAAGGCGGGTCGGGTAGAGTTCAAGCTCGATAAGAATGGCAACGTCGCAGTGCCGGTCGGGAAATTTTCGTTTGCAGAGAACCAGCTGGTTGAGAATGGCACGGCGGTGATTGAGGCGGTGGTACGCGCACGGCCGGCGACAGCTAAGGGACGCTTCGTCGATGGGATGACATTGAGCGCGACGATGACCCCCGGGATTCATGTCGATCCGTCGCCATACCTAAAATTTTAAGGAGCGAGAACAAGATGAGACCGGAAAAAGCAGATATCGTTGCGGATCTTTCAGAGAAACTGAATCGCTCGCCCTTTATGCTGGTTGCTGATTACCAGCGTATGAAGGTAGACCAGTTTAGCGAGCTGCGGAACCGCCTCGCACCCGCCGGTGCGGAACTGCGCGTGGTGAAGAACAGCTTTCTGCGTCGCGCGATGAGCGGCTCCGGCCTGCCGGACGTGGCCGACCAACTCAGCGGCCAGACAGCGATTGTGATGGGTGACAAGGATGTCGCGCCGGTCGCGAAGATCCTCAAAACATTTGCTGCAGAATTTAAGGTCGCGACGCTCAAAATCGGCATCGTCGACAAGAGCATCCTCTCGACGAAGGACGTCGAGACGCTGGCCGAACTGCCACCGCGCGAAGTGCTGCTGGCGCAGTTGCTCGGTTTGCTCTTGTCGCCAATGACGCAGCTTGCGCGCTTACTGAACGAGCCGGGCGCATCGCTCGCGCGCTTGCTCAACGCAAAGGCACAAAAGGAAGGCAAACCGGCGGAGGCAGCGGCCTAACGAATACTTTTGTAGGGCGGGCGCATCGCCTGCCGCGGCAACCGCAGCGGTTGCCCTACAATAAACGAGAGAACAACCTGTCCGACTCGGCGGCTGTCGGGTTTAATTTCGCGGAAGCTTCCGCGAGCGGCGATTGAAAGGAAAAACAAATGGCAGATACGAATGCATTAGTGGACCAGCTCAGCGGATTGACGGTGCTCGAGATCGCGGGCCTGGTGAAACAGCTTGAAGAGAAATGGGGCGTCAGCGCAGCGGCTCCAGTCGCGGCGGCAGCTCCGGCGGCTGGCGGCGGCGCCGCGGCAGCTCCGGCGGCTGAGGAGAAAACGACGTTCGACGTGATCCTCACCGAAATGGGCGCGAACAAGATCGGCGTGATCAAAGAAGTGCGTGGCGCAGTGCCGGGTCTCGGTTTGGCCGAGGCAAAGGCGCTCGTGGAAGGCGCTCCCAAAACGATCAAAGAAGGCGTGACCAAGGCGGAAGCCGAAGAGATCAAGAAGAAGATCGAAGCGGCCGGCGCGAAAGTCGAAATCAAGTAACCCGATTTTCACAGTCGAGCGGCGCGCAAGAAAATTCTTGCGCGCCACTCGCACCTGTGGCACAGACTTTCCTCGTTAGAGATAAGCGAGATTTATTTTAACCCGGCCACCGACGGATTAATCCAGAACTGGCAACGGGACAGCAGCGGTCGATTTGACATGCAGCTGTTTCGCTGCCAGTTTTGTCGTCTTCGCATCCGGCCGATGCGATAGCACCAACCAACCCCAGAACCTCTCTCGGGATACCGTGCCGGCGGTGTCGCGAAACAGGTCGCAATTTTTATGGCAGAACGCACCGCAGAACGTATCCAGTTCGGGAAAATCAAAGAGGCGATCGAGCCGCCAAATCTGATCGAGGTTCAGCTCAACTCCTACGTCGATTTCCTGCAGAAAGATGTTCCTTACAACAAACGCAAGAACACAGGTCTTCAGGCCGTATTCAGGGAAGTTTTCCCAATTCAGAGCTACGACGAAAAGGCTACGCTCGATTTTTCGCACTACGACATCGGTGAGCCGAAGCTGACTGCGCTCGAGGCGCAGCGCGAAGGACAGACCTACAGCGCGCCTTTGCACGTCACGTTCCAGCTCAAGGAAGAGCGCGGGACGAAGGAAGAGAAAGTTTACATGGGCGAGATCCCGCTCATGACCCCGCAGGGCACGTTTGTGATCAATGGCGCCGAGCGCGTAGTCGTCTCTCAGCTCCATCGCTCGCCCGGCATCGCCTTCGAGTCGTCGATTCACCTGAACGGCAAAGTGCTCTACAGCTTCCGCATCATCCCGGATCGCGGTTCGTGGATCGAAGTGCAGTTCGACACGGCGGACCTGCTTTACATTTACCTCGACCGTCGGAAGCGTCGGCGGAAGTTCCTCGCGACGACATTCCTGCGCGCGCTTGGCTACGGCGGTGATGAAGAAGTCGTTAAACTATTTTACACCATCGAAACGCTGAAGCTCAGCGACAAGCTCGATGAAGAAAAGCTCGCGACCAAGGTGCTGATCGCCGACGTGCTCGACGGCGAAATCACGGTCGCGCGCGCATTCGAGCCGCTCACCCAGGCGACAGTTCGGCAGATCATGGCGCTCGGTCAGAAGGACGCGAAGGTAATCGACATTTCGAACGACGACACCGTCGTGAAAGCACTGCGCAAAGATCCGGCGCACGACACCGACGAGGCGTTGAAGGACATCTATCGCAAACTTCGGCCCGGCGATCCGCCGACCGTCGCGAATGCCAAGGCGCTGCTGAAGCGGCTCTTCTTCGATCCGAAGAAGTACGATCTCGGTCGCGTCGGTCGCTACAAGATTAACCAGAAGCTCGGGATCAGCGTTGATCTGAGCGAGCGGATTGTTACCGACCACGATTTCATCGCAGCCATCAAGTATCTGATCAATCTGCGTCGCGGTGAAGGCACGCTCGATGACATCGATCATCTCGGCAGCCGCCGTGTCCGCACCGTCGGCGAGTTACTGGCGAATCAGTGCCGCGTCGGTCTCGCACGCACCGAGCGTCTCGTGAAAGAGCGCATGACGCTGTTCGACATCAACATCGACGGCATGACGCCGCAGAAGTTGATTAATCCGAAAGCGCTTTCGGCTGTGATCCGTGACTTCTTCGGTCGCTCGCAGCTCTCGCAGTTCATGGATCAAACGAACCCGCTCGCGGAGTTGACGCACAAACGTCGCTTGTCAGCGCTCGGGCCGGGCGGTCTCTCGCGCGATCGCGCAGGCTTTGAAGTGCGTGACGTTCACCCGTCGCACTATGGCCGCATCTGCCCGATCGAAACGCCGGAAGGTCCGAACATTGGTCTGATCAGCTCGATGTCGACGTTCGCGCGCATCAACGAATTTGGTTTCATCGAAACGCCCTATCGCAAGGTCGAGAAAGGTCGTGTCACCGATCACATCGATTATCTGACCGGCGACCGCGAAGAAGCGTTTCTCGTCGCGCAGGCGAACGCGCCGGTCGACGGCCATGGCAAATTCACCGGTGAGAAAGTTTCGGTCCGGTATCGCGGCGACTTCCTCGAAGTGGAACCTGAGAAGGTCCACTACATGGATGTTTCGCCGAAGCAGCTCGTGTCGGTCGCGGCGGGATTGATTCCATTCCTCGAACACGACGACGCGAACCGCGCGTTGATGGGTTCGAACATGCAACGTCAGGGCGTGCCGCTGATCGTGAGCGAATCCCCGCTGGTCGGCACCGGTCTCGAAGGCAAGGTCGCACGCGACTCGCATGCAGTCTTGATCGCGACGGAGAGCGGCAAGGTTGCCTCAGTAACGGCCGACCAAATCGTTGTCACCAAAGACGGCCACATGCCCGAGAGCCGCAAGAAATTGAAGACCGATGTCGATACCGGCATCCACGTTTACGAGCTGCGGAAGTTCATGCGTTCTAATGCCGGCACGTGCGTGAACCAGAAGCCGATCGTGAAGAAAGGTCAGCACGTGAAGAAGGGCCAGGTCATAGCTGACGGGCCCAACACTGAGCAGGGTGAGCTCGCGCTCGGCCGCAACGTGCTCGTCGCGTTCATGCCCTGGAACGGCTACAACTTCGAGGACGCCATCATGATCTCGGAGAAGGTCGTGAAGGAGGACATCTACACCTCGATTCACATCGACGAGTTTGAGATCGGCGCCCGCGACACGAAGCTCGGCCCGGAAGAAATCACGCGTGACATTCCAAACGTCAGCGAAGAAGCGTTGCGCAACCTCGGGCCGGATGGCGTAGTGCGCGTCGGTGCGGAGGTGAAGCCGGGCGACATTCTCGTCGGCAAAATCACTCCGAAATCGGAGACGGAGCTGGCGCCGGAAGAGCGTTTGCTGCGCGCGATCTTCGGCGAAAAGGCGGCCGACGTTAAGGACACATCCCTAACTGTGCCTTCAGGCACCTACGGCATCGTGATGGATGTGAAGGTGTCATCGCGACACGAAGCGTCACGCGAAAAACTCACGCCGACGGAGACGAAGAAGCAGCTCAAGACGATCACCGAGGATCACAAGAAGAAGAGGGATGAGCTGACGGAACAGCTGACCGATTCACTTTCGAACATCCTGCTCGGCGAAAAGATTCCACTCGATGTGGTGAACGCCGAGACCGGTGAAATCATCATCCCGGCGAACCGCAAGATTACGAAGACGCTGCTGCGCAAGCTCGCCATCGTACACGATCACATCGAGATCGATCCATCGCCGATCCGGAACAAAATCCGCGAAATCATCGCGAGCTACGAACACAAGTTTGCCGAGCTCGAGCTCGAGCGTGAGCGTTCGATGGATCGCGTCGAAAGCGGCGATGACATCGACCCCGGAATCATCAAGCAGGTGAAGGTTTACATCGCCTCGAAGCGCAAGCTTTCGGTCGGTGATAAGATGGCGGGTCGCCACGGCAACAAGGGTGTGGTCGCGCGGATCGTGCCGGAAGAAGATATGCCCTTCCTGCCGGACGGAACTCCGGTTGAAATCGTGTTGAATCCGCTCGGCGTGCCCAGCCGAATGAACGTTGGGCAGGTGCTCGAAACGCACCTCGGCGTCGCGGCGAAGGCACTTGGATTCAAAGTAGCGACTCCAGTATTCGATGGCATCGCGGAAACGAAAATCCGCGAGTACCTCAAGGACGCGAAGAAGGTCGACGGCTTTACCTGGGTTCAGGAGAACGGCAAAGCGCGGCTCTTCGACGGACGCACGGGCGATCAGTTCGATCAGGAAGTGGTCGTTGGCTACATCTATATGATGAAGCTCGGTCACCTCGTGGCGGACAAGATTCACGCGCGCGCGGTTGGTCCGTACTCGCTCGTGACCCAGCAGCCGCTGGGCGGCAAGGCGCAATACGGCGGCCAGCGTTTCGGCGAGATGGAAGTCTGGGCGCTTGAGGCCTACGGCGCGGCCTACACATTGCAGGAACTCCTGACGGTGAAGTCGGACGACGTGCAAGGACGCACCCGCATCTACGAGTCGATCGTCAAAGGCGACAACTCGCTTGAGGCCGGAACACCGGAAAGTTTCAACGTGCTGATCAAGGAGATGCAGTCGTTAGGCCTCGACGTGAAAGTCGGCGGTCACGCGCCTGCCAGTCTCTTCGATGGAGCGGCAGCCTAGACCTAACGAGGCGGTCATGTTGAGCGAAGCGAAACATCTCCCGAGTAACTGTCGGCGAAATCACGCCAGCGGTGGCTTGCGAGGTCCCTCGTTCGCGTTCGGGATGACACATGTTGTTGTCGGCCTAACAAGTTTCAAAACAGTTTCAGAATCGCAGTTTTAGAAGAAATAAATGAACGAACATTCGTGGCGTGAGTTAGTGGGTGAAGAGCGGGCGGTCGGTTTCGACCAGGTGGCGATCGGTGTCGCGTCGAGTGACACGATGCGCTCCTGGAGCAAGGGCGAAGTCAAAAATCCGGAGACGATTAACTACCGGACGTTTAAGCCGGAGAAGGGCGGTCTCTTTTGCGAACGCATCTTCGGGCCGACGCGTGACTGGGAGTGCTCCTGCGGAAAATACAAACGGATCAAGCATAAAGGCGTGATCTGCGATCGTTGCGGCGTCGAAGTGACGCTAGCCCGCGTCCGCCGTGAGCGCATGGGGCACATCGAGCTCGCGGTGCCGGTCTCGCATATCTGGTTCTATAAGTGCATGCCGTCGCGGATCGGTTTGATGCTCGACATGAGCGCGCGGCAGCTCGAGCGCGTGATCTATTACGAGGACTACATCGTGATCGATCCGGGCAACACGCCACTGACCAAAACGCAGTTGCTCAATGAGATGGAGTATCGCGAAGCGCAGGAGCAATACGGCGAGGATTTCGTCGCCGGCATGGGTGCGGACGCGATCAAACGACTCCTCTCCGAAATCGATCTGCACAAGCTCAACAAAGAGCTGGAGAAGGCAATGGGTGCGACGAAGAGCAAACAGATTCGCAAGAAGCTCGCGAAGCGTCTCAAGCTGGTGCAGGGCTTCATGAATTCACACGCGCGGCCGGATTGGATGATCCTCGACGTGCTGCCGGTAATTCCGCCGGATCTGCGTCCGCTCGTCCCGCTCGAGGGTGGACGATTTGCGACGTCCGATCTGAACGATCTTTACCGCCGCGTCATCAATCGGAACAACCGACTGAAGAACCTGCTCATGCTGAAAACGCCGGATGTCATCATTCGGAATGAGAAGCGCATGTTGCAGGAAGCGGTCGATGCATTGTTCGACAATGGCCGTCACGGCCGCGCCGTCACCGGTGCAGGCAATCGTCCGTTGAAATCGCTGAGTGACATGTTGAAAGGCAAAGGCGGACGTTTCCGTCAGAACCTGCTCGGCAAACGCGTCGATTACTCAGGCCGCTCCGTCATCGTGATCGGGCCGGAATTGAAACTGCATCAGTGCGGTTTGCCTAAGAAGATGGCGCTCGTCTTGTTCGAGCCGTTCATCATTCGTCAGCTGAAGGACCGCGGCTACGTCCACACGGTGCGAAGCGCCAAAAAGATGATCGAACGTCAGACCCCCGAGGTCTGGGACATTCTTGAAGAAGTTACGCGTGGGCATCCGGTGTTACTGAACCGCGCGCCAACCCTGCACCGTTTATCCATCCAGGCTTTCGAGCCGCTCTTGATCGAAGGCGAAGCGATTCGCATTCACCCGCTCGTTTGTACCGCTTACAACGCGGACTTCGACGGTGACCAGATGGCGGTGCACGTGCCGTTATCGGTCGAGGCGCAAATGGAAGCGCGCATGCTGATGCTCGCGCCGAACAACATCTTTTCGCCTTCCAGTGGCAAACCGATCACGACTCCATCACAGGACATCACGCTCGGCTGTTACTACCTGACGCAGAACCCGCGCACGAAGAAGGAAGCGCACTACATGCCGTTGTTCGACAACGCCGCGGAAGTCGAGTTCGCGACGGCAACCGGGGTGGTCAACACGCATGATCGGATTCGCTACCGCAATCCTGATCTGGGCAAGCAGACGATCTACGGTAACCCGACTGAGAAGATTCTCGAGACGACGGCGGGCCGCGTGATCTTTAATGAAATCTGGCCGAAGGCCCTCGGATTCTTCAACCGCGCTGCGGGCAAGAAGCAGCTCAGCGACATCATCTGGCGTTGCTATCAGGTCGCGGCTCAACAGGGCACCGTCGAAACGCTCGACAAGCTGAAAGAACTCGGCTTCCGCGAAGCGACTCGCGCCGGCGTCTCCATCGGTATCTCCGACATGATCATTCCGAAGGAGAAACAGATCGAGCTGGAGAACGCGTATAAGCAGATCCGCACGGTCGAGCAGCAGTATCGCAAAGGCATCATCACGGACGGTGAGCGCTACAACAAGATCATCGACATCTGGACGCACGCCGGTGACGAGATCTCAAACGTCATGTTCCGCACCCTCGAACACAACGACGGGCGCAAGGAACTGAATCCGGTCTATCTAATGGTCGACTCGGGTGCGCGAGGTAATCGCCAGCAGGTTCGTCAGCTCGCCGGTATGCGCGGTTTGATGGCGAAACCAAGCGGCGAAATTATCGAGCGACCCATCACTTCGAACTTCCGCGAGGGTCTGACCGTGCTCGAGTACTTCATCTCGACGCACGGCGCACGTAAAGGTCTCGCCGATACGGCACTCAAGACGGCGGACTCAGGTTACCTGACTCGTAAGCTCGTCGATGCGTCGCAGGACGTGATCATCAACGAGGAAGATTGCGGAACGGTCAACGGCATCACGGTCAGCTCGATTTACGAGGGCGACGAGGAAGTCGTCGATCTCGCGACACGCATTGTCGGTCGCGTGAGCTGCGAAACGGTGGCTGATCCGGTTGAGAAGAAAAAGAAGATCGTTAAAGCCAATCAGCTGATCGATGAGAAGATCGCTGGTGACCTTCAGCGGATCGGCGTCGAGCGTTTGAAGATTCGCTCGGTGCTGACCTGTGAATGCGGCCGCGGCGTTTGCGCAATGTGTTACGGACGCAACCTCGCGACCGGCCAGCGGGTGAAGCTCGGCGAAGCGGTAGGCATTATCGCTGCGCAGTCGATCGGTGAACCCGGCACGCAGCTGACCATGCGTACGTTCCACATTGGTGGCACGGCATCCCAGACATTTAAGCAGCCGATCATCAAGGCCAAGAATGACGGCACGCTCCAGTTCAACGACCTGCGCACGGTGCAGGCGCTCGACGGTTCGTGGATCGTTCTGAACAAGAATGGTTCGATCGGCGTGCACAACGCTGAGGGCCGCGAGCTCGATCGCTACAACGTCGTCGTCGGCTCGGTTATCTCGAAGCCGGACGGCGCGTCAGTGAAGAAGGGCGAAACGTTCGTGCAGTGGGATCCATACAACGTGCCGATCCTTACCGAGCAGTCAGGCACAATCGAATTCCGCGACATGATCGCCGGCGTCACGATCAAACGTGAAGTCGACGAAGCGACCGGGGTCATGGGCACGGTCATCATCGAGCATAAGGAAGACCTGCATCCGCAGATCGTGATCGTCGCTGAGAAGAAAGGCGAAATTCTCGCCAGCTATTCGATTCCGGCCGGCGCACACGTTGTGGTGGAGGAAAAGGCAAAGGTACGGGCGGGCGCTCTGCTCGCGAAGACCCCGCGAAAAGTGGCAAAGACCAAGGACATCACCGGTGGTCTGCCGCGCGTGGCCGAGTTGTTCGAAGCGCGCCGTCCGAAAGATGCAGCCGAGATCGCGAAGATCGACGGTATCGTTGAAATGGGCGGCACCGTCCGCGGCAAGCGTCGTCTCATTCTCAAAGATCCGGACACCGGGTCCGAGGAAGAGCATCTTATCCCGCTGACCAAACACGTCATCGTCTTCAAAGGCGACTTCGTGAAGAAGGGTCAGCAGCTCACCGAAGGTCCGATCGTCCCGCACGAGATTCTCGAGGTTTGCGGTCCGCAGGAACTGCAGGAGCACCTCGTTAACGAAGTGCAGGAAGTCTACCGCCTGCAGGGCGTCGAGATTAACGACAAACACATCGAGATCATCGTGCGCCAGATGTTGCGCAAGGTGAAGATCACCGATCCGGGCGATACGCCGCTGCTTTGGGGCGATCAGGTCGACAAGCTCGATTTCGAGCGCGAGAACAAGGAAGTGACCGATAAGGGCGGCAAACCTGCGGAAGCCGTGCCGGTATTGCTCGGCATCACGAAGGCGTCGCTGGAAACGGACAGCTTCATCAGCGCGGCCTCATTCCAGGACACCACTCGCGTTCTTACCGAAGCGGCTACGCTCGGCAAGGTCGACAGGCTGCGTGGCTTCAAGGAGAACGTCATCATGGGCCATCTCATCCCGGCGGGAACTGGTTTCCCGAACGTGCGCGAGATTCGACTCGTGGAGAAGGGCGAGCCGGTGGGCGAAGCCGTGATGGAAGAAGCCGAGCCGCAACCGGCAATCGGTTAGTCGGCCAAACAATTGCGAATGACGAATGGCGAATCGGCGAAAGCTGGTTCGCCATTCGCGTTTTGAAGCGATGTCGATTGCGACGGAGACGGGCGACTCAGGCGACACATCGCTGATGTATGGCCGGCGTGTGCCGAAAACGGATCCGCGCGTCGCGGCTTACGGTGCAGTGGATGAACTCAACGCTGCGCTCGGCCTCGCGCGCGCGGCGAGCGACGACGACTATATTCGCAGCGAAATCCACGCGATTCAGAAGGAGCTAGTTACGGTGATGGGTGAGCTTGCGACAGCTGAGGAAGATCGCGAGCGTTACCTGAAAGACGAATTCCAGCTCACGAGCGCCGCGATGGTGGATCGGCTAACCGCTGTGGTCGACGAACTGGAGAAAAACAAACTTGGTCCGCTGAAAGGCTGGTCGATTCCAGGCGAGAATCTCTCCGCGGCCACGCTGGAGGTGGCGCGTACGGTCTGCCGCCGGGGTGAGCGGGAAGTTGCCGCGCTTCAGCTTCGCAACGGCGAAGTGCTGCGTTATCTGAACAGGCTTTCGGACTTGTGCTGGCTGCTCGCGCGATTCGCCGAACGCCGCGATGCAGCAACGCAGTAGTTGCTATTGGATGTCCGGTGGCTGCGCCGACCGTCGCAGAAAGGCAGATGACCAAGCGAGCGTGAGAAGGTTGCAGGACAACTTCATGATAGCCTCACAGTGGGCGAGTGAATCCCCGCTCGCGTTTTGCCCGGCCGCGGTGTGAATTACGCACGTGGCGTAAAGCGATAGTGCCGAGAATTCGCCGGCCCTATCAAGCATATCGCCGCCCGAGGTAAACTTCCGGTTGCGGCAACCGCACAGGTGTAGCATCTTCTGCGTCCGCTTTCCCCGCCCTCGCGGGCAGCGTTTAAACCTTATGGCGACAGCTAACGATTTAGTGCCGGAATTGCTCGAGGCAGGCGTGCACTTCGGCCACCAGACGAAACGGTGGAACCCGAAGATGAAGCCGTTCATTTTCGAGCAGCGAAATCAGATTTACATCATCAATCTGGACGAAACCGTGCGGCAATTGCAGCGCGCGACTGATTTCCTCGCGGACGTAGCGCGACGCGGCGGCAAGATTCTTTTAGTCGGCTGCAAGAAGCAGGCGCAGGAGGCAGTGAAAGAAGCAGCGACGGCCTGTGGGCAGTTTTACGTGAACCAGCGCTGGCTCGGCGGCACGCTGACGAACCTCGCAACGATTCGGAAGAGCATTGGCCGGCTGAAGTACATCGAGCAGATCGAGCAGTCGCCGGATTATCGCAAAATGGGCAAGCAGGAAATCGCCGCGCTCAATCGCGAGGCCGCGAAGCTCCGCCGGAACCTTGATGGTATTCTCGAAATGGAGTCGCTCCCGGACGCGATGGTGATCATCGACACGACACGTGAGCAAAACGCAGTTAACGAAGCGCGCCGCCTCGGTATTCCGACCGTCGCAATCGTCGATACGAACGCCGACCCGGAGCTGGTCGACTATCCAATTGCGGGCAACGACGATGCGATTCGCGCGATCCGCGTTGTGCTGCAGAAGCTGGTGGACGCGATTGTCTCGGCCAATGGCGAAGCGCGGATGCGCGAGCAGGTCGAGATGGCGGCAGTCTCCGCCTAGTCCGGGTTTCAGCCAGAATGCAGACGACCGAAGTCAGTCCACAAATCGTCAAGCAGCTTCGCGAGAAGACGAATGCGGGGATGATGGATTGCAAGCGCGCCCTGTCCGAGACCGGCGGCGATCTCGAAAAAGCCGAGGCGTTGCTTCGCACCAAAGGTATCGCGAGCGCCGGTAAGAAAGCGTCGCGTGCGACGAAGGAGGGTATCGTCGCGTCCTACATTCATCTGCAGGGCAAAGTCGGCGTCCTCGTCGAGGTGAACTGCGAGACCGATTTCGTGGCGAAGAACGAAAACTTTCGCGAATTCGTCAAAGATATCACGCTCCACATTGCGGCGGCGCATCCGCAGTATGTTTCCCGTGAGGAAGTGCCGGCGAAAGTGCTCGAGGCCGAGCGCGCCATCTACGAGGCGCAGGTAAAGGGTAAGCCGGCGAATGTGATCGATAAGATTGTCGCGGGTAAGCTCGACAAATTTTACAGCACGGTTTGTCTCCTCGAGCAGGGGTTTATCAAAAATCCTGATCAAACAATCAAGGAGCTGGTCGCCACGAAGATCGCCGAGCTGGGCGAGAACATCGTGATCCGCCGTTTCACTCGCTATTCCGTAGGCGAGCCGTTGACGGTCGAAACGGCCGCACCTGCCGCCGAAGAGCAGTCGGCTTAAGGCCGGCCGTCGCTGCGTTTCGACACGCGCAAATTGGCTCGCGCGTGCGTTTTTCTTTTGTCGTGAATTCTCACGGCAGCCTCTCGGATTAGCGGGAGGCGTGATTCAACTAAGGAGACTTCTATGGCTAAAATGGTAACACTTAATGATCTGCTCGAAGATGAGCTGAAGGATATTTACAGCGCGGAAAAGCAGCTGATTAAAGCGCTCCCGAAGATGGCGAAAAAGGCTTCGTCGACCGAGCTGCGCAGCGCGTTGCAGGAACATCTCGAGATCACTAAACGTCAGACGCAACGACTCGAGCGCGTTTTCGAGGAGCTCGGCAGCAAAGCGAAGGCGAAAACATGCGAGGCGATGAAAGGCCTGATCGAAGAAGCCGAGGACATGATGAGCGAAGATGCCGAAGAAGCGGTGCTCGACGCCGCAATCATCGGATGCGCTCAGAAGGTCGAGCATTACGAGATTGCCTCCTACGGGACTGTGAAAGCCTGGGCGCAGCGGATTGGCAACGACCGCGCCGCGCGTCTGCTCGATGAGACGCTGCAGGAAGAAGGCGAGGCGGATCAGCGGCTCACCGACATCGCTGAAAGCATGGTGAACGAAGAGGCGCAGTCGGGTAACGGCGGTCCGCAGTCGCGCGGCGGCTCCTCGCGTGCATCGAAGAAGAGTTCCGGCAGTCGTAACCGCCGCTAAGCCGAACGATCGATAACGATTAAGCGCCGCTGTAGTCCGCGTGACTGCGGCGGCGCTTTCGTCTTTAGTAGCGCGATGGCTCTCGCCGAATACAAGCGTAAACGCAATTTCTCAGTCACGGCCGAACCCAAAGGCGGCAAGCCATTGCCGAAAAAGGTGAAAGGCGCGTCGCGCTTCGTGATTCAAAAGCACGACGCCAGTCGGCTGCACTACGACTTTCGCCTCGAGATGGATGGCGTTTTGAAATCTTGGGCCGTTCCGAAAGGATTGCCGTGGGGCAAAGGCGAGAAGCATCTCGCGGTGGAGGTGGAAGATCATCCAGTCGAGTACGCCACGTTCGAAGGTGTGATCCCACAGGGGCAATATGGCGGCGGGACGGTGATGGTGTGGGACCGCGGCGATTATTTTGTTTACGGCGAGGACCCGCTCCAGGCGTTGAAGGACGGCCGCATGCACATCGTGCTGCACGGAAAAAAAGCGCGCGGGGAGTGGGCCCTCATCCGCACGCGCATCGAGGCGAACAAGCCGCAATGGCTGCTCTTGAAGAGCGGCGAGAGTCTCAAGCCGATTTCAAAGAAGGCTGATGATCAATCGGCGAAAACCGGCCGGACAATGAAACAGATCGCGGAGCAGGGGGACGCGGTCTGGAATTCGAATCGCAACGATGATGACAAGCCTTCGCTAAAGAAGCGTGTCGCCGCGGCGGTGGCGAAGCGGAGTAAAAAAAAAGCGTCAAACGGTCTCGCGCTCGCTGAGTTCCCGAGCGGCAAACCAAAGTTCATCGAGCCGATGAAGGCCAGGCTCGCCGATGCGCCGCCACAGCACGGCGATTGGATGTACGAGCTGAAGTTTGATGGATTTCGTCTGCTCGCGGTGAAAGACGGCGATTCGGTGAGTCTCTTTTCACGCAACAAAAACGAATTGCGCGCCCGTTTTCCGGAAGTCGCGGCTGCGGTGCAGCAGCTCGCCGTGCGCGACTGTGTGATCGACGGCGAGGTTGTCGCGCTCGATGACAAAGGGCGCTCGTCCTTTCAATTGCTACAGGGGATCGAAATGGAGGGACGCGACGCGCCGACCTACTATTACGTCTTCGATTTGCTCGAAGCTGACCGCCATTCGCTCGTCGATGCGCCGCTTAGCCAGCGCAAGGAATTGCTCACGCGCGTTTGTGCGGACGCGCCCGAGACGATCCGCATTTCCGACGAGATCAGCGGCGAACCGCGCGATCTGCTCGAGCAGGTGGCACGTCTCGGTCTGGAAGGAATTATCGGCAAGCTTCGCGAATCAAAGTATGAAGTGGGCCGACGCAGCGGCACATGGATCAAGCTCAAAGCGTCTAACGAGCAGGAGTTCGTCATCGGCGGTTACACACCGCCCGGTGGCTCGCGCAAACATTTCGGTGCCTTGCTCGTCGGCTACTACGAAGGCAAGAAGCTGATGTTTGCCGGCAAGGTCGGGACCGGTTTTAACGCGAAGTCGCTCGCCGCCTTGCATAAGAAATTCAAAGAAGAAGAGCGCGACGATTGCCCTTTCGCGGATCTGCCTTCAAAACAAGGCGGCGCGTGGGTGCAGGGGATCACGCCGGCCATGATGCGCAAATGTACATGGGTAAACCCGAAGTTCGTTTGCCAGATCAAATTCGCGGAGTGGACCCGCGATGCGAAGCTGCGCCAGCCGGTTTTCCTCGGACTGCGCGACGACAAGAGCGCACGTGACGTCGTGCGGGAACGCACTTAACTTGCAGGATGAAAGCGCGCGTAATTGTCACGCCCAAAGCTGCGGTACTCGATCCGCAGGGCGCCGCGGTGAAGGATGCGATGCAGCATCTCGGCATGCCGGAGGTGCAAAACGTCCGGATCGGGAAATACATGGAGATCGAGTTGGAGAGCAACGGCACGGAGCTTGAGCCGCGGTTGCACGCAATTTGTCGCGATCTGCTTTCCAATCCGGTGATCGAGGACTACAAGCTCGAACTCAACGGCAAATGAAAGCGTTGCGGTATTTCTTCTGCGTTGTTTTGCCGCCGGTCGCGGTATTGATGACTGGCCGGCTCGGCAGCTTTCTGCTCAGCCTTGTGCTTACGTTGCTCGGCTGGATTCCCGGTGTGATCCACGCCTGTTTGGTTGTAAACGATTATCACGAAGAACAGCGGATCGCCGCGCTGCCGCGACGCGCATGAAATTCGCCGTCGTCCAATTTCCCGGATCGAATTGCGACCAGGACTGCGTTCGGGCGATCAATAGCATTGAAGGGCTCGCCGCTGATTACGTCTGGCATGAGGAGACATCGCTCGCCGCCTACGACGCCATCGTTCTGCCCGGCGGATTCGCCTATGGCGATTACTTGCGCTGCGGTGCGATAGCGCGCTTTTCGCCGATCATGAAGGCGGTAGTGAACGACGCGCGGGCGGGCAAACTCGTGCTCGGGACCTGCAACGGCTTTCAAGTGTTGTGCGAGGCGGGTCTGCTGCCGGGCGCGTTGGTGCGAAACCGCGCCTTGCGTTTCGTCTGCGAGATTGTCACCTGCCGCGTCGAAGTCCCGGACTCACCATTCACTCGCGGATGCGCCGAGGGGACTCTGCTCCGGCTGCCCATCGCGCACGGCGAAGGTTGTTTTTTCGCCGATGCCGAGACGTTGCGGGAACTGAACGAGCATCGTCAGGTGATTATGCGGTATGCCGACAGCAACGGCGAAATCAACGCCGCAGCGAATCCAAACGGTTCGCTTGAAAACATCGCGGGCATTTGCAACCGGCAGCGTAACGTTTTCGGATTAATGCCGCACCCCGATCGCGCGTGTGATGAACGCCTTGGCACCGCCGACGGCCGTGTCATTTTCGAATCAATGATGCGGGCAATTGAGTCGGCGCGGGTCCGCGCGGCCTGACAGATTTCAGTGTCTCAGTAGTCAACACTCGCGTCACATTTCGTGACACGATATATATCGGCGGACGATGCTGTTCCCTCGTGTGAACATGCTGGCACCTGCATTGCTAAAAGAAGCGGCACAACCCTAACAACCTATGCTGCTACAAAAAACACTTCACATGAATCAGTCGCTCGGTGAATGCAAAACCCGCCTGGCGAGCATCCAATCTTACCGCCGCCAGTTCGTCATGGTGACGAAGGCGACAGTGACATCATCAAAGACGGTAGACTTTAGTTTTCGCGGACCATTCGGCTTTCAAGCGCACACGGTTTTGATGGCTGCGGATAGCGACGCGGCGAACCAAATCGGGTTCGAATCGACCGGCGGAAATATCGACGTGATGGGTCTGGTGGAGTTCACGGAGATCCGGCCGCGCTGCACCGAGGTGACGGTCGCGGTGCATTACGAGATCAAGAACAAGCTGTTCGCATGGCTCGATCGCAAGTTCCGGTTCGTCGACGCTTTCATGAATTCGGAACTGCGCAGCATCCGCGCACATTTCGAAGGAATTGCCGCGCCGGCGACAGAGCGCACGTCGCTCGTCCCGTCGTTCCAGCACGCGACCGCGTAACGAGAAAAACTTGGGTTGTAAGAGCGCGGGGCGCGCAAGCACCCGCGCTCTTTGGGTGTACAGATGCCGCCTACGCGAACCGAATCGCGTGTGTTTTGTCGAGACGAAGGACCTGGCCGGCTGTTGCCGTTACCTGCACTTTTGGGTCGCTGATCTTCTCCGCGTCTAATTGGACGCTTCCTTGTTCGATTAATCGCCGCGCTTCAGTTCGCGATTTCACGATGTTGAACGCTTCAGCGTAGGCCGCGACTACCAGTGAAACGGCGTCGGCGGCGCGGGCGTTAACCGTCGGCAAATCGGCATCGGCGAGCCGCTTTTCGCTGAACCGCGCATTCCAATTGTCGAGGGTATCCTGTGCCGCCGCAGTTGAGTGGTAAGTCTGCACGATTTCAAAGGCGAGGCGCTTCTTCGCATCGAGCGGATGCCGTTCCTGCGGCAGTTCGCGACCGAGGAGTACCGGGTAATACCGCGCCATCAACTCGTCCGAGATGCTCATCAGTTTCCCAAACATGTCGATCGGCGGGTCAGTCAACCCGACATAATTTCCGAGGCTCTTGCTCATCTTTTTCTCGCCATCGAGCCCTTCGAGAATTGGAAGCAGAAACACCACCTGCTGCAGCTGGCCTTCGTCCTTCTGCAGATCGCGCCCGATTAAAATATTGAATAGCTGATCGGTTCCGCCGAGTTCCACATCCGCGTGCACCATGACCGAGTCCCAGCCCTGCATGATTGGATATTGAAGCTCATGCACGCCGATCGGCTGTGCGTTTTTCATCCGCTCGGAAAAATCCTCGCGCTGGAGCATTTGCTGCAGCGTGACGTGACTGTTCAGTTGAATGACCTTGTCGAAATGCATGCTGCCGAACCAGTCGCCGTTTCGCACCGTTCGTGTCCGCTCCGGATCGAGAATTTTGAAGGCTTGCTCGCGATAAGTGATCGCGTGCTGCATCACTTCTTCATGCGTCAGCTGCGGCCGCGTGACTGATCGCCCGCTCGGGTCGCCGATCATGGCGGTAAAATCGCCGATGATCAGCACTGCTTCGTGGCCGAGATCCTGGAACTGACGCAGCTTTCGTAATACCAGCGTGTGGCCAAGGTGCAGATCGGAGCTGGTCGGATCCACGCCGAGCTTGACGCGCAACGGGCGATTCAGCCGCAGCTTCGCGCGGAGATCATCTTCACTGATGATTTGCGCCGAACCTTGCTTGAGAAAATCGAGAGCCTCGTCAGCGGTCATCGGCGTCGTCGCAATCTAACCCGAAACCTTTTCCGGGTTACTTGTTTCGATTTAACAAATCGCGCACCTCGTCGATCGACATCTGGTGGCGTTTTGCATCAAGGCTCTTCTGACTTTTGCCCTGCGCGACAAACGGCCGATTGCCCGCGTAATCGTCCGCAGTCACGCTTTTCTGCGCGTCGTTCGATTCACGCACCGCCGTCTCGTGCGTTGTGAACGTTTTCTGCGGGAGCTCTGAACGAGTTGCAAGCACAGCAGAGTGGGGACGCGGAAAATCGCGTGTTCGGCCGAAGAGCCAGGCAAAAAACGCGCGTTGCCCGCCGTATTCCTTCATCGGCATTTCATGAACACCACCAAATTCATGAGCCGAAACGCTTTTCGCAGTGGCGTGGCGGACGGCGATGAATTGTTTGTCCTGCGCGCTGTTGCCGAGAGTCATGTCAGGCTTGAGCAAGCGGTCGACCAGTTTGCTTTCCTGTTCCTGCGCAAACGCGGTCGACGCGATCAGCAGCACGACAATGCAACCCGCGCGAAACATCGCGGCCACCGTGCCGAACACGCCGGACTTTTGTAAAGCAAATTGCTATCAGCGCAGCGCCGCTCGCAGGACAGCCGCACCGCGCGGGGCAGGGACGTGGCCGTTCAGGATCGCGCCTGCGCTGACGGGTCGGCCATAGTATTTCCAGATCGCATCTTTTTGCGTGAAGATGATCGCGCCTTCGAGCGACGCGCCGGCAAACAAACCGCGGCTTCGGCTATAAGTATAAACCGCCGCGGTGGGTGTGACACCGGCTTGCAGATCGCGCCCAACGGGCCCGGCCGCTGCGCTGACATCCGCGCCGAGATGAACGTTATCGCTCTGGGCAAATGCGCGCACGGCGGCGCGAGTGTTGAGTACCAGAATAAAATCGGTCACCTCCGCCCCGATCTGCGCGCCCCAACCCGCACCGCCCGTTCCGATGAACGACGGCCCCGACCAGCCGTGGTCTGTGCGCGCTACAACCACGCCCTGGCCGCCTTTGCCGCTTAGGCCGAAGCCGATTTTCAGCACGCGGATTATCGCAAGGCCGCGCGCGTCTCGAAGCACGCCCTCGGGAATCCCGCGTTCAGGCATTGAGCGAAACTGCCGCACCATCTCGGCCGCATCATTGACCACCTGCTGCTCGCTGGCCGCCATCGCCGTTCCGAGAGCGAGCATCGACACAATCGACAAGACGAAAAGCTTTCTCATACTTCGCTTTCGGGCTGCGCGGAACGCGCGGACGTATAACGATTGCCGCAACGATGAACGACCTTCTTGAAGAACAGAGCGATGCCGATTTCATGCGCGAAGCATTGCGTCAGGCGCGCAAAGCTTTCGAGGCGGAGGAAGTGCCGGTCGGTGCGGCCGTCGTGCGTGCCGGGAAGGTGATCGCACGCGCGTGCAACCAGGTGGAATTGCTCAAGGATGCGACAGCTCATGCGGAGATGCTCGCCATCACTCAGGCGGAAGCTGCAACAGGAGACTGGCGGCTGAACGATTGCGATCTTTACGTGACGAAAGAACCCTGTCCGATGTGCGCTGGCGCCATTGTCCATGCGCGGATTCGCCGGGTGATTTTCGGATGTGCTGACGAACGCGGCGGCGCAGCGGGCAGCGTCGTTAACCTGCTGCAGATGCCGACGCTGAATCACCGTTGCGACATCACCACCGGCGTACTGCGCGATGAGTGTGCCGCGCTCTTACAAAGTTTTTTCCGCGCACGCCGCGCCGGGTGACGCGATTGCTGCGCAGCATGTAGCCTGGCAATTACTCTACATTATCGTCGGTGCCGACGCGCGAACAGACTGCTGGTTACCGCCGAGACCAGCGCGAGTAACGTGACCACAGTCATCACTGAAGGGGTCGCCCGAGCCCGGGTGATGTATGGCTCTTCGGGATAGCTGCGCGACGCGGTATTATCTCTTCGCTGCGCCATCTGCAGAACCTGCGCGATGTGCAGCGGAAAACGATCTGTGGTTTGCCGCACCTGTTCGCGACAACTGAAGCCGTCTGCGATGAGCAACGTGTCCTTGGGCAAATTACGGACGTGCGGGAGCAGCTCGTGTTCTGCGACTTTCATCGACGTGTCGTAATGATCAGCTTCGAAACCGAATGCCCCGGCCATGCCGCAGCAGCCGTTGTTCGGCAGCTCGAGGTCGAGCCCTATGCGCCTGAGGAGCTTCTCGTCCGCAGTCGTTTGCTTCAGCGCCTTTTGATGGCAATGAACGTGCGCGAACGCTTTGCGGTGGAGCTTCGGGATTTCGTAGTCCGGCGCTTTTTCGTCCAGGAATTCGGCCAACAAGTACGTCTGCTGCTTGAGCCGCTGCGCGTCCTGGTTGTTCGGCAGCAGGTTCACGAGCTCGTCTTTGAAAACGGCGTAGCAGCTTGGTTCGAGAACGACGAGCGGTGTGCCCGCCCGAATGTGCGGCTGTAGCCTAACGAGTAGTTGTTTCAGCCAGCGCTCGGCCGTGTCGAGCATGCCGTAATCGTACAGCGGACGTCCGCAGCACATGTCTGCTTCGGGCACGATCACGCGAAAGCCTGCGCTCTCGAGAACTTCGACCGCGGCTTTGGCAGTATTGGGATGGAAGTAGTTGTTAAACGTGTCCGGCCATAGCACGACCGGCGGTTTGGACTCATTCGGCGATTTCGCGCGGCTGCGGAACCATTGCTTGAATGGCTGCTCCGCAAACGCCGGTACGTTTCGCTCCGGCGCGATGCCGATGATCGCTTTGAACACATTGCGGAAGATCGGCCCGTGAGAGAAGAAGTTCGCGATCGCGGCGCCGAACGGAATTGCATTCGTCAGGCGTGCCCAGACGTGGATCAAGCCGAACGCGTAGGCGTACATCGGCCGCAGCCGACCCGCGTAGTAGTGCGAGAGGAACTCCGCTTTGTAGGTCGCCATGTCGACGCTGACTGGGCAATCGCCTTTGCAACCTTTGCAGGCGAGGCAGAGATCGAGCGCTTCCTTCACCGTCTCGTCGTGCCAGCCATCTTTGATCGTGTCGCCGGTCAGCATCTCGAAGAGCACGTGCGCGCGGCCGCGCGTGGAGTGCATCTCCTCGCCGGTGACGCGATAGCTCGGACACATCGTGCCGGCATGCTGTCGCCGGCATTCGCCGACGCCGACGCAGCGCAAGGTCGTGAACGGAAAGCTGCCGTGATCGCCGGGAAATTTGAAATGTGTCGGCGGATTGTGCGGGTTCCAGGTCGTGCCGAGCCGCAGATTTTGATCGATCCGATATGGCCTGACGACTTTGCCAGGATTCATTTTCCACTGCGGATCCCAGATCGATTTGAATTCGGCGAACGCCTCCATCAACTCCGGCCCGAACATCTTCGGCAGCATCTCGGCTTTCGATTGTCCATCGCCGTGCTCGCCGGAAATCGAGCCACCCATTCGGACGACGAGATCGGACGCCTCTTCTATGTAGGAGCGGAAATTCGCGATGCCGGCGGCGGTCTCGAGATCGAAATCGATCCGGGTGTGGATGACGCCCTGCCCGAAGTGGCCGTAAAGCGTGCAGCCGTAATTGTGCTTGTTCAGCACCTTGCGAAACTCGCGCAGGTAATCGCCCATTTTTTCCGGCGCGACGGCGGAATCTTCCCACCCTTCCCAGGTGATCTTTTCGTCCGGCACATGCGCCGTCGCGCCGAGTCCGGACTCGCGCACTTTCCAGAGCTGCTCTTCTTCGCGCGGGTTGTCGAAAAGCTTCATCGACGGCGGATTCGGCTTCTTCTTCAACGCCTCCATCAATTGCCGCGCCTTATCGTCAGATTCCTCTTTTGTTTCGCCGCCGAACTCCACCATCAACCAGCCGTTTCCGTCCGGCAGCAGCGCCACATCCTCGGGATGGATGTGCAGCTTCTTCATGTCGTCGACGAGCAGGTCGTCCATGCCTTCGAGGCCAGTCGGCTTGAACGCGAGCGCCTCCATCACGTGATCGCCCGCGCTGTAAACATCCGGATAACCGAGCACGAGTAACGAGCGGACGGGCGGCTGATGAATCAGCTTCAGCGTCGCTTCCAGAATCGTCACCAGCGTTGACTCCGAACCGACCAGCGCGCGCGCAACGTTGAACCCGTTCTCCGGCAGGAGTTCGTCCAGATTGTAACCGGAAACGCGACGCGGAATTTTCGGATAACGTTCGCGAATCTTGTCCGCGTAGCGATCGCGCAACGCTTTCAGCTTGGCGTAAATCTCACCGCGCCGGCCGCCGCTGCGGATGATCGATTCCAGTTCATCGTCGCTCGTTGGCCCAACGCGCATTTGCGCTCCGTCATAGGTCAGGATCTCAAGCGACTCAGTGTTGTCCGAAGTGCGCGCGCCGTTCCCCTCGTTCACCGCCATGACCGAATGCACGCCGCACGAATTGTTGCCGAGCATGCCGCCGATCGTGCAGTGATTATGCGTCGAGGGATCGGGCCCGAAGGTGAGCCCGTGCTTGTTCGCCGCATCGCGGACGCGATCGAGCACGATGCCCGGCTCGCAACGCGCGAGCTTCTTCACCGGATCGATTTCGATTAGCCGGTTGAAGTATTTCGACATGTCCATCACGACCGCGACGTTGCAGCACTGTCCGCACAAACTCGTCCCGCCGCCGCGCGACAAGATCGGCGCGCCGAACTGCCGGCAAACCGCGATCGTGCTGATCACGTCATCTTTGTCGCCCGGAATCACGACACCTATCGGCACCTGCCGGTAGTTCGACGAGTCCGTCGCGTAGAGCGCGCGGCTGCCGGTATCGAAACGCACTTCACCGCGGATCGTGCGGCGAAGCTCATTCGCAAGATACGTCGCCTCGACTTCCGCAAACTTTTCGCCGTTGCGGTGAACGTCGCTCATCGATTCTCGGCAGTTGAGAACGAAGCGATCGCAATTCCGACCGCAGCTTCGAGCGCGTAGACCGCGCGCGCGGCGTTTGGATTGGCAGCGAGTCCCTCCGTCGTTGTCTTCGCAATTTTGGGTCCGAAATGCCAGAGGAGCGAATGCCAGCGCGGCTTGAGCAGGCCCATGATGCCGTCGCCGATGAGGAAAAGCGCCGCTGCTTCGACCGCTCGGCGCGTTACGAGTTCACTTTTCATAATTTGAATTGCTCCGCGTCGGAGCGTTTGAATTCCAATCCATGCCCCGGCCGCGTGAGATCAGGTGCAAGCGCGCCGCCGACTGGCTGCGCGACGCCGTCGAAGAGCATGTTTTCGATTCTCACGTGATCGTGAAAATACTCGGCGTGCCGGATCGTCTTCGCCGCGCAGCCGACGTGCAGATGCATCGATGGACCGCAGTGGGATGAGAGCGGAATGTGCGCGGCCTGGCAGAGCGCATCGGCCATCACAAAACCGGTGATGCCTGCGCACCGCGTCGCGTCTGCTTGCAACACGTCGACTGCGCCTGCGTCGAGCATGCGACGGAAGTAAGTCTCGTCGTAGCCGTATTCGCCGGCGGCGATCTCCATGCCCGGCGGCCCGTCGTCCCGTATCAGGCGCAGACCTTCGAGATCGTTGGACGAGACCGGCTCTTCGAACCAGCTGACGTCGAACTCGGAAAATGCGCAGGCGAGCTCGAGCGCTTGCTTGCGAGAATACGCGCCGTTCGCATCGACGAACAATTCCGCGTCGTCGCCGATCGCTGCGCGCGCGGCTGAAACGCGATCCACGTCACGAACGGGTTCGCGGCCGATCTTCATCTTCACGCGCAGAATTCCCTGCTCGACCCAGCCGCGCAGTTGATCCTGCAGTCGTTTGTCGGTGTATGACGTGAAGCCGCCGCTGCCGTAAATCGGCAAAGCATCACGCGCGGCGCCGAGCAGGCTAATGAGTGGCTGGTCGAGCAAACGCGCTTTCAGATCCCACAGCGCGTTATCGATCGCGGAGATCGCCATGGAAGCGACGCCCGGCCGTCCGATGTTTCGAATCGCGTGAACCATCGCGATCCACGCCCGCGGAATGTCCATCGCGTTGACGCCGATGACGATATCGGCCAACGAGTCATCGATCAGCGTCGCGGTTGCGAGATCTGCGTAGCTGAAGCCGATGCCGGTCACCTCGCCGGCAGTCGCTTCGACCAGCACGAGCGTGGTCGTGTCCCATTCAAACGTGCCGTCCGATTCATGCGCGTCGGTTGGTATTCGATACGCGGCGACGCAGACCTTCTGAATGGTAGGGCCGGACTGCTGGGCCGGACGCTCCGTTTCGCGGTTCGTCAAATGCGGCGCGCCCAGCGGTCGCGCCCTACCAGGCGCCGCATTCATTAATTGCCGTGCGGCACGAATGATTCCATCGCGTCTTTGAATGTTTGCCGGATGATCCCGAGCTCTTCCGGATCGCCTTTGAAGAGCGCTTTCGCGTACGCCTCTGCTTGCGAGAAGGTGATGTGCGGCGGCAGCGTCGGCACGTTCGGATCCGTATACGCTTCGAACACGCACGGCCGATCGGACGCGAAGGCCTGGTCCCATGCGTCGGCGATTTGCTCCGGCTTATCGACGAAGATGCCGCGCAAGCCGAGCATCTCCGCGTAACGCGCATACGGAAAATCCGGGACATCTTGCGACGCTTCGAACTTCGGATCGCCGGCCATCGCGCGCTGCTCCCACGTGACTTGGTTCAAGTCGCGGTTGTTGAGCACGAGCACGATCAGGCGCGGGTCGCTCCATTCTTTCCAATATTTCGCGATCGTGATTAGCCCGTTGTTGCCGAGCATCTGCATCGCGCCGTCGCCGACGCACGCGATCGCGACGCGCTCCGGAAAACAAAACTTCGCTGCGATCGCGTAGGGCACGCCGGGACACATCGTGGCCAGATTGCCCGAAAGGGACGCCATCATGCCGCGGCGGATTTTCAAATCGCGCGCGAACCAGTTGGCCGACGAACCGGAATCGGATGAAATGATGCAGTTGTCCGGCAGCTTCGGCGACAACTCCCAAAACACGCGCTGCGGATTGATCGGCTCGGCGCTGTTCATCGCGCGCCCTTGCAGAACCTTCCACCACTCCTCAATTTCCTTCTCGAGCATCTGCCGCCACGAACGATCTTCCTTGCGTTTCAGCAGCGGAATGAGTGCGCGCAATGTTTCCGCGCTGTCGCCCATCAGGTTCACTTCCATCGGGTAGCGGATGGAAAGCATGCGACCGTCGATGTCGATTTGAACCCCGCGCGCCTGTCCTTCTTTCGGAAGAAATTCCGAATACGGAAAACTCGAGCCGACCATGAGCAGCGTGTCGCACTCGCTCATCATGGTCCAGCTCGGCTTCGTCCCTAACAAGCCGATCGACCCGGTAACGTAAGGCAGCGCATCCGGCAGCGCCGCCTTGCCGAGCAACGCCTTCGCCACGCCCGCCCCTAACAAATCAGCGACCTGAATGGCTTCATCCGCGGCGCCGAGCGCACCGGCGCCGATCAGCATCGCGACCTTATTCCCGCTGTTCAAAGCATCCGCGGCGCGCCGCAATTCCGACTCGTTCGGCACAATCCGCGGCGCCGGAAAACCAATCCCGGAATGCACCGTGCCGTGCGCGCGCGGTGGCTTCTCGACCGCCTCGAGCTCCTGGATATCGTTCGGCACGATGATGCACGTGACACAGCGGCCGACTTTCGCGATCCGGACCGCCCGATCGATCAGATGCCGCATCTGTTTTGGATCCGAGCACATGTGCACGTACTCGTTCGCCACATCCTTGAAGAGCGAGATGAGATCGACCTCCTGCTGGTAATCTCCGCCGAGCGCCGCGCGCGCCTGTTGCCCAACAATCGCGACGACGGACTGGTGGTCCATTTTCGCGTCGTAAAGTCCGTTGAGCAGATGGATCGCACCCGGGCCGCTGGTGGCGAGACACACGCCGACCTCGCCGGTGAATTTGGAATGCGCGCACGCCATGAATGCAGCCATTTCTTCATGCCGCACCTGAACGAGTTTGATCAGCCCATCCGCGCGATTCATGGCGCCCATCACGCCGTTGATGCCGTCGCCGGGGAAACCATAGATGCGCTTGATGCCCCACGCGGCGAGCCGCTTGATCAGGAAGTCAGAAACGTTGTCAGCCATAATGCTTAATCGCCTCCCGCAAAGGCGATCGTCGTGATCAATGCGTTCTCCGATTGCCGCGAATCGAGTCGCGTATGCTGCACGACGATCGGCACATCAGAATCGATTGTGCTCGCGTAGTTAGTCGCTTTCGGGATCGGCTCTGGGTCGCTCAGATCATTGAAACGTTGATGCAATGTGCGCCGCGCTGGCACGGTGATTTTGTAAGGCCCAACCGGCTCGCGATCGCTGAAGTAAATCGTGATCTCGACATGCGCGTCGCGGTCGTTTGCATTCAAAATGCACGCCGTTTCGTGGCTCAACATTTCCGGCTCAGGCCCGTGACTCCACTCCGGAATCCAGCCTTCCGCGATCGCCCAATGCCTTCTGCCGATTGTCACGACGCGGCCTCCATTTTCGTGAGAACAAATGCGACCAGGAATCCGGCGACGGTGATTAACCCGGCGAAGTCGTGCGCTTCGTCGAACGCTTCCGGAATCATGGTGTCGGCCAGCATCGCGAGCATCGCGCCGGCGGCGATTGCGGTGGTCGCTGCGATGACATCGTTCGAGAAATGCCCGAACACTGCGTAGCCGATGAGCGCGGCCAGGCCGGAGAGCACTGCAATCGCGCCCCACACGCCGAAAATGTAACGCGCCGATCGGCCCGCCTTCTTCATGCCCGCCGCGCTCGAAAGACCTTCGGGGATGTTCGGGATGAAAATCGCTATCACCGCGACCATGCTGACAACGCCGCCGCGCAGCATGCTCAAGCCGATGACGATCGACTCGGGGATTCCATCAAGCAGCGCGCCGACCGCAATCGCCATCCCGCTGCCGGCGTCGGACGGCTGTTGATCGCCGGAGCGTTTTCGATGTTTGGCGCCGCGCTTTGCAAGGTACCAATTCGCGGCCGTGTAGATCGCCGCGCCACCGAGGAAACCCGCCGACGTCGAATCAAATCCGCCGCGCTTGTAAGCCTCGTCCATCAAATCGAAGGGGAGCGCGGAGATGAGGACGCCACTTCCAAAAGCCATGATCGCGGCGATCAACCGCGTCGGCACTTGCAGGCCGTATGCGATGCCAGCACCGACCAGCAGCGCCGCGCCAGCAACGAATCCCCAGAGACCTGCTCGTAGCGCAACCGGCATACATTTTCATTACCCACCGGGGTCTGCTTGCGCTAACCAACCTCCGGCTGCGAAACGCTCGTAGCGACGCGTGCGAAAATTCCCCAACACCCGAACTACTCCAGATTAGTAAGGCAATCGCCGAAGCAACGACCTGACGCCGGTTAAGAAATTTTCGGCACATCTCGCCAGAACGATTGCCGGTTGCTGGTGACGCGAGGTGCGATTCACTTCCTGAGGCCGCGCGAGACACGCATCACATGGGGCAGCTATTTAAACGGCGCGCGAATGCGATCGCGAAAGCCGTCGTCATCGGCCTGCCGCTGTTCATCGTGCTCGGCTCGGGCGTGTGGTATGCGCTCGCGCGCTCGGATTTTATGACCGGCGTCGACGTACCGATCGAGCAGCCGGTTCCATTCAGCCACAAACATCATGTTGGCGATGATGGAATCGATTGCCGCTATTGCCACACCTCGGTGGAGAACTCCGGATTCGCTGGGCTGCCGCCGACCGAGACCTGCATGACGTGCCACTCGCAGCTGTTCAAAGATGCGCCTGTGCTCCAGCCGGTGCGCGACAGCATGCAGACGGATCGTCCGATCAAATGGCAACGCGTCCACGATCTCCCGGGTTACGTCTACTTCGATCACAGCATTCACGTGAACAAAGGCGTCGGCTGCGCGACGTGCCATGGCGCCGTCAACGAAATGCCGCTCACTTTCAAAACGCAGGAGCTCTACATGCGCTGGTGTCTCGATTGCCACCGCGACCCGGCGCGATTCGTCAGGCCAAAGAACGAGGTCTTCAACATGACCTACGCCACACCGCGAGATCAGCACTCGTTAGGTCAAAAGCTGCTCGCGACTAACCACGTCCACACTGCGGGACTAACGGATTGTTACACATGCCACCGATGACCAATTGGCAATCGGCAATTGGCAATGAGTTCGCGCCCGGCGCGAACGACTGGCCTAACGAATTGTCGCGCCGGAAATTCTTGCAGCTGATGGGCGCGTCGATCGCGCTGGCGAGCACCGGCTGCACCCGCAATCCGCCGGAGCACATCGTCCCTTACGTTAAGCAGCCGGAGGAAATCATTCCGGGCAAACCGCTCTTCTACGCCACCGCGCTCACACTGGGTGGCTTTGCGCGCGGCGTTCTCATCGAAACGCACGAAGGACATCCGACTAAGATCGAAGGCAATCCCGATCATCCGGCGAGCGTCGGCGCGAGTGATGTCTTCATGCAAGCCGAGCTGCTGACATTGTTTGATCCCGATCGCTCGCAAGCTGTCCTGCACGAGAAACAGATCAGCACGTGGGATGCACTCGTCGGCGAACTCACGGCCGCCGGCCCGAAGTGGAAAACGGATGGCGGCGCAGCTCTGCGCATCCTGACGCGACACGAAACGTCACCGACATTTCTCGACCAGATTCGCCGTCTGCTCGCAAAATATCCGGCGGCGAAGTGGCACGAATATGAGCCGCTCGCGCGCGCATCAACCGCGATCTACCACTTCGACAAAGCAGAAGTGGTCGTCTCGTTAGGCACAGACTTTCTGTGCGATTCAGCAGCGGGACTGCGATACACGCGCGATTTTGCACAGGCGCGCCGCGCCGCGAATCGCCTCTATGTAGCGGAATCGACTCCGACGCTCACCGGTGCGATGGCCGATCATCGGTTCATCATGTCGCCTGACGAACTCGGGCAATTCGCGCGCGACCTCGAATCGGGCAGCGGTTCGCTGAAAGCAATCGCTGATGATCTGCGCGCGCACGCCGGGCGTTGCGTCGTCGTCGCGGACGTGCTCGAGCCGATCGCGCGTCGCATTAACGACGCCTTAGACAACACCGGAACGACGGTGGAGTACATCGCGCAGCAGCCTGCCGGGCGGGATCTCCGTGAGCTCGTGGACGAGATCCGTGCAGGCGCAGTCGAGACGCTCATTATCATCAGCGGAAATCCGGCATATGACGCGCCGACCAATTTCGAGTTCGCGCAGCTGCTGCAGAGAATCCCGCGCACCATTCACCTCGATCTCTACGCGAACGAAACCGCGGAGCTGTGCCACTGGTACATTCCCGAAGCTCACGCGCTAGAAAGCTGGAGCGATAGCCGCGCGTTCGACGGCACGGCGTCAATCCTGCAGCCGGTTATCGAGCCGCTGTTTGCTGGCCGTTCGCGGCACGAGCTACTTGGCGCGATCCTCGAAGACGCGCCGACCACCAGCTATGAAATCGTGCGCGCGTTCTGGCACGGGCAGCATCCTGCGCCGGATTTCGAGAACGTCTGGCGCAAGTCCGTGCACGATGGTGTCGTCGCGAACAGTGGTAGAGCGGGACCGCCGCAGGCTGCCGCGACACCGACCCTTCCCTCAAACGTCGGCGCGCCCAGCGGTCACGCCCTACCACTGAATCTGCTCATCCGTCCGAGCGCGCAGACGTACGATGGCCGCTTCGCGAACAACGCCTGGCTGCAGGAATTTCCGGAGCCGTTCACCACAATCGTGTGGGACAACGCAGCACTCGTTAGCCCGAGGACTGCGAAAGGGCTGAACCTCGAGAACGGGAATGTCGTTAACCTGACGGTGCGTGGTCGCTCGGTGCGCACGCCGATCTGGATCTTGCCGGGTCAGGCGGATGACTGCGTCACGATTCACGTCGGCTACGGACGCATGCGCGCCGGCTCTGTCGGAAATAACGTTGGCTTCAACGCGTATCAGCTGCGCACATCGGATGGGGTGGGGGGCGGA
>JBJMWW010000039.1:0-3792 GCA_045809945.1 Chthoniobacterales bacterium
GCGAGGAAGTGACGATCGCCGCGTGACAACTCGGTAAATCCGAGTAAAGAAAACCGTGATGACCGGACGCGCGCTCCGTCTCATTTTTTTGATCGGCCTCAGCGCGACCATTACGTACGCCGACGGCCCCGCCCCGAGTCGCATCGTCATCAGTATTAAAGAACAGAAGCTAATGCTGATGGAAAACGGTCAGAAAATTGCGGTATGGCCGGTCTCGACTTCCAAGTTCGGAATCGGCGACGGCTGGGGGACGATGGCTACGCCGCTTGGTTTCATGCAGGTCGTGCAAAAGATCGGCGACAACGCGCCGATTGGCGGGGTGTTTCACAATCGTCGATTTACCGGCGAAGTGCTTCCCCCAAATGCGCCCGGCCGCGATCCGATCACGACGCGCATTCTCTGGCTGCGCGGTCTACAGCCAGAGAACCAGCATGCATTCAGTCGATGCATCTACATTCACGGAACGACCGAGGAAAAATTCATCGGTCGGCCGGCGAGCTACGGCTGTATTCGAATGAAGGCGAGCGATGTCGCACAGCTTTACTCCCAGGTTCCACTCGGTGCGGTCGTAGAAGTAACTCCGGACAGGTTGCCGAAAGTTCCAAACGCGCCGAAAGGCACCGTATTCATGGCGAACGAAGTCGCGCAGACACAAACGCCGTCGGTGTCGTCGGCCCGTCCGCAGGATGAGCCGGTCGAGCCGTGGCAGGAAAACGCCGCCGGCGCCCGCCATCCGAACCAACACGACAGCTCGGTTGCGAAACAACTTTAATCTATGGCAAACACACGATCAGCCGGTAAACGCGCCCGCCAGACGGCGAAACGTACACTTCGCAATCGCAGCGTGCTCGGCCGACTGCGCACGTTGCAGAAAAAAGGCACGGCCGACGTTCGCGCGCTCATCAGCGAAATCGACAAAGCGGCGAAGCGCGGTGCAATTCATAAAAACGCCGCGTCCCGACGCAAAGCTCGGCTGAAGAAAGCGGCGGCGAAGTCAGCCGCGTAGGCTACGAAACAGCCGACGGGCTTCGGCGTTGCGAATTCTGCGGGAACGATAAAGGTTAGCGCGATGCTTCCTGCTTTTCTTCTTATTGTTGCTGCAGTCGCGCTGCGCATTATCACGGGCCTCGCGATCATTTCCGGCACGACTTGGATCTCAAATATCGCGCCGCTCGCTGCGATCGCGCTTTGCGGCGCGGCGTATTTTCCGGCGCGCTACAAATTCACGGTGCCGTTCGCCGCGTTAATCGTGTCTGACGTCGTGCTGAATCTGTATTACGGCTACTCGCTGACCAGCCCCTTCGTTATCGCGCATTACATCGGCTTTGCGATTGTCGGGTTCCTCGGTCTGGCGATCGCTCGGCGTCGATCAATCATGACGCTGCTCGCCGGTTCCGTTGTTGGATCAGTTATTTTCTACGTGGCCACGAACACTGTTTCGTGGATGTACGATCCCGCTTACGCGAAGAATTTCGCCGGCTTTATTCAAGCCCAGACAATCGGTTCGCCGGTCTACAACGGAACCACTCCGACTTGGATGTTCCTGCGTAATTCTCTCCTGAGCGATCTCTTCTTCACCGCGTTGTTTGTCGGCTGCATGAAATTCAGCAGCCGCCGCACGCCAGTCGTCGCAACGCGTCAGCCGCTCCCACGCACAGCCTAACCGGCGATGCAGCAGCCGGAGGAGCGCGACGAGGTCGAGATCCTCGACCTGATGTTGCTGATTCGCCGCTTTGAAGAACGAGCGAGCCAGCAGTACCAGGCGCAAAAAATCGGCGGCTTCTGCCATCTTTACATTGGGCAGGAAGCAGTCATCGCCGGCGCGGTCGCAGCGACGCGCCCGGACGATTACATCATCACGGCCTATCGCGATCACGCGCACGCCCTGGCGCGCGGAACGAGTGCGAATGCGTGCATGGCTGAGCTTTTTGGCAAGGCGACCGGTTGCTCTCGAGGTCTCGGTGGCTCGATGCACTACTTCGATAAGGAGCACCACATGTATGGCGGCCACGCGATCGTCGGTGCGCATGTGCCGCTCGCCTGCGGGTTGGCGTTCGCCTGCAAATATCGCGAGGAAGATCGTGTCACGCTTTGCTTTTTCGGAGATGGCGCGATCAACCAGGGCGCGTTTCATGAAGCGCTTAATCTCGCCGCGCTTTACAAGCTGCCCGTCATTTTCATTTGCGAGAATAACCTCTATGCGATGGGAACAAGCGTGGAGCGTTCGACTTCCCTCAAGCAGATCGTCGATCGCGCTGAAGGTTACGACATCCCGGGCGTGATCGCCGACGGGATGAATTTTCGCGACGTGCGCGACAAGCTTTCGGCGGTTGTGAAATCCATCCGCGAAGATCCTCATCCCGCGTTCGTCGAAGTGCGCACCTATCGCTACCGCGGCCACTCGATGTCCGACCCGGCGAGCTACCGCACAAAAGAGCAACTCGAGAAATATCGAATGGACGATCCGATCACGCGGTTACGCGCGCAGCTTACGCGCGAGGGAAAGTTGAGCCACGAGCAGTTCGATGAACTGGACAAAAAGGCAAAGCAAGCAGCGCTCGACAGCGTGAAGTTCGCTGAGGAAAGCGACGAGCCGCCGCTCGACGAGCTTTACAATTACACCTACGTCCCGTGAGCGAGATGCGCGAAATCACGTACCGCCAGGCGCTGAACGAAGCGCTCGCCGAGGAGCTGGAGCGCGACCCGAACGTGTTCCTGATGGGCGAGGAAGTCGCGGAATACAACGGCGCCTACAAAGTTTCGCAGGGATTGCTCGATCGCTTCGGCGCGAAACGAATCGTCGACACGCCGATCAGCGAGAACGGATTTGCTGGTCTCGGTATTGGCGCGGCAATGGTCGGTCTGCGGCCAGTGATCGAATTCATGACCTTCAGCTTTTCGCTGGTTGCATTCGATCAGGTGGTGAACAACGCGCCGAACATGCTCACGATGTCCGGCGGGCAGTTCAACATTCCCATCACGTTTCGCGGGCCGAATGGTCCCGCGCACCAGCTCGGCGCGACACATTCGCACGCAACCGAATGTCTCTACGCGAATTTTCCCGGCCTGAAAATCTGCACGCCGGCGACGCCGCGCGATGCGAAAGGTTTGTTGAAGACGGCGATTCGTGACAACAACCCCGTGCTCGTTCTTGAATCCGAGCTTCTCTATAGCTCGAAGGGAATGATCGAGCCGCAGGATCACGAGCTGCTGATTGCGCTCGGGGAAGCGGAAGTGAAACGGGAAGGTAGCGATGTGACCATCGTCTGTTATGCGCAAACGGTGCCGATCGCGCTCGCGGCGGCGGAGCGGCTCGAAGACGAGGGGATCAGCGCCGAGGTTGTCGATCTGCGTTCAATCAAACCGCTCGACGAGCAGGCGATCTACAACTCGATCGCGAAAACGCATCGCGCCGTGATTTGCGAACAAGACCGGCCGTATTGCGGGATCGGCGCGGAAGTTTGCTACCGCATTCAGAAAAATATCTTCGACGAACTCGACGCGCCGATCGCGCGCGTGTCGCAGGAAGATGTGCCGATGCCTTACAACGAGGCGCTGGAGAAAGCGGTGCTGCCGAGTGCGGACAAGTTGATCGCGGCGGTCCAGAAAGTCTGTTACGCCTAACGAATATGCCTGAGATTACGATGCCCAAGCTGAGCGACACGATGACCGAGGGCACGGTCGTCGCTTGGAAAAAAAAGAAGGGCGATCAGGTCACAACCGGGGAGGTGATTGCGGAGATCGAAACCGACAAGGCGACAATGGAATGGGAATCGCCCGAGGACGGTGTAC
>JBJMWW010000040.1:0-14111 GCA_045809945.1 Chthoniobacterales bacterium
GAAAGCGCGAACTGCTCCGCGAGATCAGCCTGCGACGCCTGCAGACGCGGATCCATTTTCAACGTGAGTGGTTGCGTGTAGCTCTTGCCGTTCACGTTCAACGCGATCGAGTAGGATGCCGGCCTCGCCCACGGTCCGGTCGGTTCCGGCGGCGTGTTGCGGATGATTGCATTCATCGGGAACTCCGGATCGACGTCCGGCAGCGGCGCCCAGTGCATGTCCCAGAGAAAGCGATGCATTCCGCGCGCGGTTGAAAGCGGTTGCGGTGGACGAATCCAGTAGGTCGGAATCTTCAATTTCGTCTCGTCGACTTTCGGCGGCGGATCGTTGCTCGCGTAACGACGAACCACATTTCCTTTTTCATCCTTGATCTCGAGCGTGACGATTCCGCTGGCATCAGCCGGCAGGTAGTAGTCGATCATCGCGCCATCCGGCGGATTTTCGCCGACCGGCTCGTCCGGCGGCAGCGGCGTGTCGGTGTTCATGCTCCAGCGAACGCGCAGAGCGGTTTCCGGTTTGAAGAGCACGACGGTTTGCGGCCCGGCCAATGGGCCCGGTCCTCCGGGCGGCGTCAATGCAGTTCGGCTCTCCGGCTTTTCCACCTGTCGGAGCGGCGTGATGTTATCGAGAATCCAAAAACCGCGGCCATGCGTTCCGACGCAGAGATCGTCGTCTTTAATGATCAAATCGCGGATCGACGTCGCCGGCATGTTCAAGCGCAAGGAGCGCCAGTTGTCGCCATCATCGAACGAGACGTAAACCGCGCGTTCGGTTCCCGCGAAAAGCAGTCCTCGCCGTTGCGGATCTTCGCGCACCGCATTTACCGTCTGGCCGTCCGGAATTCCGCGTGCGATTTCCTGCCACGATTTCCCGCCGTCGCGAGTGCGATACATGTGCGGCCGCAGATCGTCGAGCCGCAACGTGTTCACCGCGGCGTAAGCGGTGTTCGCATCGAAGTGGCTCGGATCGATGAGCGAAATTTTTTGCCACGCGCTGATCTGCGGCGGCGTAATGTCTTTCCATGTTTTACCGCCGTCGCTCGTGAGGTGAATCATTCCGTCATCGGTTCCAGCCCAGATGCGATTCACATCGAGCGGCGACGGCGCGACCGTGTAGATCACGCCGCGTTGCTTCGGCTGGGCGGCCGGTTGATCGCGATATTTTCCTATACTCGCCGGCAGCTCGAACGTCTTGCGCGTGAGGTCGGGACTGATCTGCTCCCACGTTTCGCCGCGGTCGTGCGTTTTCCAAAGCGTGTTGCCGGAGAAGAACAGCAGATGCGGATCGACCGGCGAAAACACGACGGGCTCGGTGCGAATCGTTCGGAAGTCTTCGGTCCGCAGCGCGAGCGGCAGAATCGTTTTCCCCTGGCCGGTGCGCCAGTCGAAGCGCGTCAGCTTGCCGCCATAGACGGTGTTCGGATCGAGCGGATCAGCTACGACGTAACCGTACTCTTCCGCAGCGACAGGATGCCAATCGCGGAACGTCACCGCGCCATCGTTGCCTCGGCTTGCGATACCGACCGAGCCGCTCTCCTGCTGGCCACTGTAAAGCCGATACGGAAACGAATTGTCCGCGCTGACGTGATACATCTGAGCGGTCGACTGGTTGTACCACGAGCTCCACGTCCGGCCGCCATTCACCGTGATGATCGCCCCCTGATCGCTCCCGAGTAGAACGGTGTTCGGATCGTTCGGATTGATCCAGACGTTCTGATAATCATCGCCGCCGGGTGCGCCGCGCCAGCCGGTCCACGTCTTGCCGCCGTCGGTCGATTTCCAGCAAACAACCGTCGCCGAATAAACAACATTCGCGTCCTTCGGATCGAACCGAACGACTGGCAGATCGCCGCCGCCGATTCCCGCAGCGGGCCGCGGGTCCTCGGTAATTTTGCGCCAGGTAGCGCCGGCATCATCCGATCGAAACAGTTCCGACGTCTTTAATTCACGAACGCTGGCGAGGAGCGTTTTCGGCGAGCTCGGCGCGATGGCGAGATTTGCCTGCACGATCGCGTCGGGCAATCCGCCGTGCAGTTGGGCCCAGGTCTTACCGCCGTCGGCCGATTTGAAAATGCCGCCGCCGCCGCCGTTGAACGCCGCGTTTTCCCACGGACCTTCCCGCGATTCCCACAACGACGCGTAGACGACCTGCGAGTTCTGCGGATCGATCAGAACGTCCGAGCCGCCGGTGTTCTCGTCTTTGTAGAGGACTTTCTCGAACGTTTTTCCGCCATCGATTGAGCGGAAAATGCCGCGCTCTTCGTTAGGCCCGTACGGATGACCGGCGACGGCAACAAACAGTCGATTCGCGTCGTGCGGATCGACGGCGATCTGCGGGATCTGCTGCCCGTTTTGCAGACCGAGATGGGTCCACGTCTTTCCCGCATCGGTAGATTTGTAAACGCCATCGCCGACCGACAAGTCCGGACGATGCAAACCTTCACCGCTCCCGACGTAGATCACGTTCGGGTCGGAAACTGCGACAGCGATCGCGCCGACTGAGCCGGTCGGCTGGTCATCGAAAATCGGCGTCCATGTTCGGCCGAAGTCATCCGTTTTGAAAACGCCGCCATTCACTTGCGCCATGTAAAAGACGTTCGGCTGCGAAGGCACACCGCAGACCGCGCGCGTTCGGCCGCCGCGATACGGACCGATGTTCCGCCAGCGCAGAGCTCCGCCGGGATCGACATCGATTTGCGCGCATAGCTGCAACGGCAAAAGCAGGGCGGCGAGAATCAGAACTCTTCGCATCGCCCAAGATATCGCTTTTCGGGACGGCGGCTGGTAAATCGTCGCGGCAACGAGTGAAACGGTTCTTCATCGAGCTGAAGCGGCGCAATGTTTATCGCGCCGCCGTCCTGTACGGCATGGGAGCATGGCTGCTGGCGCAAATTGCGACGCAGATATTTCCCTTCTTCGATATCCCGAACTCGGCGATTCGCTTCGTCATCGTCGCGCTGGTCGCCGGGTTTCCGATTGCGATGCTGCTTGCCTGGCTGTTCGAGCTCACACCGGAAGGAATCGTCCGGGCGGAAAACGTCGATCACGCAAGTCAGCGCCGCTTCGGACGCAAAATCGACTTTGCGATCATCGGTGTGCTCCTGGTTGTGATCGCGATGCTCGTTTACCAGCGGCTGTCGTCGCGCGCGGACAACGGAGATGCCATCCCGGAAAAGAGCATCGCGGTCCTGCCATTCGCCAATTTCAGTGAGGACAAAGAGAACGCGTTCTTCGCCGATGGAATCCAGGACGACATTCTGACCAGCCTGGCGCAGATCGGCGGCTTGCGCGTGATCAGCCGTTCGTCCGTCATGCAGTTCACCGGGGACAAGGTGCGGAACCTGCGCGAGATCGGGAAAATTCTCGGCGTGGCCAACGTGTTGGAAGGCAGCGTGCGACGCGTCGCAGACCGGGTCGTCATCAATGTGCAGTTGATCGATGCGCTGCACGATCATCACATCTGGGCGAACCGCTACGATCGCCCGCTCGTTGATTCGTTAGGCCTGCAGGGTGAGCTCGCATCCGAGATCGCCCATACCCTGCGTGTGACGCTCGAGCCGAACGAAAAGGCGCGCGTCGAGAGTAAGCCGACACAGAACGCCGATGCCTATGTGATTTATCTGCGGGCCAATCAAATCGAGCGCAATCCCGACACGCTGCTGGAGGATTACAGGAGCGCCGAGCAACTCTACCGGCAAGCGATCGCGCTTGATCCGAATTTCGCCCTCGCTCACGCGCGGCTCGCTTCCACGATGGCGCAGATTTTCCATTACTACGAACCGCTTGAGAGTTGGAAAACGAAAGCGCGCAGCGAAGCGCAGACCGCGTTGCGTTTGCAGGAGAGCCTGGCCGAAGCGCACCTTGCTCTCGGTCAGTGCATCTACTGGATCGACCAGGACTACGAGCACGCGCTCTCCGAATTCAACGCGGCGCTGCGCCTTGCACCGAACAATACCGAAGCCGCGGTTCTGATCGCTGCGATCGATCGCCGCCAAGGCAGATGGCAGGAGGCGCTCGATGCCTACGAGAAGATCAGCAAACTCGATCCGCAAAATCCGAACATCGTGCGCACCCTCCTGTTCACCTACATGGCGTTGCGCCGCTGGCCGGAATCCGCACGCGTGGCCGAGCGAATGCGCGCCCTCGCGCCGGGGTCGCTGGTTGCGAAGGTGCAAAGTGGTTACGTCGATTTTTGGTGGAAAGGCGACGTCCGGCCACTGAAGTCATTGGTCAACCAGGTGCCAGCCGGGACCGATCCGGATGGCAGCGTGACCGCAGCGCGCTGGGAGGTCGCGATGATCGAGCGCGATTTTGCGGCCGCGCGCGAGGCGTTGCAACGCTCGTCGCTCAACGAGCTCTCCTACACGAACGCGGGTACGACGCCGAAGAGCTTCATGGAAGGGTGCGTCGATCTGGCGAGCGGCGATGCCGCCGCTGCGCAGCGATCGTTCGAGCGAGCTGGTCTCGACTTTGAAAAAGCGGTGGAAGAAGCGCCCGAGAGCGCGGAACGCCACGCCAATCTCGGCTGGTGCTACGCCTTCATGGGCCGGAAAGAAGACGCGATTCGCGAAGGCCGGCGCGCAGTCGAGCTGAAACCGGAAGCGAAAGACGCGCTCGATGGCGTGTTGATGAATTGCTACCTGGCGCTGATCTACGCGCGGGTGGGCGAGAACGATCTCGCGCTGGGGTTGATCACGCGACTCCTGAAAACGCCCGGCGCGGTGGACAGCGCAGATTACAGCATCACGGTAAACGATCTGAAACTTCGCTGGGAATGGGACCCGATCCGCAACGATTCGCGCTTTCAAAAGCTTCTTGCCGAAACCAAGCCGTGAGGCCGGTCCGGAACTGCTGACTGGAGCGTGAGCAGCAACCCTCAGCTAAACCCGCGTCGCGGCGAGCGCGCTGCGCGGTTCTTCGGATTGCGACGCAATCTCGTACTGCTGCTCGCGACGATCGTGATCATCAGCACGGGTGAGGAAATTTGGATGCGATTCCTGCCGAAATATCTGCAGACGATCGGTGCGGCCGTATTCGTTATCGGAACATTCGATGCGCTGCGCACCGCGATCGGTGCGGTTTACGCGTATCCCGGCGGAGTCATTGTCGATCGTTTTGGTCACCGCACCGCGCTGATTTCGTTCACGGTTTTGTCAATCGCCGGCTACGCGCTCGTCGCGGTCGTGCCGCATTGGGTGGCCGTCATCGGCGGCATGTTTCTCTTTCTCTCGTGGACCTGCTTCTCGCTGCCCGCTGCCTTCTCGCTCGTCGCGACGACGCTGGCCCGCGAGCAGCACGCGATGGGCATCGCGGTGCAATCGGTGGTTAAACGTTTGCCGATTCTCGTCGGCCCGATCGTCGGCGGAATTCTGATCGATCGGTATGGCGTGGTCATCGGAGTTCGCGTAGGACTCGCGATCTCATGCGTCTGCGGCACGATCGCGCTCCTTGTGCAGCTCGGAATCCGCGAAGCGCCCCGGGGCAGAATTTCGGACCGGCAAAGTTTTCTTGCCATCGCGCGCCGGATGAACGCGCCGCTGCGTCATCTTCTTCTGAGCGATATCCTCGTCCGCTTTTGCGAGCGCATCCCGTTCGCGTGGGTGGTCATCTATGCCATGGATAACGTCGGCGTGACTGCGACAAACGTCGGCGTTCTCACCGCGATCGAAATGCTAATTGCGACCGCGGCGCTCATCCCGACGGCGTATTTTGCCGACCGATATGGCCGCGAGCCATTCATCATCGCGACGTTTGTTTTCTTCACGCTATTTCCAATCACACTGCTCTGGGCGAATTCGTTCGCGCTTCTGACGCTCGCCTTTGCCGTGCGAGGCCTGAAGGAGTTCGGCGATTCTGCGCGCAAAGCGTTGATCATTGGTGAATGCCCCGAGGAGGTTCGGGCGCGAATGATCGGCTGCTACTATCTGATACGCGATGTGATCGTCGCGTTCGGCGCCTTTATCGGCGCAGCCTTATGGAAGCTCGGTCCGCGCGTCAATTTCAGCAGCGCGGCGCTGCTCGGAGCCGCGGGCACGATCTACTACTTAATCAGCCGAAGCCGTATCGCTTTTCCGCCGCAGTCCTGATAGACGAACCCGCGTGGGGAACAGCTTCTTCGCCGAGCTAAAGCGGCGCAATGTCTACAAGGTCGCCGTAGCCTACGTCATCGTGGCGTGGTTATTGATCCAAGCCGCCTCGATCCTCTTTCCGACCTTCGATGCGCCGAGCTGGGTGATGAAGGTGTTTGTGCTCGTCGTGGTACTCGCATTTGTGCCCGCGTTGATTTTTTCGTGGGCATTCGAAATCACGCCGGAAGGGATCAAACGCGAATCGGAAGTCGAGCCTGCGCGGTCGATCACCCATCGGACCGGGCGCAAGCTGATCGCGATCACGGCGGTGCTGGCGGTGGTTGCCGCCGGCTTGCTCGTTTTTCAGTTAGTCAGGCCGACGGGAGCGCGTCCCTCCAATACCAAGGCCGACGCGACAGCGAGCATTCCGGAGAAAAGCATCGCCGTCCTTCCATTTGATAGTCTCAGCGAAGACAAGGACAACGCCTTCTTCGCCGAGGGTGTGCAGGACGAGATTCTTACCCGGCTGGCGAAGGTAGCGGATCTGAAAGTGATCGCGCGGACCTCGACTCAGAAGTTCAAAAGCGCCCCGGAAAATCTGCCGGATATCGCGAAGCAACTCGGCGTGATGAACCTGCTGGAGGGAAGCGTGCAGAAAGCCAACGGCCAGGTCCGCGTGAACGTGCAGCTGATCAACGCGCTGACCAACGCGCATCTGTGGGCGGACATTTACGATCGCAAGCTGAACGACATTTTCGCGGTCGAAAGCGACATCGCGAAGACGATTGCCGACACGCTGCAGGCAAAGCTGACCGGCTCGGAGAAGAACGCGATGACCAAAAGGCCGACGGAGAATCCCGAAGCTTACGAGCTATACCTTAAAGGCCGCTATTTCTGGAACCGACGAACGGGCGAGAACCTGAAACAAGCGCTGAGCTATTTCCAGCAGGCAGTCGAGAAGGATCCATCCTATGCGTTGGCCTATACAGGCATGGCGGACTGCTATTCGACGTTGATTGTTTTCACTAATGATCCGCCACGCAAATACATCCCGGCGGCGTTCGCCGCAGCACGGCGTGCTTTGCAATTGGACGACGAACTCGCTGAAGCGCACACCGCTTTGGCCAGCACTCTCGGGACCGATCTGCAGTATCCGGCCGCGGAAACGGAGTTTAAACGCGCGCTCGAACTGAATCCGAACTATGCCACCGCCCACCAGTGGCGTGGCGAGTGTTTACAAGCGCTGGGCAAGTTCGATCAAGCGTTACGCGAACTGCAGCGAGCGCGGGAGCTCGATCCGTTGTCCCTGATTATCAACTGCAGCCTGGCCTCGGTGCTTGATACCGCGGGCCGTTACGACGAAGCCATGCAGCAGGTGGAGCGCGCCCTCGCGCTTGATCCGAACTTCGGCGTCGCTCACTTCTTTCGTGGTCAAATTCTTGAAGACGAGGGAAAGCTCAACGAAGCGATCGCGGAGTACCAGACTTCCGAAAGTACCCTCCCGCCAGCAGAATGCCAGGGGTTGATCGCTTGTATCTACGCTCGAAGTGGCCGAAGCGAAGAGGCGCGGCAAATACTGACCGATCTGACGAACCGATCGCAGCATGAGTACGTCTCGAGTTACGGGCTTGCGCAAATCCACGTCGCGCTCGGCGAGAAAGAGGAGGCTCTGTCACTTCTCGAAAAGGCATATGAGGAGCGAGGGATGCAGACGGGCGGCAATGACACCAGCCCGGTAATCGACAAACGGATGGACCCGCTGCGAAACGAGCCGCGTTTTCAGAAGTTAGTCGCGAGACTGATGGGCCACTCGACGTGAATCAGTCGAATTTCTTCTCCGAGCTGAAGCGGCGGAACGTTATTCGGATGGCGGGACTCTACCTCGTCGGCGCGTGGCTTATGGTCCAAGTCGCCGGCACGGTGCTCCCGATGTTCGGTGCACCGGACTGGCTGCCACGCAGCATCGTCCTTCTTCTCGCGATCGGCTTCGTCCCAGCCCTGATCTTTAGCTGGGTCTTCGAGCTTACGCCGCAAGGCCTGAAGCGGGACGAAGATGTCCGGCCTGAGCAATCGATCGGCCCGCAGACCGGGCGCCGGATGGACCGGATGATCATCGCGGTGCTGGCAGCGGCGCTCGGTTATTTTGCCTTCGACAAGTTCGTGCTCGCGCCGCGCCGCCAGGCCGCACTGATTGCGAAAGAGACCGAGTCGCACCCGACGGGTTTGCCTAACGACGTAAACATCAATTCCAAATCGATCGCGGTCCTGCCGTTCGAAAATTTGAGCAGCGACAAGGAGAATGCCTACTTCGCCGACGGCATTCAGGATGAGATACTAACTCGATTGTCGAAGATCGCCGATTTGAAGGTGATCTCGCGCACGTCGACGCAGCATTACAAAAGCGCTCCGGAAAATCTGCCCGACATCGCGCGACAACTGGGCGTCGCCCATATCCTGGAAGGAAGCGTGCAGAAAAGTGGTGAGGCGGTGCGCGTCAATGTCCAGTTGATCAAAGCCGCCAACGATTCGCATCTGTGGGCGGATAGCTTCGATCGCAAACTGACCGACATTTTTTCGGTCGAGAGCGACATAGCGAAAACGATCGCCGATCAACTGCGTGCCCAATTGACGGGCCGCGAAGAGCAAGTCATTACCGCCAAACCGACGGAAAGTGCGGAGGCCTACGATGCTTATCTGCGCGGGCTTGCCTATAATTTGAAGACGGCGATCACGCCTGGCAATGCGATTGGCGCGCAGAAGCATCTCCGCGAAGCGGTGCGCCTGGATCCGAAGTTCGCGCTCGCCTGGGCGCTGTTGTCCTTTGTTGACTCGAAAAATTACGTGACCCTCAACCTTCAGCCGACGCTCGCTCTCCGCGAAGAGGCACGCCAGGCGGCTGAGACCGCGCTCAAGCTTCAACCCAATCTCGGAGAAGCGGTGCTGGCCAAGGGCTATTTCCACTACTCGTGCCTAAAAGAATACGACACCGCCGTTCGTTATTTCGAGGAAGCGCGTCCCCTCCTGCCCAACAGCAGCCGTGTTCCGGAAGTGCTGGCTTATGTCTCCCGCCGGCGCGGTCAGTGGGAGCGATCCGAATCGTATTTCAACGAAGCCGAGCGCCTCGACCCGCGTAGTGTGAGCCTGCTCACGCAGCACGCGCTTTTCTACTGCCTGATGCGTCGCTTCGCGGAGGCGGATCGAAAGTTCGACCAGGTTCTTAATATCACTCCCGACGACGTCGATACACTTGCGGCAAAAGCGAGCATCGCACAATGCGAGGGCGACCTGCCGCGAGCGGCGGCACTCCTCGCTCCGCTACGGCCCGGCGCGGACGACACCGGACCATTGGCAACACAGGTCTATCAGGCGATTTTGGAACGTCGCCCGGCAGAAATCATCCCTCGGCTAAAGGAGATATTGGCCAAGGCGGACCCAGCGCTCGGTTATGGCATCGGTGAGTTGCGGTTTTATTTAGGCTGGGCGCAGGAAGTCGCCGGAGACAACGCCGCCGCTCAGGACACCTGGCGCCAGACACGCGCGGAGCTGGAACCATTCTTAAAAGAACAGCCGGATAATTATAGTCTGATCGGAGATCTTGCGCTCACCAACATGGGTCTTGGTGACAAAGCGGCCGCATTCCAGTTCGTTGACCGTGATATGTCGGTGCTCACGATCGAGAAAGACGCGCTTGACGGTCCGGCTCCGATCGAAATTCTCGCCCGCGTTGCCGCGCGCATGGGCGAACCCGACCGAGCTATCGCCACCTTAACGCAACTGCTCTCGATTCCGTACGAGGGCCCGCTTGCCGACAACCAACCGCTTACCCCGGCGCTGCTTCGTCTCGATCCAATGTTCGATTCGCTGCGCAAAGATCCGCGCTTCCAGGAGCTCTGCCGGGACAAGTGACGGTGCACCCAGCTAACTTCTTCTCGGAGCTAAAGCGGCGAAACGTCTACAAGGTGGCGGTCGCCTGCGCCGTTGTGGCATGGCTGCTGATCCAAGCGGCGTCGATCCTGTTTCCGACCTTCGAGGCGCCCCCATGGGTGATGAAAGTGTTTGTCACCGCGATCCTGCTCGGATTTCCGGTCGCGCTCGCATTTGCCTTGGCGTTCAAGATCAAGCCGGAAGGTATCGTGACCTACGGTTCCCTCAAACTGGAAGAGGATTGGGATCCTCTGTGTAGCAATCCGCGCTTCCAGAAAATCGTCGCCTCGCTCGCGCCGAACGAGGCCGCCGCAACAGCGAGGTGAAGTTAAAAAACTTCTTTGCCGAGTTGAAACGGCGTCATGTCTATAAGGTTGGCGCGGGTTATGTCGTCGCCGGTTGGCTCATCGTTCAAGTGGTCACCCAGGTCTTCCCGGTCTTCAATGTCTCGGCCCTCGCGCAGCGGATTATTGTCCTGATCATTATCGCGGGACTTCCTGTGACGCTGACCGTGTCATGGCTCTTCGATCTGACGCCGGAGGGGATCGTCCTGACCGACGCGTTACCCCCCTCAGGCGAAACGACGGCGGCGAGACGCGAGCGACGTAGCGTTGACCGGAAACTAAACTATCTCCTCGGTGCTTTGTTACTCTGCGCGGTGAGCTATGCGGTTGTTGATCATGTCTTGCTCAGGCGCGCTTCGAGTGCTGGCAACGATACGCCCAATTCCATCGCTGTGCTGCCTTTGGTTAATGCGGGTGGTGATCCTGCCAATGATTACTTTTCCGACGGTCTCTCGGAGGAACTAATCGCCGTCCTGGCCAAGGTTCCTGCTCTTAAGGTCATTGGTCGTAGCTCCTCGTTTCTGTTCAAAGGCACTTCCGATGACAGTCGCAGAATCGGACACAAGCTTGGGGTGATGAACTTACTCGAGGGCAGTGTCCGCAAAGAGGGTGAGCGCGTGCGCATCATTGCGGAACTAATCAGCGCGGCTGATGGGCGGGAATTATGGACGGAAACTTACGATCGCGAGTTCAAGGATGTCTTTGCCGTCCAGAGCGAAATCGCCAGGGCGGTGACAAGTCAGCTCAAGATTAAACTGCTCGGCTTGCCGCCGCAGTCGGGCGCAGCACCTTCGAATGAAAATCTCGCTGCCTACACCGCCTTACAGCAGGGGGACTTCTATGTCGGTCGTGCCAATGAGGAGAATTTTCGGAAAGGGATAGAGTTCTACAATGAGGCGATCCGGCTTGACCCGTTTTATGCGCTGGCTTACGCGAACCTGGCCGCGGCCTGGCTAATCTTAGGCGAGACCTATCTCGGCGGTGGCGAGCTTCGAACCGCATACGCTAAGGCCCGGAGCGCGGCGCAGACTGCTTTGTCGTTACCGCCGAATATTCCCGAGGCGCACGTAGTGATGGGTTCCGTCTTATTATTCGCAGATCACAATTTTGACGAGGCTGCCGCGCAGTACCGGCAGGCTGAGGGATTGGCCCCGTCCGACGTCGGACCAAAGCAAGGCCTGATGTATCTCCTCTTCACGCAAGGCCGGCTACAGGAAGCCGAGGACATGTGTCGCAAATATCTCGCGCTTGAACCTCTGGCCACAGGAGCTTCCCTTAGTCTTGGACGTATTTTGATCGCGCGCGGACGCTACGACGAAGCTGAGAGTTGGTTACGCAAAGGGGCAGAATTGCACCCCAAGGCCAGCCGCTGGCGCATGCACGTCACGAACATCTATTTGCTTGAGGGCAAGTCCGCGGCTGCCTTGGAGGAAGCGCGCCTCGAACCAGCCGGCTTCTGGCAGGATTATGCCCTCGCTCTGGCCGGGCAAGTCCAGGGCGACCCCGCCGGCGCCGATGCTGCCTTACAAAAATTCATAGAGAAGCACGCCGGGGAGGGCCCTTTTCAAATGGCGACCATCTACGCGCTGCGCAAAGATCCGGACCAAATGTTTACCTGGCTCGAGCGCGCCTATGAAGGAAATGACGCCGGCCTGAGTCAGCTCTTAACCGGACCATTCATCCGTAACTATAGCGGCGATCCGCGCTTCGCGGCGCTCTGCCAGAAGTTAAAGTTGCCGGCGCCACAACCTGAGTGAAGCCATGAGTAGCCGGTTTTCCTTCTTCGCGGAACTAAAGCGGCGCAATGTTTACAAGGTCGCGGTCGCCTATGCCGTAGGAGGTTGGGCGCTAGCCCAGGGAATCGCGCAGGTCCTGCCGGTCTTCGATGTTCCGAACTGGATCGTTCGCCTCATCGTCCTCGCCATCATTCTAGGATTTCCTGTCGCTCTGGCTATCTCATGGGCGTTCGAGCTTACCCCGGAAGGATTCAAACGGACGGAAGAGGCGCATCTCGCCACGGAGCCGTCGAGGAACTCGAGGACTTGGATCTACGTCGTAGTTATCGGTGCTCTCTTCTCGGCCAGTTTGTTCTTTCTCGGTCGCTACTCGGTGAAGAGCGGGGCCATTGGCGCAAGCGCGCCAGGTGGCGGCGTTCCTCAAAAATCAATTGCCGTGCTACCACTGCTCAACGAAAGCGGCGATCCACGCGATGAATATTTCTCTGATGGTTTGTCCGAGGAACTGATCGCGGCCTTGGGGCAGATCAAGGACCTCAAGGTCATCGGTCGAAGTTCCTCATTCCGTTACAAAGCCAGGAAAGAAGACGCGAAGATAATTGCAGGCGAACTGGGCGTGAGCACGCTCCTCGAAGGCACGGTGCGCAAGCAAGGTGACCGGGTCCGAATCGTGGCTGAGTTGATCAACGCGGCGGATGGCATTCAGCTCTGGGCGCAGACCTTTGATCGCGAACTGAAGGATATCTTTGCGGTGCAGGAGGAAATCTCGCGGGCCGTGGCTGATTCCTTAAAGGTCACCCTCCTAGGCTCGGACGAGAAGGCGACGACAAACGCCGCCCCGAAGAGCGTTGACGCGCATAACGCCTACCTGCAGGGGCATTTTGTTTTCCTCCGCCGAAACCTGGATGACTATTGCCGGGCGGTGACTTACTTCGACGCGGCAATCCAGCTCGATCCGGACTACGCCCTCGCTTATGCGGAACGCTCCGAAGCGTGGACACTGATCGCGGATCTCACCGGCGAACACGACAAGGGCTGGGCCGATAGCGCGAAGTGACGCGGAAAAGGCTGTGACGATCGCGCCGACCATTGCTGAACCGCATGCCGCGCTTGGGTGGGTTCGGTTCTTTGTCGATTGGAAATTTGCCGACGGCTTGAAAGAGTTAAAGCGCGCGAAAGAACTTTCGCCGGCAAATCCGACGGCGAATGACCTGCTCGCCCGGGTAATCGTTTACACCGGTCAGATCGAAGCGGCCGAGCGACAGGCGCGCGAGGCGGCCGAACTCGATCCCCTTTCTGTTGCGGCGCTGGCCAACCTCTCCCGGGTCTTGTTCGCCGCAGGCAAGCTCGACGAGGCGACGGCGTCCGGACGCAAGGCGGCTGAATTGCAACCAACGTCTGCTTCCAATCACCGCTGGCAGGTCCTCGCTGCGGTTCAGCGCAAAGATGGCGAAGCGGCTTTGCGCGAAGCAAAACTGGAGGCGGACGAACGCTTTCGGCGCTTCGAACTCGCGCTTGCTTACTACGTTGCCGGAGATCGCGCCGGCTCAGACACTGCACTGGCCGAGCTCATCGCCAAGGACCGCGGCGGCTTTGCTTATCAAATCGCGGAAGTCTCCGCCGTTCGCGGCGAAGCCGACAAGGCTTTCGAGTGGTTGGAAATCGCGTTCAACCAACACGACAGCGGTATTCTCGGTCTCTTAATCGATCCGCTCCTCAACAGCTTGCGCGACGATCCGCGCTACAAAGCGCTGGTCGCGAAGCTCGGCATGCCGACAGCGTGAGGAATAAGAGACAGTGCCGGCTCTTTCTCGCGGGCGGCCGCGAAATGACGGCTACGGTCGCGTGACGCGCAGGCGAAGGAAGCGATGATTGCCGCTGCCTTTCGGCACAAGTGCTTTCACCTGCTGGAACAAGCTATTCTGACTCTCGATCGATTCGGTCACGCCGGTCGTGTTCCAGGTTAATCTTGTCAGGTCGTCGCTCCACTCGACCTGGAAGAGAACGCCGTCAGTCATTGCGCCTTTCGAGCGCTGGTAA
>JBJMWW010000041.1:0-15692 GCA_045809945.1 Chthoniobacterales bacterium
GCCCACAGTTTGCATTCGCGCCTCGTGCTTCGATGATTCACGCCGTGGGCGAGCTGCCGAAAAACTACGATCCCAATGTCGTCGAGCCGAAGTGGTATGCGCACTGGCTTGAGAGTGGTGTCTTTCGCGCTGATCCGAAGTCACCGAAGCCGCCGTATTCGATCGTTATTCCGCCGCCGAACGTTACCGGCATGCTCACGATGGGCCATGTGCTGAACAACACGATCCAGGACGTTCTTGCCCGGCGTGCCCGCATGCAGGGATTTGAGACGCTCTGGCTGCCGGGCACCGATCACGCCGGCGTTGCGACGCAGACAGCCGTCGAGAAGCATCTCTGGAAGACGGAACATAAGACGAAGCACGATGTCGGACGCGAGGAATTCCTGCGCCGTGTCGTCGAGTGGCAGGACAAACACGGCGGCATCATCCTCGAGCAACTCAAGCGGCTGGGTTGTTCCTGCGATTGGTCGCGCCTCCGTTACACATTTGACAATGATTACGTCCGCGCGGTCACGAACGTCTTCGTCGATTTATATAACAAGGGCCTGATCTACCGCGGTCGTCGCATGATCAACTGGGACCCGAAAGCGCAAACCGCGCTGTCGGACGAAGAAGTAATCCCAACCAAGCAGAAGGGCAGCTTGTATTACGTCCGTTATGAGCTGGTCGATGAACCTGGACGTTTTCTCGAAGTGGCGACGACGCGACCGGAGACGATCATGGCAGATGTTGCGCTCGCCATTTCACCCCAAGATCCTCGTTACCGCGACTTGTTAGGCAGGCTGGTCTGGCGTCCGCTCGCACGCGAGAAGATTCCGGTCATTGCCGATGACGCGATCGATCCAGAGTTTGGCACCGGCGTGCTAAAAGTGACGCCGGCGCATGACAAAGTCGATTTCGAGATCGGGCAGCGTCACAAGCTCCCGATCATTGACGTTCTGCATCCGAATGGGCGGATCAACTGTCCGTCCACTCCAGAGCTGGACGGACGCGATCGTTTCGAAGCGCGCAAGATAGCAGGGGAGCTCCTGGAGAAGCAGGGCTTGCTCGCGAAGGAAGAGCCGTACGAAAACACCGTCGGCTTCAGCGAGCGCGCCGGCGTTCCGATCGAGCCGCGATTAAGCGAACAGTGGTTTCTGCATTATCCGAAGACCGACGAAGCCCTCGCGGTCGTGCGCGAACACCTCATCCGTTTCTTCCCGCAGCATTGGGAGAAGGTCTACGCGCAATGGCTCGAGAACATCCAGGATTGGTGCATCAGCCGGCAGATCTGGTGGGGCCATCGCATCCCCGCGTGGTACCGCGACGGCGGCGAAATCCGCGTGCAGGTGGAATCGCCGGGTCCGGACTGGACGCAGGATCCAGACACTCTCGACACATGGTTCTCCTCGTGGCTTTGGGCGTTTGAAACGATGGACGCTGAGACGCGCGCGAAGTTCTATCCGACGAGCGTTCTCGTCACTGGCCCGGACATTATTTTTTTCTGGGTCGCGCGAATGATCATCGCCGGGCTTGAATTTAAGCCCGGTAAATCGGATCGCGTGGAAGACAACATCGCTTTCCGCGATGTCTTCTTCACCGGCATCATTCGCGATCAACAGGGTCGAAAGATGTCGAAGTCACTCGGCAATTCGCCCGATCCGCTGGAGTTGATGTCGAAATATGGAGCTGACGGTTTGCGCTTCGGATTGATGCGAATCGCGCCCACCGGGCATGACATTAGGTTCGACGAGAAGCAGATCGAGGAAGGACGAAATTTCGCGACGAAGCTTTGGAATGCGGCGCGGTTCCGGCAAATGCACGGACCATCCGCGGCGACTCCGCAGATCAACGCGGACGAGCTATCGATCTACGCGACGGAAGTGCTCGCGCGTCTCAATGAAACTATCGCCGCGGTCGAGGAGGGATATCGCAGTTACGAGTTCAACACCATCGCGCAACGAGTCTATGACTTCTTCTGGAGCGACTACTGCGATTGGTTCGTTGAAGCGGCAAAGACCGAGATTTTTGGCAGCGATGAAATCGCGAAGCAAAGGGTCCTGGCAATCATGGATCACGTGCTTTCGGTGGTGTTGCGGCTGCTCCATCCGTTCATGCCACACGTGACCGAGGAACTCTGGTCGATTTTCGAGTTTGGCACTGGCTCGATTCAGTTCGCGACGCCGCCATCAGCGATCAAATTGCCGAGCGATGCTGCGACTGCTCGATCAGCAGCTCGCGCAGTTTATGATTCCGTGCAGCTTGGAAGAAATCTGCGCGCCGGCGCCCGAATTCCATCGAACAAGAAAACGCATTTCATCCTGCGGCCGAGTGGCGCAAACGGCGCCGAGGAACTGCCGACTGTCGCGCGTTTGTTAAACGCTGAGCAGATCACGATTGACCGCGACTACAAAGCCGCACCGGGCGTGCCGATCGCGATCACACCGCTCGGTGACCTGCATCTCATCATAAGCGGCGGTGATCGCGCGGCTGAAGCGGAGCGCCTCGCTAAAGAGATCGCGAAAACAGAAAACGAATTGCGCGCCGTTGAGCAGAAGCTTGCAAGCCGCGCATTCGTCGATAAGGCGCCACGCGCAGTGGTCGAGGAGCACGAACGGCGGAAAAGCGGCTTCGAGGCTAAACTCGCGCAGCTTCGACAGGCGCGGGCAGCACTCGATTGAAAATCACGCGGTTGCTGATGACCTCGGCGCCGCGGCGTTTAAAGAACGTCTCGAGCTCGGGAGAGAAACAGGTGCCGTCGATCTCGCGATTGAACTCGAGCCAGATGCGCCCGTTCGGGTTTAGCCGCGAGGCCAGATCGTCGAGAAAGAAATCCCATTCCGGCAAACCCCAGAGCTGTTCGCTGCGATGGCCGTTAAAACAGATTTGAAAACCGGTCACGAGATCAAACCTGCCGAGGTCTGGGAGCGGAACGAACGGCTGCACGCGGCATACTTGCCGCTGAACATCAAGCAGTTCGATCATTTCGTTGAACATTGGCATTTCATCGAGATCGATGCCGACGGCGTCATGGCCTAACAATTCGGAGATGTAGAGGAAGTAGCCGACGCCACTGCCGATATCGAGGACGCGTTTGTGGCGGCCAAGGTCGAGTTCGACCGCGCTGATTCGGCGAAGGTTTTCGTTCACCCACGGCTCGATCTCGAGATATTTCGGTGGTTCGTCGCGCGGATCTTCCACACCGTGACGGGCACGGATTTGCTCGAATCGCGCCCGATCAATCGTCGCAATGATGGCGTCGGCAGTAAGTGGCACGCGTGAACGCCGGCGCAATACCCAGCGGCGCACGCGATGCATTGCGCTTTCCAGCGCACGACCGTTGGCAAGCTTCTCTAGTTTGTCAGTGAAACGCACTTCGAGAGCTAACCGTGCATCGTCTCGTCTGGCGAGCAACGCGCTTTTCGCTACAATTCTAAACGAGCATGAGAGTCGCGAAGGCGCTGCTTTGGGTCACGATCGCGATCATCGGGATGGTTGCGATCGCCGTCCTTGCGCTCAGTCGCGGCGAGCAGATCAACGCCCTTTGGCTCGTCGTCGCCGGACTCTGCATGGCCGCGATCAGCTATCGCTTCTATAGCAAATGGCTGGCGACGAAAGTACTCGTGCTGAACGATCAGCGTGCGACGCCTGCCGTGGTGGTCGATGACGGCAAGGACTTCGTCCCGACGAGTCGTTGGATGGTATTTGGTCATCATTTTGCAGCGATCGCCGGACCCGGCCCGCTCGTCGGCCCGGTCCTGGCGGCGCAGTTCGGGTATTTGCCTGGAACGCTTTGGATTTTAATCGGCGCGACCCTCGGCGGTGGTGTGCATGACATGGTCGTGCTCTTCAGCTCCATTCGTCGTCGCGGGAAAACGCTCGGTCAGATGGTGAAGGAAGAGATCGGAGTCGGGGTAGGTGCGCTCGCTCTCGTGAGCGTGCTGGCAATCATGATCATTATCATGGCGGTGCTTGCGCTCGTCGTCGTGCAGGCGCTGGCGAAAAGCCCGTGGGGAGTTTTCACGATCGCGACCACGATCCCAGTTGCGATGCTGATGGGAATTGGGCTGCGCACGGGAAAATTCAACGTGCGCTGGATCACGATTTTTGGCGTTGCCGGTCTGGCATTCGGAGTTTGGGCCGGCCAGTTTCTGCATCTGTTCCCAGTCGTGCAGACTTGGTTTCAGCACGACGAGAAATGGCTGGCTTGGGCGGTGATGGTTTACGCACTGGCGGCATCGATCCTGCCGGTTTGGCTGCTGCTCACGCCCCGCGATTATCTCAGCACATTCCTGAAACTCGGAACTGTCGCTGCGCTCGCCGTCGCCGTGGTTGCGCTGCGGCCGACGCTGCTGATGCCGGCGCTGTCACGTTTCATCGACGGAACCGGACCGGTTTTTGCCGGTCCTGTTTTTCCGTTCGTCTGCATCACGATTGCGTGCGGCGCGGTGTCCGGCTTTCACTCATTAATCGCATCGGGAACGACCTCGAAAATGCTTGCGCGAGAAGCGCGTGTTCGGGACATCGGCTACGGCGCGATGGTCACGGAAATGATGGTCGCTTTGATGGCCTTAATCGCCGCATCGGTGCTCGAGCCGGGCGAATATTTCGCTATCAACAGCAAAGGCTCGCCGACTGAAATCGTGACCCGAATCAGTGGCGCCGGTTTTCCGGTGACCGAGCAGGGGATGAGCGACCTGGCGCATAGCCTTGGCGAATCGACAATGTTCGGCAGGGCAGGCGGCGCGCCCACATTCGCCGTTGGCATGGCGCACATGTTTTCGCGCGTGACGTCGAATCCTACCGCGCTCGCGCTCTGGTACCACTTCGCCATCATGTTCGAAGCGCTCTTCATCCTCACGACGCTCGATGCGGGGACGCGCGTCGGACGTTTCCTGCTGCAGGATCTATTAGGCAACGTCTGGCGACCGCTCGGCAACACGCGATCGTGGCGTGCGAATATTTTCGCGAGCTTCCTGCTCGTGGCCGCGTGGGGATGGTTCTTGTATCAAGGCGTGATCGACCCGCTCGGCGGTATTAACAGCCTCTGGCCGCTCTTCGGTCTCGCGAACCAATTACTCGCGGTCATCGCGTTGTGTCTGGGCACCACGGTAATCATCAAGATGGGCAAGGCGCGCTACGCATTCGTCACGGCTGGCCCGTTGATCTTCATGTGTGTCGTCACATTCAGCGCTGCGTATTACAAAATCTGGTCGGCGGATGCGAAGCTCGGATTCTTAAGCGGCGCAAATTCACTCGCCCAGGATGCGGCCGCGATCGGTGATCCGATTAAATCAGCGGCGATGTTGCGTCAGGCTGAGATCTGGCGGTTCGACGCGGGAGTGGCGCTGGTGTTCGTAGTGCTCGTCTTTGTGATTGCTGCAGGTAGCGCATGGCAATGGTGGCAACTGCTCTCCGGAGCGCGTCGTGCGGTTCTGCATGAGAGCGAATTCGTTTCGCTCTCGAGCGCAACTTAGTGCCGGTGCAGCGGCACTATGATCTGCTGACCGCGACGATCGAGAATAACGCGTCCATCCTCGATGACTTTGACGGTGAGCTGATACGTCTGGTTTCCCATTTGCAATCCGAACACCTGTCCTTCCTGCATCGTTTTGTGATTAATGATCGCGAAGCGGGTGCCGTTATCGAGAGTGATTGAGGTGACGACGAATGCGGACTCCGGAATCTCAGGGCCACCTTGCTCGGTAGGTGCGGCAACTTTCGGCGCCGGTTTCCAGCCGATCGGCCAAAACGGATTACGTGCATTATCTGCGCTAAACGAGGACTTCTTCGCCAGTTCCACTGGTAGCTTGTCTTCCGCGCGAGCAAATTGCGCCACAACTGCAATGGCGAATGCGATAATTAGCAGCTTTTTCATCGTTTCGCGAGCGTTGTGCTGGCCGACAGCGTGGCCTGTTGGAACTGCGGAGCATCCGCCAGCGCTTTAATGTTGACGTGTGTCAACGCGAGCAGCGGTTCACTGTTCTCCAGTGCTGCGACTGCATTGCCGAGCGTGATGAAATCGGTCTGCGGCATTTCTATTACCCAGCTGTAACGCATCCACGCGGCGAGCTCAGGGTCTTTGAACGGGCTGCTGCTATCGAGACGCGCAGTGACCTTTTCGATGTTGTAGTTAGAGAAAAAGAGTTTCATTCGCGGCGGGAACCAGGCGATCGGAGCGCCTTCAGGGCTTAGATTCTTGAACACGTCAAACCGCGATGTTGCCGTGCCGGCCTGCTGCTCGAGTTTCGATGCTTTGTTCATCTCGCTCTTCGACGAGCCGATTTTCTCCTGCAGCTCGTTCATCTTCGCGAGCATCTGCGCCCGGCTGCGATTCAGTGGTCCCAGAAAGAACGCGAAATAGACATACACGAGCACGACGAAGCCCATCGCGCTGAGCATCAGCTTTTGGAGCTGGTCTTTAGTCAGCTTGCTTTTCTTCATGTTTTGGAGCGCGCGCACGCGCTGGTGCAGCCGCCTTGCTGGCGTTGGAGTAAGGATTGAAATCGACGGCGAGGATGAACCGCGCCATTGGCATATTGGCGCCAGCGACGTTGGCGAGGGTATCGAGATCTTCGAGGGTTTTGAATTCGACCTTCACGTCCTTGTACGTCTGGCCCAGCTGATCGAGCAGCATCTGGCGGAGGTCTTCGGCGGCAGCGCGCGGCTCGCGCCCAGAAGCAACACCTTCGATGGAGACGGCGACGCCTTTAGTGTCGTCGGCCGTTCCATCGAGGCTTGTCAGCTGCGCATTTGGCGCGACGCAGCGTGACACTTTTTCAAGAAACGGAGCCCAGAAGAACCGGCTGTCGATCATCCCGTCGAGCACCTTTGTTGTGCTGACGATGCCGTTCAGTTCGGCTGAACGTTTTTGCGCGGCGGTCACTCTCGGTTCGATCTTCGACCAGTCCCGCTCGACTGTTCCCAGACGGCTCTTGATCTCGAGCGTTTCGTAAGCATTCCACGAGTACCAGGCGAACATCATCACACCCGCCGCCGCCAGCACATACATCCCAAGCTTGAGCGGATCGCGCTGACGCTGCCTCAGCTCATAAATTTCTTCGTGGAGGAGATTAAGATGCAGCGGCATGGCTCAATTCCTCAGGTATTCAAACGCCGCGCCGCAGGCGACATTCAATGAAACAAATTCGTGTGGAAGCGCCTGACGCTTAGACGCTGGCAATGCGACTTCGCTCGTCTCGAGCGGATCCCAGATCTCGCACGGTAATCCAAGGTCATCGCTCAACGCCTGCAAAATTGTTTCGGTTCGCGCGAGCCCGCCGGAGACGAAGATGCGGTGAATGCCCTGGTCGTGCTGACCTTCAAAAAAGCCAATCGAGTTCTGAACTTCGGTCGCAAGGCGCCCAAGCGAGTTTCGGCAAATGTCCATCATTCCCGGATCGGCTTGCTGCAACATCAGGCGCGCAGCGTGAGCGTCGAGAGCGCCGTCAGCGGTGAGCGCTTCGTTCAGTGTCTTGCCGCCGTAATCGATGCTTCGAACGAGAACGAGTTCACCTTTGCTGCCGATCAGCACCGTGCTCTGCATGTGGCCCATGTCCAGCAGCAGAAATGCGTCTTTCGCAAACGTTTCGGGATAGGCGAACTCGAACGCGTTGAAGGAACAAACCGGGGCGAGTTGGAGCACGCCCGCCGTAATCCGCGTTTTTGCGCAGGCTGCGGCGATCTGTTTGACTGTCGGTCGCAGCATTCCACCGACGAGATATTTCCTCTGTTTGACGTCACCACCGACGGCGATAGCGGTTCCGCCTCCATCGTCATCGTGACCATTAAAAGCATGTTTTGCGTCGGCGTGCGCGGCGACCGGCGCGCAGTCGAGGACGAAGTCCTTGCACTCCTGGTTCAGAACGGCGAGGCCGTTTAGTCGCAGCGCATTCCGCAGCAGATCGACTGGCGTGTCCGGCTGCTCGATAATGCGCAGCAACGAATCGGGATCGGAAACGCCGATTGCACATGGTTTTCCGGTACCCCCGACGTCGCGGAGCAATTGTTTGAGTGCTTGCGCCAATTCATCCGGCGTGCCGAATTGCTCGGGTACGTCGCGTGAAGCATAGCTGGTAAGTACGAACCGTTGATCGCCTTTCCGCTGGAGCATCACTGCCTTGAAGGCGTGCTTGCCTAAGTCGATTCCAATGACTGAATTTCCGCGTCGCGCCATGACTGCGTTTCTCTGTAGCGGAAATCATGCCGGGCCCCCGGCTTTGTAACGGAAACCCCCTATGCCGCGACTGTCGCGCGATACCCAAAAAACCCATGGTGCTTGATAATTCCAGCCACTTCCGGCGGGACCATTTGCTCCCATGTAGCGTCACCGGTCTGCAACTTGTGCAAAACCTCTGGCGGATGAATGCGAAGATACTCCCGATCGTACGCGGTGATCTCCTGGATGAACTCGTTTTCCACCAAATAACGAAACAGCGATCGTAGATTCGGTGCGACCTTCGTCTCGGTCGCGGTGACGAGCTCGCCCGTCTGTTCATCAAATGCCGGATAGACGTAAAGCTTGAGTCCCGCTTTAAACATGCGGCCGACGGCTTCGAGAATTCCGCCTTCAAGATTGAGGTAGTAATGCTCGTTGAAAATTTCCAGCAGACTCGGCACCCCCATCACGAGGCCGATTGTGCGATTCGTGTAACGCGCGAGATAGCCGGCTAGACGATAGTACTCGCCGAATCTCGACACCAGCACATTGCGCCCGAGTGCGCCCAGGATGTCCACGCGAGCGAGGAAATCCGCGTGGTTCAATTGGCCCTCGGCAACCAAATTCTGCAGCGTCATTTCCATCAGCACGACCACATCATCTTCGCTGCAGCCGCACTGTTTCAGGAATTCAGTGCGCGCGCCGTTCAGCATATCGTTCGTCGCCTTGGTGACCGGCCGGAAGCTGCCGCGCTCTACGAGAATCGCTTTCTTGTGAAGAATGTCGGCCGGCTGCACTGATTCGCCGTCGGCCGTGAACATCACCGCATTCGTCAGACCCTGACTGACGAGTTGCAGGCTCATCAGGCGGTTATCGACCTGATTAAACGCCGGTCCGCTGAACTTGATCATGTCCACCTGCATCCGGCCTTCGGCGAGGTTCTCCTGCAGCGACGCGATCATTTTTTCGGGCTGGTCGTGATAAAACGCGCCGTAGAGCAGGTTAACACCCATGATGCCGAGCGCTTCCTGCTGATCGACGTTCGTCTCGTCCAACAACCGGACATGGATGATGATCTGACTCGGATCGCTGCGAGTCTCCGTCTGGTAACGTACCCCGAGCCAGCCATGCGATTCGCTACGCTGCTTGAAACTTCGAGCGGCGACCGTATCGGCGAAGACAAAAAAAAGCCGCTCGCTGCCGAGCTTCGTATCCAAACGCTCGATCAAAAGATTGAACTCATGATCGAGCATCGTGTAGAGACGCTTGCGACTCACGTAGCGATCGACGGTACCGTAAATCGCATCGCTGAACGTCATGTCGTAAGCTGACATCGTCTTCGCCACTGTGCCCGCAGCGCCGCCGACGTGAAAAAACCGACGCGCTACTTCCTGTCCGGCGCCGATCTCCGCGAAGGTGCCGTAACGTTTAGCGTCGAGATTGATCTGGAACGCCTTGCGATTGGTCCCGACATCCATCTCTGCGTCCATCGAATTTCTGTAAGGGCGATTCGCGGTAGCCGCAAACTGGCTGACGCTACAGCCGGACCAGCTCGACTGCTTTTGCCGGCAACCAGCCGCGCTGACCGTTCGGCAGACCGACGTAGGTCCAATCGCCGCGCGCGCTCAGTACCGTCACTTCGCTTCCGGCAGGCAAAGCAAGCACGCTTGCCGATGTGTCAGCGGTCGCGACGCGCGCTTGTGCGTCTTTTGCCGTGACGATGGCCAGGGACCTTCCACGGTCGCCGGTTTCGCAGAGGTAGGCACCGACGGTCGCAATTCCAAATACCAACACCGCGACCGCAAGCAATGCGATCCGAATGCGTGAACGCGTGAGCACGAATGAAATCGCGAGAAACACCGCGGACCAGAATGCAACTGCAGCAGTAATAGTCCGCGCTCTCGTTGTCGTGAATCCGAAGTATCGCTCCATCGTTGGGTGCAACTCGAGTGCGCGGGCGTGCTCGCGAACCAGTCGCAGGTTCGCATCGGCTTCCGGATGATGCGGCTCCAAGGCAAGCGCGCGTTCGTAGTTCAAGATCGCTTTCCCATCGTCACCGGCGCGATACCACGCGTTCGCCAAATCGTAGAACAGATTGGCGTGCGATCGGCCGTCGCGCAGGAGCTGCTCATATCCGTCGATCGCTTTTTGAAAATCGCCGGCTGCGTAGGCGCTGTTCGCCTCGGCGAAAATCGAGTCAGCCGCACCATAACTTTGCTGAGCTGCGATCAGCATCGCCACAGCACAGAAAGTGCGACGGATCATCGCAGCGCCTCCAGCAGTTCGGCCACTTCGCGCTGGCGTTGCGGCGAGAGTGCCGCGTTGCCGTTTCCGCCGCTGTAGCGGAGTTCATCACTTTCAGCAAAGAGCTGTCGCAACTGATCGCGCGTTGCATCGTCGACGCCAAAGGCCCGAGCAGCCGTTTCCGCATCCACCCCTTGCGGCGAAACGTTCTCGGCTAGCGCCACCTTCAACTGCACGGCTCGCGTCGCATCGCCGATATAATCGCGGGGCGGCAGACCAGCACGTCGCAGTCTCCGCTGTAATTCGTGCGCTTCGTGTTGCAGTTCTAAAAGCCTGCGTCGCTGGCGATCGTTCGCACGGGTGCGTTTGACTGCCCACAGACAAAAACCGATGACCGCGAGTAACGGCACGAGTTGCGTGAGCCAGAACTCGCGTCGCGCAAACAACGGCGTGAACGACTCGTTCTTCGAAGGTAAATCGGACAGTTGATACAGGAGATCCTGCGACGACGGCGGCGGGGTTGCTGCGGTTGAGCCTGTGGTCGGTGCAGTCGCAGCCGCGCTCGACGCAGGAGCGGATGCAGCAGCACCGCCTTCGATCCGAACCGGGATCCCATCCGAACGCAGCGTGATGTATTGCTCCTTCGTTGGATCGAAGAACGAAAAGACGAGCGGCGGCAGCTTGTCGCGCCGTTCGTTCGCGCTGAGGACAGTGTCAAACGTCTTCACGCCGCTGATTCCGACATCGTCGTCCTGCTTGAAGTCGCCGGACGACGGATATTTGTGCCACCCCGTTTCGTCCTCGACGGTCGGCGCATTCATTCGATCGAAGTTGCCGCGTCCCGAAATCTTCGCGGTCAGCGTAATCGGATCGCCGATCTTGGCTGTCGTTGGTTTTGCTTCGACCGTCATCGTGAACGTGCCGATTGCGCCGGAGAACGTGGGCGGCGCGTTTGGCGGTAATGGCTTCACATCTAGCGTCGCCGTCTCACTGCTCAACGTCACCTTTTGCGGCATCGCCGGCTGAAAGGCTGGATCGTTAAAAAACTGATCGATGAACGGATCGATTCCGAACGGATCGCGCGGCATGGACTGGCGGTTGTTAGATGTGACCCAGACGACGGCCGGGACCTGCACCGGTCCGATCTCAATCTTCCCGGCCCGTGCTGCAGAAATGGCGGTCTTGTAAGTGATCACTTGATATGGCGCGCCGCGAATCGTCTGAGTTGTCTCGGCCGGTTTCGGCATTTTTTGCGCGACGAATCCTTGACCGGGAATTTCGATCGACGGCCCGAGTGATGGCGCCTGCACTCGGGCTGTGGTGTTGAACCCTATCCGCACTTGCGCTGGCACGACTTCGCCGACGTAAGCGCTCGTCTTCGCGACGACGAGTTCCACAAATCCTGCCTGCCGCGCATCAACGCCGCCACGTACGCGTCCGGGTCGTGTCGTGCCGGGGGCGCCATCCGCAACTTCCAAAGTCAGACTTGGCGTCCGCAGCTCTTTCCCGCCGGCGCGAATCGTCTGCGGTGGAATCACGAACTTGCCGGGCCTCTGCGGCATGATGGTGTACGAGTAAACTGCGCTGTAACTGAAGTTGAAGTTCTGGCTTTCGAACAACTGCGACTCACCGCTGTAGCGAATGTCCAGACCGTCGAGCGGAATCTCCCGCGGCATTTGCGCATTTCGCGCACCGCTCACCTTGATCTGCAAGTGAACAGGTCGTCCGACATTCGTCTGTGAATTGTCGAGTACGGCGGTGACGCTCGGCTCGTCAGCGCGCGCGAGGTTGAGTGCAACCACAGAGAAGGCCACGATCAGCAGCAAAGGCGTGCGCGAAGAAGCCATCGACATTCCCATTAACAAATCACCGATTAATTCGCGCGCAGCGCGTCACCAATCCTTATAGACATGGCGCGCAGCCTTGCGTTCATCGAGCTGCACCCGCTTTTCCTCGTTCTTCATTGAGCGCAGCAGCATCTCCGCCTGTTTTTCGCTCATCTGGCCATCTTTCTGCGGCTCGGCATCTGCCTCCTCTGCAGCTTCGGTAGGCTTCTCGTTTTCGTTCGAATCCGAGGCGCCTTTTAGCTCACCCGAGTGAAGTCTATCCGGCGAACCCGAAGGCGATGGAGGTGGACTTTCGCCTTCACCTTCTCCGGGTGAAGGCGACGGCGATGCTCCCCCGTTCTCGGATTGATCGTTTTTCTCGGATCTTTGCTCGCCGGTGCTTGGTGAGGGTGAAGGAGACTGACCGCCGCTTTGCTGTTCCTGTTTTTGATCGCCAGGAGAATTCGACGGCGAGGGACTTGGCTGTTGCTGCTGCTCTCCCGGAGATGGCTTCTCCTGGTTGTCGTTCCCTGATTGCGGCTTCTGCTGCTGATCGTTTTTTCCGTCTTGCTGCTCTTGTTGTTGTTGCTGCTGCTGCTGCTGCTGTTGTTGCTGCTGTTGCTTTTGCTGGTCCTGCTGATTTTGCTGTTTCTTCTGCTGCGACTGTGGTGACGGCGTCGGGGTGGGCGAAGGCTGTTGTTCCTTCTTCCGTTTTAGTTCATCGATCTTGTTCTTAACGAATTCGTAGTTCTCCTTCGCCTCCTTGTTCTCCGGCTCGATCTTCAGCGTCTGTTCATAGTGCTGCAGGGCGTTGCCCCAATCGGTCAGCTTTTTGTTCTCCGATTTCTCAGCCTCGCCGCGTTCGTAAAGCGTGTTCCCCAGATTGTAATGACTGCGACTCTGCAACGTCGTATCCGGCGACAGCAGCGCCTGACTGAATGAATCGAGCGCTTTGTTGTAGTCTTTAAGCTTGAAAGCCGCCGCACCGCGATCGAACTCAAGCTTGTCCACCGCGTTGCTGCTGCCGTGCGTCTGCAACGTCTTCTCAAATTCCTGCAGCGCGTCCGAGTAGCGTCCGCTCCGGTATTGATCAATTCCGGGCGCGCTCGCATCAGATCGGCCAGCACTGACCATCAGCAACGCTGCGACCGGCGCGGCGATCGGCACCGCTGCACGGCGCCGCACGCGTTTGCGTTCGCTGATTAGAAGCCATCCCGCGAGCGCAAGGCAGGCCGCGCCGAGCGGCCATTGGTATCGTTCAATCGGACGACGCGACATCCGCGCATTGATGTCGCCCGACTGCATCTTCGATAAACCTTCGCTGAGCAGCCGCTTAATTGTTTCAGGTCCGTTATCGAGATGCAGATACGTTCCGCCAGTGGCTTGCGCCACCTCGCGCAACCGCGTCTCATCGAGCTTCGATTTCACCGTCTGACCTTTGCTGTCTTTGACAAACGCCGTGCCGCCTTCCGCATTTGTCACTGGGATGAGCGAGCCTTCCGGTGTTCCAACGCCGATCGTGAAAATCCGCACGCCCGCATCCGCTGCAGCTTTCGCGGTCTGCTTCGCGTCTCCGCTTAGCTCTTCCCCGTCGGTAAAGACGACGAGCGCGCGATTACCGATCGCGCTTTTGCCAAACGTTTGTTCCGCGAGCTTGATCGCGTCAGAAATGTTTGTGCCGCCTTCCGGAATGGTGTTGGTGTCGAGTTCGTCGACCGCGTCAGCCGCTGCGCTGTAGTCGATCGTCAACGGCGCTTGCACAAACGCGCGACCGGCGAACGCGATCAGCCCAACGCGATCCCCTTGCAATGCATCGATCAAGTCGTGCGCCGCCAGCTTCACGCGCGTCAGCCGGCTCGGCTGCACGTCGTTCGAAAGCATGCTGCGCGATGTATCCGCCGCCATCAGCACGTCGAGGCCACGACGTTTCGCTTCTTCAAACGTGTAGCCCCACTGTGGTTGGGCGAGCGCGATCACGCCGCACCCAAATGCAAGCAACAACATGCCAAAGCGCACGGCTCGGCGGAAATGATTCACCGTTCGCGCGAGATTCGGCAGCAGATTCGCCGCGACGAATTCCTGCAGCCGCCGTGCGCTGCGGCGTTCACCACGGACGTAGAGCAATGCGAACGCGGGAACGAGCAGCAATGCCCAGAGCCATTCCGCCGCGCCGAAACTGATCACGGCAATTTCCTCCAGATTGTCTGGCCGAGCGCGACCTGCGCGGCGAGCAATCCGCAGCCAGCCATGATGCAAATCGGAAAAAGATCGCGGTATTGCTGATACTTTTTCACTTTCACAGTCGTCTTCTCCATCTTGTCGATGTCACCGAAGATCTGCTCGAGCGATTGCGTGTCGGTGGCGCGAAAAAAATGGCCGTCCGCGATTTTCGCGATCTCTCGCAGTCCAGTCTCGTTGAAGGAAACGCGCGCCCGTTCGTAGAGCACGTTGCCGAGCGCATCAGTCAGCACCTGGCCGTTCCGCTCATCGATCACCGGAAACGGCGCAACACCGTTCGTACCGATTCCAATCGCGTAGAAGTTGATGTGCAGCGCCTTTAACGCTTCTGCTGCCGTGTTCGGCGGAATCTTTCCGGCGTTGTTATCGCCGTCGGTCAACAGCACCAGCGCGCGACTCTTCGAATGCTTGTCGTTCAGCCGATTGCCGCCCGCAGCCATTGCCGATCCAATGGCGGTGCTGCCTTCAATGAGCCCGATGCGGACACGCTCGAGATTCTGCAGCAGCCAGTCGTGGTCGAGCGTCATCGGGCTGACGACGTAGGGCGCTGCCCCGAACGCAACGATGCCGATCCGGTCGTTCGGCCGGCCTTCAATGAAATTTCGCGTTACTTCCCGGACAGCGTCGAGACGTGTGACGCGATCACCGCCGATTGTGAAATCCTTCGCCAGCATGGAATTCGAAACGTCGAGGACGAGCATGATGTCGATACCGCTGGCTTCGACTTCCGTCTGGCTCTTACCGAGTTGCGGTCTGGCGAGACCGATGATGAAAGCGGCGAGCGTCAGCAGGAGAAGGGTGCGGAGAATTTTACCTGCGCGCGCGGCACTGGATTTGCCAAGCGCCGCTATCGTTTGTGTCGAGGAGAAGAGCAAAGCAGCTGCGGGTCCGCGTTGTCCGCGCAACAGCGCGAGAAGAGGAATGAGCAGCAGCAAAAGCAGCAGCCACGGGTTAGCAAAAACCAGCGCCGAATCCTTGGGCAACAGACTAGGCAGGCTCAAGCGCACCTCCGCGAACAAACCGCATCGCTTCCTCGAGCAAATTGCGACTGTCTGCCTGTGTCGCGTCGTAACGCGCGAACTTGATCAGGTCGCAACGATTCAAGAAGTCGTCGAGTAACATCTTGTCTTCCTCGGAGAATTCCGACGATCGACTCAGCGCATTGAGAAATTCTACGGACGTCTGGCGCGTCAGCGGCAAGTGATACTGCTCGGTCACGTACTGTCGCAGAATGTCCGAAACGCGGA
>JBJMWW010000042.1:0-15595 GCA_045809945.1 Chthoniobacterales bacterium
ATGGCCGTTGGGCGACGGGGCGCCATTTACCGAGCAGGATGTGCGTAGCGCGAACAAGGTGTGCATCATCGGCAAGACGACTGCGACGCAGGTCTTCGGGAACGACGACCCGATTGGCCAGGTCCTTCGAATCAAGAATGTGCCGTTCACTGTCACCGGTGTCCTCACCCCAAAAGGGTTGAGCGCGCAGGGTCCGGATCAGGACGATGTTGTGATCATGCCGTACACGAGCGCGATGAAGCGCGTGGTCGGCGGCACAACGTTACGCAACATCAACGTGCAGGTCGCAGGCGCGGCTGACCTCGAGCCGGCTCAACAGCAAATCACTTCGCTGTTGCGTCAGCGGCACAACATTCGCCTGGGACGCGATGACGATTTCACGGTACGCAATCAGCAGGAGATCGCTGAAGCCGCAACCGCAACCGCCGACGTCATGACGGGTCTGCTCGGCGCGATTGCCGGCGTGTCGCTGGTCGTCGGCGGCATCGGGATTATGAACATCATGCTCGTCAGCGTGACGGAACGGACGCGCGAAATTGGCACTCGGATGGCCGTCGGTGCGCATGGCCGCGATATCCTCACCCAATTCCTGATTGAGGCGGTGTCGCTGAGTGCGGTCGGTGGTTTGCTCGGCATCGCGCTTGGTATCACCGCTTCGAAAATCCTGTCGGTCGTGAAACATTGGCCGTCGCTTATTTCGCCGATGTCGATTCTGGTCGCATTTCTAGTCAGCGCGGCCGTCGGAATTTTCTTCGGCTTCTATCCGGCGCGGACCGCGGCACGGCTCGACCCTATCGAGGCCTTGCGCTACGAGTAAGAATGGATCAGCCGGATCGTTTTCAGCAGCTCGTCGCGGCGGCGAAGAAAAACATCACCGAAATCTCACCGCAGGAAGCGGCCGAGAAGTTCAAGACCGGTGAGGCGACAATCATCGATGTCCGGGACAAGGACGAATTCAAGGAAGGACATATTCCGAACGCGCTAAACCTGAGCCGCGGAACTCTCGAGCTCGATATCGACGAGCATGTTTCGGATCCGAACGCCGTCATCATCGTGCATTGCGGTGGAGGTGGTCGGTCGGCACTGGCAGCCGAGAGTCTGCAGCGCATGGGCTACAAAAATGTGCGCTCGATGGCCGGAGGTTTAAAGGCTTGGAAAGCTGCTGGTTTGCCGACGGAGAAGTAGCAATCGTCAGCCGCCGACAGCCTGGTAGTGGCCCAAACCGCGCCGCCACATCAGACGCGCCGCCGCCCATGTGACAAGGACCCATCCAATCTGGATGGCAAGCGCTTCAATCATTGCGACGCCGCGCAGCCGGCCGAGGAAGATCGCGATTGGACAAAACAGCTCGTAATAAAATGGCAGCCACTTCATTACCGCCTGCACGGCAGCCGGCATGATATCGACGGGAAACATTTGACCGCCGAGAAAGTACTCGAAGGAGTAGACGATGAAGACAATGGTCGAGATCTCGAGCAGCCAAAAGGCCATCATCGCGAGCGAGTAGGTGATGAAAAACTGCATCGCCGCGGCCAGCACGAGCGACACGATCGAGGCCATCCAGATAACCGGATCACGCGGCAGTGTGATGTATTCGCGGAAGAGATAGAAGATCACCGCGATCGGCAGAATCGTGACGATCGTGTAGACGAGACGGCTGCTCAGAAAGAGGCTGAACCGATAGGCGAGGTAGCTGAGCGGCTTGGTCAGAAATGAATTGATCTGGCCATCGCGAATGTCGCCGGCGATTTGCCATTCATCTTCTGCCGGCGTGACGAGATTCGAGACGAGGATCATCAGCAGGTAGTAGTAGATCATCGATCCGTAATCGTAGCCGTGCATTCCACCGCCCCGTTCCTTGAAGACGGCGCGCCAGAGAAAGACCGTGCCGGCGAGCGGAATGAGTCCGAGGACAGCGCGGAGAAAATAGTTCCAGCGGTAAACGAACGTGTTCTGCAGGCCGAGATTGAAGACGGTGAGATACTTCTTCACGACGCCAGCTCGACTGCGAGATTGATAGCCGCGATCATGCTATCGGCACGCGCGATTCCTTTGCCGGCGATGTCGAATGCTGTGCCGTGATCCGGGCTGGTGCGCGGAAAGGGAAGGCCGAGCGTCACGTTCACACCTTCATCGAATGCGTGCAGTTTCAGCGGAATCAGGCCTTGATCGTGATACATGCAAAGGACGGCTTCGAACTCGCCGTTTGCTGCACGATGGAACACTGTGTCGGGCGAATGCGGGCCAGAGAAGCCGAGTGCCGACACTGCAGGCTGAATGATTTCGATCTCCTCGCGACCAAGCGCGCCGGATTCACCGGCATGCGGGTTTAACCCGGCAACCGCGATTCGCGACGCACTCTTTCCGCGGCGAATCAGAAAGTCGCGGAGGAGTAAACCGACGCGCACAATTTCATCCGTCCGGAGTGCTTGAGGAACTTGCGCGAGCGAGATGTGTGTGGTGACGAGCGCAACGGTCAGGCTTTTGCCGGTCAGGAGCATCGCGAAATTCCGCACTCCACAGCGTTCAGCGAAGAATTCTGTCTGGCCCGGAAAGTGAAAACCGATTTCGTACATCCGCGCCTTGTGAATCGGACCGGTCACGACCGCGTCGAGCTCGTCGCGCCGTGTCTTCGTAATTGCTTCTTCGAGTGCGTCGAATGCCGCTTGGGCCGATTGGCGTGTCGGCTTTCCCGGCGCAGCCGCTGAGCGATCGCCGATGACAATGAACTCGCCGGCGCTCAGACGATTTGAGCGCAGCGCCGCCTCGATGATTTCAGGTCCGATTCCCGCCGGATCACCAAGCGTGATTCCGATGCGTGCCTTGGTCCTCGTGCTCATGCTCGTGATCGTGCTCCTGCTCGGCTCACAAATCGAGCATGAGCAGGATTATGAGCACGAGCAGGAGTTCGTCGCTCGAACGAGCGACTTAGAACGTGCGAATGTAAGCCTTCTCGCGCAGCGTCGCGAGCCAGAGGTCCTGCTGCTTCTGCATTTCTTCCTGCTGCAGCTTCTGCTCGATTTGCGGACGGACCTGGGCGAGCGCCGGCGCATCGCCGCCACGTTTGTCTTCGACTTTCAGAATGTAGTAGTTGCCGCCGAGCTCAATGATGTTGCTGATCTTGTTGCGCGGCAGATTGAACGCGACCTTCTCGAGCGGCGCGGCTAGCGTTTTGCGCTCGATCCAACCCCAATCGCCGCCCACCTCGCGCGTGCTGTCCTCCGAATACATCTCCGCCATTTTGTCGAATGGCGAGCCGGCTGCGAGTTTGCCCAAAATTTCCTCGGCTAATGTCTTTTGCTGCGGGGCGTCCGAACCATGCGTCGGGATCATGATCATGCGCAGCTTGACCTGCTCCTTCGACATGAATTCAGCGCGATGTTTTTCCCAATATTCCTGCACCTTCGTCGGCGAGACGGTGATGCTCGAGCGCTTGATGTTCTTACCGCGCATCGCCTGCACGATGATCTTGTCAGTCTCCTCTTTCTTGAACTGGCCGAGCGTAACATTCTGCGCCTGCAGCGTCTTCACGAAGGTGTTGCGATCGCCGCCGAAATTCTCCCGAATGATTTCATCGATGCGCTGGTCGACGAGCCACTCGGGCAGGTTGAATCCTTGTTTTTTGAAATCCTGAACAATCAGCTGCCGGTCGATCAGATCCTTCAGCGCGGCCTCGCGCGCAGCCTTCAACTGCTTGTCCAAATCTGCACCGTGGAACTGCTGCCGCAGCAGTTGCTCGCGCGGCATGGTTAACTGCCGCACTTGCGAATAGGTGATGACTTCGCCATTCACGACCGCGGCAATACCGTCGACGACTTGTGCCTGCGGCTGGCTGGATTGCGCGATCGATAACGGCACTGCCGCGAAGGCAAGCGTCGTCATTAACATGCTGATGAACGGTCGAGTCATTACAGTTTTCGTAGGAGGTCGAGCACTTCGGCGAGCTGCCGGTCGCGATGCGCGATACTAATGCGCGGAAATTTGCCGCCCACAAGTATGAAATCGCCACGCCGGGTCAGCATGAGCTTATCCTCTTTTACTTCGACCCGCGTGACGTGAGCGCGTGCCGCAGCCAGCTTTATTTCCGTCAGCGTGCACAGATTCTCTGCCGCCACCGGCAATTTGCCGAATCGGTCGCGCCATTCCTTGCGCAGTTTGTCGAGCTGCTCGCGTGATGTGATCTGCGCAATCGCGCGATAAGCCTGGATGCGTAGCGCTGTTTCGCTGATGTAGCTCGCGGGGATGAATGCCGGCACGCGCTCATCCGCGCCGACTTGCGTGAACTCGGCTTCGTTGGTGGCCAGAAAGTCGAGCCGCACGTCGACCTCGATGCGGCCGCGCGGCTTTTCGCCCTTCAGTTGCGTCACCGCCTGCTTCAGTAATTGACAGTAAAGGTCGAAGCCGACGGCCAGGATGTGACCGCTCTGCTGCGTGCCCAGAATGCTACCGGCTCCGCGGATTTCGAGGTCGCGCATTGCGATCCGGAAACCGGCACCGAGGGAGCTGTATTGCTTGATCGCATTGATGCGTTTCCGCGCTGCGCCCACTGTCATCATCTCGCGCGGCAGAAGGAGATAGGCGTAGGCCTTGTGCTCCGCGCGTCCGACGCGGCCGCGGAGTTGATACAAATCGGCGAGACCGAACCGATCCGCGCGATCGATGATGATCGTGTTCGCGTTCGGAATATCGAGTCCGCTCTCAATGATGGTGGTGCAAACGAGGACATCGATTTTCGCCGCAACAAAGCGTTGCATGACCGCTTCGAGTTCGTCGGCATCCATTTGGCCATGGCCGATCTCGACCCGCGCATTTGGACAAAGCTCAACAATTCGCTCGCGCACTTTCTCGATCGACTGGACGCGATTGTGCAAAAAGTAGACCTGACCCTGACGTTCCAGCTCTCGATTGATTGCGTCGCGGATGATCCGCTCGTCATAGCCACAGACAACCGTCTCGACCGGCAGACGATTGAGCGGCGGCGTTTCAATGGTCGACATGTCTTTCACGCCAACGAGTGAAAGATAAAGCGTGCGAGGGATCGGAGTCGCCGAAAGCGTGAGCACGTCGACGAGCTTGAATAGTTCCTTGAATTTTTCTTTGTGCAGCACGCCAAAGCGCTGCTCTTCGTCGATCACGACGAGCCCGAGATCCTTGAAGATCAGATCGCCCGAGATCAGCCGGTGCGTTCCGATGACGATGTCGACGCCGCCTTTCCGGACGAGCTCGATGACCTTGCGCTGTTCGCCCGGCGTCCGAAATCGGCTCAGCATTTCGATTCGTACCGGGTAATCGAGCATCCGCTGGCGAAACGTCTCGAAGTGCTGCTGCGCCAGCACCGTCGTCGGGGCGAGCACCGCGACTTGTTTGCCCTCCATCACGGCTTTGAAGGCGGCGCGAATCGCGACCTCGGTCTTGCCAAAGCCGACATCGCCACAGATCAGCCGATCCATGGAGCGCGGCGTCTCCATGTCGCGTTTCGTCTCTACGATCGCGCGCAACTGGTCCGGTGTTTCGCGGAAGGGAAACGAATGTTCGAACTCCGTCTGCCATCTGCTGTCCGGGCCAAAGGCGAAGCCGGACTGCGTTTCGCGCGCAGCCTGGACTTCGAGCATCTTCGCCGCGTAATCGAAGATCGCGTCGGCGGCGTTCTTTTTCGCGCGGGCCCATTTGGCATCGGCCAGTGAGCTGAGCGGGGGCGATTTTTTGCCGACACCCACGTATCGCGAAATGAGATACGCCTGTTCGAGCGGGACGTAGAGCTTGGCCTCGTCTGCGAACTCGAGAACGAGTACTTCCTGTTTGTCATCGAGTTTCTGCAAACCAGCGAACCGGCCGACGCCATGCTCGAGATGAACAACCAGGTCTCCATCTGTCAGCTCGCTGAAATCGATCTGAACGCGCTGTCGCGTCAGCTTCTCGGCGCGCTGCAAACGCCTGCGGCCATGCGTCGGCGATCGTCCGAGCAATTCCTCGCCTGAGAGGACGACGAGATTTGCGTCAGGAAAGATGAATCCGCGCGCAAGCGTGCCTTGTTCGAGCGTGACGCCGGCGAGCGCAGCCTCCCCGATCAGCTCGCCGAAGCGCTCGATCTCACCTTCGGTCTGGAAGTAAATCACGACACGCGCGCCAGCCTTCCGCCATTCATCAAGTCGGCTGGTGAACTGCGTGCGCTTCGCCTCGATCAGCGTGAAGTCGCCCATCGCAAATCCGCCGACATCGGCATCGACGAACGCACCGGAGAAATCTTCGTGCTCCGTCTCGCCGATCCATCCTTCACTGATGCGAACTGCGCTCGTGTCGTTTTCTTCCGGCTCGATCGCGACGCGCACCTGACCCGCAGCGACATAATCGCTGGCCGAGCCGTTCTGTTCGTCGGTCTTACCTGAGATGATTTCGACCTGCTGGAGATTCCGTAGCGAGATCTGAGTATCGACATCGAACTCGCGCAGCGACTCGATTTCGTCGCCGAAAAATTCGATTCGCGCCGGCAGCTGCGCCTGCCACGAAAAGACATCGAGAATTCCGCCGCGCACCGCGAACTGTCCGCGCGTCGTGACTTGCGCCGTGCGCTCGTAGCCTGCTTTGGAGAGCGCGTCGATCGTCTGCTCGAGCGTTGCTCCGCTGCCCCGGCGTAATCTGGTCAACGCATCGCGCAATGCGCCAGGTTTGGGTGCTGGTTGCGCAAGCCCGGCGCGCGTCGCGACGATGAGGTGCGGGCCTTTTTCCTGCGCGACTTTCGTCAGCAGCGCGAGGCGTTCTGCGGCGATCTCCGGATCGGGCAGGATATTTTCGACGGCGGCGAATTCCGCTTCCGGCAGGAAGAGCGCGTCCGGGATCCAATTCAGCAGCGTCTCGTAAAACTGCTCCTGAGTACGCACGTTGGCGCAGGCGACCCAGATCGTTTTGCGAATGCTTTTCGCGATCGCCGCGACGAGGAATGGCTGCGCCGGCTCGGTCGCATGCGAAAACGCGGTCGGCTCGCCGGCTTCTGCGGCCCGCAGCTTCGTAGCGAGTGGCTCTGCCGTCCCAACGACCGATGGCAGTGATGCGCCGGTCGAGTTTTTCACCGGCAACGTGTCGTCGAAGCGACGCGGAACTTCAATCCGCGCGCGGCTCAGAAAGCCCACTGCCCCTGCGCGAATTTCACCGCGAACGTGCCGAGGAAGAGAAGCGAAAACGCGGTGATTAGCCGACTGGGCAGACGTTCCTCGCGCGTTTGGGCGAAGAGAAAGAACATCGGGAACAGGACGAGGGTGTAGCGCGGGATGCTTTGCACAAACGAAGTGGCGGCAAACAGCGCCCAGTTCAGGATCATCCAGAGACCATAGGAGGCGCGTTGGCGCACGAGACAAATCACCGTGCAGACGAATCCGATAAGCGCGAACAGGACCTCATGCATGCCAACCATCACGGCATCGGATGGCGGCCGCCGCATATTACGCCAGGCTTCCATGATTCCGTGCAGCGGCGAGGAAAGCGATTTACGCCAATGCTCCTGCATCGCCGTCTGAAAAAAGAACGGATTGCCGGTGACGTGTGCGTTCAGCCACAGATAAACCAGGAAGCCGCACGGAATCATCAGAATCCAGAGCCATTGCCACTGCCATTGGCGGGTGCGGCGAAATATGAGGGCGGCCTCGAGCGCCAACGCGGGCACGAGCAACACGCCGTTCGTTCGGGTAAGGCTGGCAAGTGCGCCGAGCACAGCCGCGATCAGCCATTGTTGGCGGCGTGCGGCAAGGAACGCGCCGAGCACAAGCGCGAGGAAGACACTCTCCGTATACGTGATGTGCAGGAAGTAGCTGGTCGGGAAAATAAAAAGAAACCAGACCGAGCGCTCGGCGGTGAGCGCGGGCAAATCGACGCGGCCGAGCCGGTAGAGAAGCAATGCCGTGGCGACCGACGCAACGGTGGAAACAACAAAACCGCTGAAAAGATAATTTCGAAAAATGAAGTGTGCGGCGCGCACCAGCCATGGATAAAGCGGGTAGAAAACCAGGAGCAATTTGTCCTTCGCCGTGTACCCATGTTGGGCCAGGCGCAAATAGTGCAGCGCGTCCCAGCGGTCCCAGATTTGCAGCCACCCGAGCGCGCCGTGGATACGCTGATTGGCGAACGCGTAGTAGCTGATCGCGACGAACAGAAACAAGAGCAGTTTAAGCGATAGCACCATCGCAACGATTCGCGCATCGTCGCTGCGGAGTAGTTGTTGCCAGCGCGAGAGTGCTTTGGCCGAAGCCAGTGGCGGACCGTTACTCTCGTTGGCCGGCATCGCTCTTCTCCGCAAAACCCAGTCTTGTTTGAACGAGATAAAGCGGACGACCTTTCACTTCGCGGTAGATCCGGCCGATGTATTCGCCAATGATGCCGAGCGAGACGAGCTGCACGCCGCTCATTAACAACACCGCCACAAAAAGGGAAGCCCAGCCCCGCACCCAGTCAGTAGTGAAGAGACGGAGTAGGATCGCGTAGACGATTCCACCGAAAGCGAAAGCGATGGCCGCGAATCCGGTCCAGATCGCGAGACGCAATGGCGTAAATGAGAACGAGAGCACACCGTCGAGGGCGAACGCGACCATCTTGAAAAACGGATATTTGCTCAAGCCGGCGGCGCGCGGTTCGCGTCGATAAAAAACGCCGATCTGTTTGAAACCCGCCCAGCTTACCATGGCGCGAAGAAACCGGTCCTTTTCCGGCATTTGCAACAGCGCGTCGACCACTCGCCGGCTCATCAGGCGAAAATCGCCGACATCGAGCGGGATTTGCACTTTCGCCGCGCGGTTGATCAGCCGATAAAATAATCGAGCGGTCCAAAGCTTGAACGGCCGCTCGCCTTGCCGTTCGGTGCGCACTGCGTAGACGACGTCGTAACCGTCGCGCCACCGCCCAACCATTTCCGAAATCAACTCGGGAGGATCCTGAAGATCGGCATCGATGATCACTACCGCGGCGCCCTTCGCGTGTTCGAGCCCGGCAGTGATAGCGATCTGGTGTCCAAAATTTCGCGAAAGTCCAACCACGCGGGTGTGCTGATCGCGCTCATGCAGATTGCGCAGGAGTGCCGCCGTTCCGTCGATGCTGCCATCATCGACATAGATGATTTCGTACTCGATGTCGGGCAGCGACTCGAGGGTCGCGCGCAGTCGACCATGCGTCGCTTCGAGGACAGCCTCTTCATTGTAACAGGGCGCGACGACAGAAATGAGCACGGTTGCCGCATTCTTTATCTTGCCGGCGGGAAAATATGAATCTGGAAACGCAGGCGGCGAGCCTGTTTTTAGATCGGCCGATCCTCGTCCTGACGAAACCGGTGGGGCGGCGTCGCGCCCGCAGCTTAGAACAGCGGCTTAATTGGTGATCGTGACCGGCGTACCGCTGGAGACTGTTTTATAGAAATTCTCCGCCATGAACTCAGGCATACGAATGCAGCCGTGCGACGCCGGATAACCTGGCAGATACCCCGCATGCAAACCGAAGCCGGGTGCGATCTGCATGTAGTACGGCATGGAAGCGCCCTTGAAATGCGAGCCGGGCGGCTTCGGGTCTACGCCGTTCGTCACGTTTTCCTTCACCACGTTGCCGGCGTCGTCTACGTAATCGCCGTAAAGGCTCGAGGCGTGGTGAAGATCTTTGTTGATGACTTTGTAGTGGCCGGGCGGCGTGTTCTTTCCTTCCCGTCCGGTCGACAATTGCGAGATGCCGACGAGCTGTCCGCTCTTGTAAAAATAGGCGCGTTGCTCGCCCAGGCTGATTTTAATCGACGGCGAACCGGAAGCACCATCGCCGTCCCAATAGGAAACGGTGTCTTGCGGTGCGCCGCTCGAGACGGGTCCTTGCCCATAGATGCCGCCGAGGTATTGGGACTGTGGTGCCTGTTCAGCACAGGAGGCGAGAAACAAAGCAAGCGCTGAGGGAACAACAAAACGAAAGACGAAAAATGACGGTCGTAACATACGTGGAAGGGAAAGGCTGGCTCTACGCGAACGTGTTTAAAAGTCAAGATGCGCGCAGATGCATCGGCTTGAATTGTGCTCGGTTTTCGGGAGACTTGCGCGCCCCAACGCGATGCCGACCTACGAGTATAGCTGCGAAAAGTGCGGCAAGAATTTCGAAGCATATCAATCGATGCGCGACGAGGCGTATCGCACCTGCCCAAAGGAGCTTTGCCAGCAAAAGAAATGGGGGAAAGGCAAGGTGAAGCGATTACTCGGGACGGGCGCGGGTCTGATCTTCAAGGGATCCGGCTTCTACAGCACTGATTATCGCAGCAAATCATATCAGGAAGCGGCGAAGAAGGACGCGCCGCCAACAACCGCCGGCGATAAGGCAGCGGCCAAGGAAAGTTCTGGCAGTTCCACCTCCTCACCAAAACCGGCAGAATCGAAGCCGACGAAACAGACCGAATGAGCAAGCTAATCTGCCAGGAATGTCGGCACGAAAATGAAGCCGAGCGGATTTACTGCCATAACTGCGGTGCCCGTCTCGATCGTAACGCGCTCACCAAGGAAGACGCAACGGAGGAAGCTCCGGAAGACGCACATCGCCGGGTCCGCGCGATGTTCGATCCACATCGCGATCGTTTGCGACGGAATTTCTTCCAGTTCTCCAAGCTCGTGCTCGCCGCGTTAGCCGCAGCGGCGTTGATCGAGATGCTGCTGCCGCCGGATCTTCCGCCAAAAACCAAGACAATTGGACTCTCCGCGCCCATCGGCATCGATCTTGAAACCGCATCGCAGGCTCACGGTGCGCAACCGCTTCGATATTCGGAGGAGCAGGTGAACGCCTACGTCGCTTCCACGCTCAAGAACAAGCCAGTCGCGTTGAAGGACTGGCCGCATTTTGAGCGCGCTCTGCTGCGATTCGACGAAAATCTTTGCCGGCTCACGGTCGAGCGGTCCCTCTTCGGATTCTCGTTTTACACTGCCGGCGAGTACCACATCGCAATCCAAAACGGCGCGATCTCCGCAGTGGAAAATGCAGGCAACATCGGTCGCCTCCCGGTTCATCCAAAGCTGATAAAGTTGTGCGGCGGATTTCTATTCGGCGATATTTCGAAGTCGTTTGACCGCGAGCACAAGCTGCTCACGAAGATGAGCCGGATCGACTTCCAACCCAAGACGGTTGTGGTCACTCCGCAGCCGTAGCGGCAATCCACAGTAGCCGCGCGGTTCTGCCGATGCGCTCGCCGAGACGAGCGCATCATCGATGCAGTCGATTAACGTTAAACCAACCCCATCTTAGCGAGGAGGTGCTGGTCAATCTCGCCGTCTACCGGTAGTCCGTGCGAACGTTCGTAGGCACGAATAGCGCGACGTGTTCCATTACCGATGACGCCGTCGATCGAGCCGTGGTAGAAGCCAGATTGTGCGAGCCTACGCTGCACTTGTGTGACGACAGCGCCGTAGTCCTTGCTGTCTCCGGCGTGATATTCATTGCGCACTGGCTGGTTGTAGTTCGGGTCGTAGTTGGGATCGTAGTAACCGTCCGAGCCGTAATAATCGTACGGGTAATAGTCGTACCCCGGATACCCCCAGCCCCAGAAAGGATAACCAGCGCCCACGAACACAAAGGAGTGATCATGATGGTGGCCGTGCCCATGATGGTGCCCATCCCAATGGCCGCCGCCGTGCCAATTACCGTTGCCATGCCAGTTACCTCCGGCGCCATGGTAGGCGCCCGCGCCGCGCGCCGAGGCGTACGCGCCACGTGCCGTCCCGGCGTATCCGCCGCGCGCGAAGCTGCCGTACCCTCCTCGTGCGAACCCGGGATGAAATCCACCCGCGCCATGGAATCCGCCTCCGCCGTGGAATGCGCCGCCGCCGTGGAATGCGCCTCCAGCGTGACCGCCACCGGAACCTCGCGCTTGAGCGCCGGTCGACACAACACCGCAGCAGATGACCGCCACCGCTGCGATGACGAAAGCCTTATAGTGTTTGCTCATATTAAAATCCTCTCAATTTATTAGACACAATGCACGCCAATTCGTTGCTATCGATTATCGGTCGAAAAGGCCGAGATATTGGCTTGGCGCCGGATGTCTCTCGGCTAGCCTGAGCGCGATTTCGATGATCCGCTGGGCCGTTTTCGTTGCTCTCTGCGCGACCGCCGCCACGGCAGCGCCAGAGCGAAGCGTCAGTACGTCGCGGCAATTTGTCGTCTACGGTGGCGACATTCGGCTGCGTGGCGCAATTTGCGATGTCGCGGAGCAGACGAAGCAGAATGTCCTCACATTGATTGCTGAGCGTGATGAGTGGCGCGTTCCGATCATCATTAATGCCGAGTTGCCGCAGGCGAATTTTCCTGAAGCACCCGCGACGCATCTGCAGCTCGCGCAAAGCGAGGCTGGCCTGAAACTACAGCTCGATCTGGTAATCGGCGCCGACATTCAGGCCGCGGTGGTGGAGCGTGAAGTGCTGCGCGCTTTGCTGCTCGAAATGATTTTCCGCGATGCCGGACCACTCCGGCCGGGAACCAAGTATGCGGAACCGCCGCAGTGGCTGGTTGAAGGAATTGTTGCGCGAGAACGCACACGCGAAACCGCCGCGCAATTACTTGAGCCGGTCGTCACGGCAGGCAAGGCAATCCCGCTCGCCGTATTTTTACAGCAACGTCCGGAGATGCTGGATGCGGTATCGGTAGAACTCTATCGTGCGTATTCAGCCGCGTTACTCGATCTGCTTCTCCGCGGCAACGACTCACATCGGCAGCTTGGCCAGTTCATTCGCGATCTTCGGCAGGGTTCGATCGATCCGGTGGCTGATCTCGCCATTCATTTTTCGCAACTCAATGGTATGAGCGGGATCGCTAATGCATGGAGCGAACAGCTCGCGCGCATCGTTGCCGGTGAGCGCTACCAACTGGGTGCGGTTGCCGAGACAGCGCGCACCCTGGACGAAATGCTGCACGTCAAAATCGGCGAGACGAACTACGGGATCGACGAGTTCGCGCGCATTCTCCACGAGCGCGGATCGCGACCGGTGCTGCGGTATTTGAGCGAGCAACTGCTGTTGTTCGAGCCGCGCGCCAATCCGGTTTACCGCGAAATTGTGATTGAATATCAGGAGATCGCGACGCTCCTTGCGCGTGGGTCGACGAAGCGCGTCGCGGAACGCCTGGCGCGCGCAAAGGAGTGGCGGCACCAACTGGCGATGCGGATGAGCCGGATCGACGATTACCTGAACTGGTTCGAAGCGACGCAGCAAAGCGTCCGCAGCGGAATCTTTGACGATTATTTAAAAGCAGCTGCGACTAAAAGCGATCTGTCTGGCCGCCGTCGCGATCGGATTTCTGTTTACCTCGACGCGGTCGAGACGCAGCTCGAATAGTGTTCGGTTGGCGAATTATGCCACGACCGGCTCCGCCGCGACGTCGGTCTCGCTCATCACTTCGTCATTCTGCGTTACGCGTACGACTTCTTCGATCGTCGTCATGCCCTGCGCAACACGACGCCAGCCGTCCTGCCGCAACGTCAACATGCCTTCCGTGATCGCGCACTGCTTCATCTCGCCGCCGTCACGCTTCTGCATGATCAGCTTTCGCAACGGCTCGGTGATGACGCAGACCTCGTAGATCGCGCAGCGGCCCTGATACCCGGTCTGCCGGCAATTGTCGCAGCCGCGCCCACGGCGATGAGCGGTTCCCAGTTCGTGCACCGGAAACTGGATATCGCGCAGGTAATCGGCCGGATACTCGACGTTCTCGGGGCAATCCGGACAGATGGTGCGCACGAGTCGTTGCGCGAGAAACGCCTTCACCACCGACGAGAGCAGAAATGGCTCAACCTCCATGTCGAGCAGACGGGTGATACCGCCGACTGCGTCGTTCGTGTGCAGCGTGCTGAAGACAAGGTGACCGGTCATCGCCGCGCGAATGGCGATGTCCGCGGTCTCGACGTCGCGAATTTCACCAACCATCACGACGTTCGGATCCTGTCGCAGAATATGGCGCAGACCTTTTGCGAAGGTGAGATCGATCTCCGGTTTCACATCGATCTGCGAAACGCCCGGCAAACGATATTCCACCGGTTCCTCGATCGTGATGATGCGACGCTGCACCGAGTTGATGCTGGAGAGAAAACAGTAGAGCGAGGTCGACTTACCTGAGCCGGTCGGCCCGGTGACGAGGACGATGCCGTTCGGTTGCGCGAGCAACCACCTGATCGTCTGCGATTGTTTCTCGCTCAGGTCGAGCCGCTCGAATCCGAATTGCTCGTTCTGCTGATCGCGACTCAGTAAACGCAAGCTGATCGACTCGCCGTTCACCGTCGGGATCGTCGAAACGCGGACGTCGATGTCCTGGCCGGTTGAGTGCAACTGGATGCGGCCGTCCTGCGGCAGACGGCGCTCCGCGATGTCCATGTGCGCCATCACTTTCAAACGAGAGATGATGGCCGATTGCAGCACGCGCAACTGCGGCGGCACCGCAACTTCGTGCAGGATGCCGTCAATCCGATAGCGAATCCGCAGGTCGTTCTCGAGCGGTTCAACGTGAATGTCTGTCGCGCGCTCCAGGATTGCTTCGCGAATGATCTGGTTCACGAACTTCACCACGCTCGCTTCGGGATCGTCCGAGTTAAGGTCGAGCGCTGTTTCGGTGTCCTGCAAAGACTCGAACGAGCGGTTCGTCTTCAGGATTTCGTCGAATGTTTCGGCACCGACGCCGTAAACCGTTTTCATCGCGCGCAGTACATGGCTGCGTGGAACGAGGACCCACTCAATCGGTTTGCTGACTAACTGCGAAGCGAGCTGGCGACCAACGGCGTTGAACAAATCATAGGTCGCGAGAACGACCGCGTTATCGCGCTGCTCGATCGGCAGGATGTGATGTTGGAATACGAACCGGCTGGGCAGCACACCGAGCGTTTCGCGATCGATCTTCTTTGGATCAAGCGCGACGACCGGAACGTCGAAATATTGCCCGATCGCCTGGAGAAAACGTTGCTCGTCTACTTTGCCGGAATCGAGCACCTGCGTCGTCCACGAGCCGCCGTCGAGATTCTGCGCGAGCAGGGCCGCTTCATCGCGTGTCGGCACACCGCTGGCGAGGAGAAGTTCGATCAGTGAATTACTGAGCGCGGGACTCATTCGGCATCTATTTTAGCACAAGGGCTATTTGATGGTAGGGCGCGACCGCTGGGCGCGCGGCGGACGGCTTAGGGCAAATGCAACGCGCGCCGCACCGGATCGGTCAAGCTGCCCGTAACGCGCATCGAATAATTCTTTTGCAGCTTCGCGATCGCGTCGCTGACATCGGGGCCATAAACGCCGTCGATCGGGCCGCAGTAATAACCATCTCGCTGAAGCGCGACCTGCAAAGCGCCGACATAAGCGGGTTTCGTAATCAGCACGTCGGGATGCTGAAAGTAATACATCCAGCGATAGCGGTAGCGCGGTGCCTCATCGGTAACATTGAGGTCTTTGCTCCGGTGCAACTTGCCCCATTCATCGTACTGATTGAGCGAATCATTGTGGTGGAACAGGGTTTCATCGAACACCGTTACCTGTGCGTTCGCGATCAGGCCGCCGAACACGAATGCGCAACAAACGATCGCGGCCTTCATCGATTCGTCTTTGCCGCAGGCAGATCGGGCGCAGGC
>JBJMWW010000043.1:0-4341 GCA_045809945.1 Chthoniobacterales bacterium
CAACCAAGCATGTTCATCAGCGTCGACTTACCCGAGCCGCTCGAGCCCATGAGCGCGACGAACTCTCCGCGATGGATTTGCAGCGAAACGCCGCGCACCGCGTGCACCTCCATCTCCCCGGTCTGATAAGTTTTTCGAACGCCGATTAGCTGTACGACCGGAGCTTCCATCGCGCGCTAGAAACGTCTTGGCCCGCCGCCGAACGGATTTCCCTGCTGAGCAGTGGGCGCGGCGGCGTTCAACTGAGCCGTGACGACACGATCGCCTTCTTTCAATCCGTCGCTCACCTCGGTTGTCACGCCGTCACTGATCCCCGTTTTGATCTGCGCGGCATCCGGAGTCGAACCGCGCAAAACGTAGACCGTGCGTTCGCTGCGACGCTCGCCGCCCTGTCCGCCGCCGGCACCGCCACCGCGCGGTCCACGCGTCGCATTCGGCGGAGCACTTCGCTGTGGAGTGGGCGGCGATGCAGCGCCTGCCGGACGATAGCGCAGCGCGGCGTTCGCGATCTTCAGCACATCATCCTTATGCGCAATGACGATCGAAATGTTGGCCGTCATGCCGGGCTTCAACTTCAGATCATCGTTGTTGACGTCGATCACTGTGTCGTAAGTGACGACGTTCTGCACCGTGGTCGGCGCATTGCGGACCTGCACCACTTTGCCGTGAAAGGTACGGTTCGGAAACGCATCGACAGTAAAGTCGACGGCTTGATCGACCGCGACCTGGCCGACGTCTGCTTCCGCAACCGCGGAGTCAATGTGCATCTTTGTCAGGTCGTTCGCGATCGTGAAAATCACCGGCGCCTGCAAGCTAGCCGCCACCGTCTGACCGACATCAACACTGCGCGAAATGACTTCACCATCGACTGGCGATCTGATCTGACAGTGCTCGAGATCGGCGCGCGCTTTATCGAGCGCACCTTGCTTGATCTGCACACTCGCTTGCGCCTGATGCAACGTGGCCATCGCCTGGTCGAGATCGGCTTGCGATGAGTTTTGTTTCGCGACCAGCGACTCGACCCGCTTCGCATTGGCCTGCGCCAGTTCCAAGCCTGCCTGCGCATTTGCGAGGTCGCCTTCAGCTTGTGTGACGGTTGCCTGAAACAGCACCGGATCTATCTGCGCGACAATCTCGCCCGCTTTCACCTTGGAATTAAAGTCGGCGAACAGTTTCTGAATATTGCCTGACACTTGACTGCCTACTTGGACGTTTACCACCGGGTTCAACGTGCCGGTTGCGGTGACGGTCTGCGTAATCGGGCCGCGGGTCACCGGCGCAGTCTGGTAAGTTTGTGCAGCGCCGCGGTTGCAGCGATGCAACAACAACGCGATGACGATAAGCAGGACGCCGCCTGCCACGATGAGATTACGCTTGGACATGTTCGGAACGGCTACGATGCCGTGGCTCAAAGCGAATACAACCGCAGGCGCCGCCGGGAGTTGCGATGCGTCGTTATCTTGAGATCTACTCGATCATGTTGCGCAACTCGCTCATCCGTGAGTTGAGTTTCAAAGCGAATTTTCTTCTCTGGCTGATCCTCGAAGTCCTCTGGTTTTGCGGCCAGATCGTTTTCTTCGGCATCATTTTCGGCAACGTCGACAGGATCGGCGATTGGACGAAGTGGGAGGTCGTGCTGCTTATCGGCACCCACCAAATGATTTCGCAGCTGTTCCAGGCGTTCTTCTTCATGAACCTCTCGAACCTCCCTGAGCTGGTCCGAACCGGAAAGCTCGACTCGCTGCTTGCGCTGCCGATCGACAGCCAGTTTGCAGTGTCGACGAAACAGTTCGGACTCGACAGTGTGCTCAACGCCGGGCTCGGCGCGGTCGTTGTGATCGTCTCGCTCCAGAAGCTGCAGATCGTTCCCACCGTCGCATCTATCGCGCTCTACTCCGTTGGGGTGGTATTCGGGATCGCGATCCACTACTCCATCATGCTTGCGCTCGGCGCGGTCAGTTTCTGGATCGTGCGCGCGCAGGGTTTGGTCTACGGCTACTTCAATTTCCTCCAGATCGCGCGCTATCCCGACAAGATCTTCCCGCGCCTCTTTCAGATCATTTTTGGCTGGATTGTGCCCGTGATCATCATCGCGAACATTCCCGCGCGCATCCTGATCAAGCCGTTCGAACAGCCGCTCTGGCTCATCTTTCATCTCGCGGTCGCCGGCTCGATTGCCCTCGTCGGAACGCGGATTTTCTGGCGGTTTGCCCTCCGCCATTACTCCAGTGCAAGCTCTTAAATCTCCGCTTGCGCGTCGGGCGAATCGTCCTTAATTACGCGCTCCCCATCGGCTCCGGATCTCACGGCGCCGTCGCAAATCATGGCTACTTCCAAGAAAAAATCGACTGCCGCGCGTTCCACCAAAACGGCAAAGAACAAAGCTGCCGCTCCCAAAGCGGCGAAGCGGAACAACCACGCCCCGGCGAAGAAGAAAGCGCCGGCGCGGGCCGCGAAAGCTTCGTCGGTGAAGAAGAACTCCAGCCGTAACTCGATCACTCCGGCCGCAGTTCTGACTACGCCCCGAAAGGAGCGGAAACTCGACCCGTTCACGCGAGGTCAAAAAGAGAAGTTGCTCCAGCTCCGCGACGCGATGGTCGATTCGATGGCTGGTGTCGCGCAGGACACTCTCCGCGCTCGTGCCGAGGGTAGCGAAGCATCTGCTTTCGGAATGCATCAGGCCGATGCCGGCAGTGACGCGTATGACCGTGATTTCGCGCTCAGCCTGCTTTCCCAGGAGCAGGACGCGCTCTATGAAATCGATCAGGCGCTGAAACGCATTGAGCTCGGCACTTACGGGATTTGCGAGATGTGCAGCAAACCGATCTCCCACGCGCGGCTCGAGGCCATTCCGTTCACTCGTTTCACCGTCGATTGCCAGTCGCAGCTCGAAAAGCAAAACAAAGCGTCGCGGGTTCGACAGTCGGTTACCTCGCTTTTTGGATTAACCGACGACGACGCACCGGAAGCCGAAGAGGAAGAAGCGCCGGCTGCAAAAAGCGAGGAGTAAGAATGGCACAGGAAATCATCACGCTTGAGTGCACCGAGGCTAAGGCCGAAGGCAAGCCGGCGTCCCGTTACATGTCGACGCGAAATAAGAAAAGTCCGCGGACTCCGAACCGGCTCGAAAAGAAGAAGTTCAATCCGTTCTTGCGCCGGCATACCCTGCACCGCGAAACTCGTTAGGCCGTCATGCAACCGAAAAACGCCAAGCGCCGTTCCAATTTCCGCCGGGCCAACCGGTCGATGCCGCGGCGCCGTATCGATATCGCGGCCGAGGCGATTGACTACAAGAATCCCGATCTGCTCAAGAAGTTCGTCACGGAAAGCGGGAAGATTCTTCCCCGTCGCGTCACCGGCATGCCGGCGCACATGCACCGAAAGATCACGCGCGAGATTAAGCGCAGTCGTTCGGTTCTGTTGATGAAGTGACAAACGCGCGCGATTCCGCGCAATGTCTGTCATCCTGAGCAAAGCGAAGGACCTCGCGGAAGTCCGAACCGACGCCACTTCGAACGTTTGCGAGATTCCTCGCTTCGCTCGGAATGACCACGCGTTTTTCTATGGTGGCTAAGTTTTCCGCGCCGCTTCCGCTTCCTCGATCAGTTTCCAGAACTCGCGCGTCTTGCCGAGCTGATCGTCTTCCGCCATCGGCAGTTTGCTGCGGAAGAGGAAATCACGCAGCGTATTCTTGTGCAGCACGCGGTGCACGGTGACTCCCTCCGGGGATTTCTCGAAATAAATCCGGTAATCTTTTGCCCGATAGCGATACAGCCGTTTCCCTTCCCGCTCGATCACGCCGAATGTCTTTGCGTCGAGATTGTCCAGGTCTTCCGGCATGATTTGAAACTCGGCCAGCAACTGGAGCTGCAGCGATTTCGGCAGCGCCGACATCTCGGCCGCGCTCAGCTCGTTGAAGATGATCTGGAACATCTCGCGCTCAGAGATACACGCGCCGCACGCGAGTGCCAATGCCAGTGAAAATCTCCCACGCAATCGTGCCGGCGCGCTCCGCTAATTCGGCCGCGAGAATTTCTTCCGCGCCCTGTCTGCCGATCAACACGGCCTCGTCGCCGACTGTCGCGGTCACATCCGAAACATCGACGATTGTCATGTCCATCGTAACGCGGCCGAGCAGCGGACAACGCCGGCCACCGATCAGCACCGCGGCGCCGCTATTAGAAAGCGAGCGCGGGTACGCGTCGCCGTAGCCGGCGCCGATCGTAGCAACGCGCATCGGGCGCGGCGTGGTGAAGGTTCGACCGTAACTGATCGTCGCGCCGGCGGGCATGTCGCGAATCAGCGCGATGCGCGCCTTCACCGTCATGACTGGTTTGAGCA
>JBJMWW010000044.1:0-16189 GCA_045809945.1 Chthoniobacterales bacterium
AGACTCTTCGCTAAACCCGAACTTCCCCGGGATCTGGCATCTTTACATTGCGACGACTTACGACGCCGGTAACTCCTGGGTGACAATCGATGCTACACCGGATGACCCGATTCAGGTTGGCCCGGTTTGCAACGGTGGCACAACCTGCCCGACCAAGCGCAACCTGCTTGATTTCAATGGCTTTGATGTAGACGCGGAAGGCCGTGGTTTGCTGGGCCTTTCTGACGGCTGCGTCAATTGCAGCAACGCTTCCGGGATTGGCGACTCAAACGCTGCCCAAGGCATGGTCGCGCGTCAGTCCGGTGGACCGCGTCTCTTTGCGGCCTTCGATCCGCCGCCGCATGCTGCTCCTGCAGCACCGCGCGTTCTGTCTGCCACGCCGGTGGCTGCTGGTGTTCAGGTCTCATGGCTCGAGCCAGATAACGGCGGCGACCCGATCACCGCCTACAATATCTACCGCAGCACCAGCAGTGGAACTGAAGGTAACGTGCCGATTGCGACGGTAGCGAACGATCCGCTACACAAACAGACGAAATATCTTGATACCACGGCAACGGGCGCTCCGAACTATTTTTATCACGTAACCGCGGTGAACAAGAATGGCGAGTCGGCCTTCTGCGAAGAGGTTAGTCTCGTGCAGGAAGTGGGTACCGGCACGGCTTGCGCGGCACCTTACATCACGGTGAATGGACCGGGTAGTAACTCAGCTACCGCGACAAAAGAACAGCAAATACAATACGTAGCCATCGGCGAGCCGTTTACTACCTGCACCGATAACTCCATTACCTTCACGATGAAGGTGCCGACGCTCGATCCGGGTGTAGCCGCCGGCGGCCCAGCCACCGGCCAGGCCGCGCCACCGCCCAACACTGAGTACGAGATCCTTTGGAACGTGACTGATACGAACGGCAAGCCCAGGACGATCTTTGTTGAGATGGACACCAACTGCCCGATCGGGAACCCGGTGTTGCCTACCTTTACCTACGGCCGGCGGGATCCAGGTACGACCGGAACGTTCGATCAGGGCGAGTGCACTTCGCAACCAGGTAACCCGGCGATAACCTGCCCGTCAATTTCGGGCAGCTACAGCGCCGACGGACTTATCACGATTAAGCTGGACGTTTCGCAACCGCTAAGCTTTAGCGCGAATGCTGGTGCCGCTGACGCCACTCAAGGCGCAGCGTTTACATGGGATGGACATGCCCGCGGCACCAAACTCAGCAGCGTTAGCAGCGCTATCACCCTGTTTGCTGGATGCGGCGCCGGCTTCCTCGAGACTCTCTCATCGAGCAGTGGCAGCGCCTACACGCGCGTCGGTAACATCTCCTGTTCCGGTCTGCTGCCCATTGCAGCACTCAACGCCGATCCCACGGACGGGACCGCGCCACTCAGTGTTACCTTCGATGCGTCGAAGTCCAAGGAACCCTCCGGGGCATGTGGCACGATCGCTTCGTACAAGTTGGAATTCGGTGATGGCACGGCAGCTGTAACACAGCCGGCGGCTAACCCGAACTTCGACCACACCTATCAGAATCCGGGCACCTACAATGCGACACTTACCGTTACCGACAGCTTCGGCCAGACGAACGCGAATCTTGCCCAGGCTGTTATCACTGTCACCGCGGCGGGAGCCAATCACCCGCCGGTTGCAGTCGTCAGCGCCAGTCCAACCGCGGGCAACGCCCCATTGACGGTACACTTTGATGCAACGGGATCTTCCGACCCGGATTTCTCCGATACAATCAAGACGTATACCTTCAATTTCGGAGACGGCAGTGCCAATGCCTCGAGTGGAGACCCCACGGTTCAGCATCAATACAGTTCTGCCGGATCGTATAATGCGCGCGTGATTGTTACCGACTCGCGCGGCGCCAGTAACCAGAACACAGATACGGATCACGTTGGTATCACGGTCACTCAGACATCGAGCCCAACGCCAACACCGTCCGCGAGCCCGTCCGTTACACCATCTGCGACACCATCGGTTACACCGTCCGTGACGCCTTCAGTTACGCCGTCCGCGACTCCATCAGCAACGCCGACGCCAAGTGCTTCACCGACGGCGACGCCGAGCGCGAGCCCGACAGCTACTCCTTCGGCTACTCCCACGCCGACTCCGTCAGCCACGCCGGCCGACGTTAGTCTGCTGAACATCTCGGGCCGAGTCGTGACCCAAAATGGCGACAATGTCGGCATTGGCGGCTTCATCATTAGCGGTAATGGAACAAAGCGAATCATGGCGCGGGCTCTTGGACCATCCTTAAAGGTCAACGGCCAGCCGGTGAACGGTCGAATTCAGGACCCGATTCTGGAGATGCACGACAGTAACGGCAACGTGTTGACGAATGACAACTGGCGCAGCGACCAGGAAAACGAAATCGAGGACACCGGCCTCGCGCCGTCTGATGACCGCGAGGCAGCGATCGTTAAACGGCTGCCCGCCGGTAACTACACTGCTATTATCAAGAGCGCTGATGGCACTGAAGGCATTGGATTGATTGAGCTGTATGATCTGAGCTCAACCGAGCCGGGTGAGCTCGGTAACCTTTCAGTGCGCGCTCTGGTGCAAACAGGCGACAACGTGCTCATCGATGGCGTGATCTTGCGTGGAGGTAATCCTAAGCGCGTGTTATTCAGGGCGCTTGGTCCGGAGTTGCATGACCGTGGAGTGACAGGCGAATTACAGGACCCGACGCTCGAACTCTACGATGCCAATGGCATGCTATTGCGCGGTAACGACAACTGGAAAGACGCGCCGAACGCCGGCGACATCCAGACGACTGGCCTGGCGCCAACCGACGATCGCGAGTCGGCGATCTTGATGATGCTTCAGTCCGGCAACTACACGTCGATCGTCCGCGGTGTGAACGGCACCACCGGTATCTCCCTCAACGAGGCTTTTAAGTTAGACAATTAGCCGCGGATTAGCTTTGGGTGGCGGCGTTGCAGGACTCCTGCGACGCCGCCTACAGCCGCTTCAACGCCAGTTCGGCGAGTGCGCGAGATTTCTTCAGCTTGGTGGGCAGGTCGTCTTTGCCACCGACGCTGATTCGCAGGCAGGTATCAGCTTGTAGCACATAAAGCGCGCCGCCGATTTTCGTCGCGGTCCAATAGCCGCCTTCACCGATGCCATCAACCTTTTCCGGTTTCGCCTTCTTCTCGCCCTCTTCGCGCTCGCCTTCGCGTTCCGGGTGTTCGCTCTCAAACGTCTCTTTCCACCACTCGTGCATCGCCTGAACGCCGCCGCGTTTCATGACCGTCAGCACCATCGAGTTTGCCGCAGTCGGGAGAGCAAAGTAACACTGCGCGGTCGCGAGCGACGTAGCGGTGTTGGTGCTTGGCTTTGTCTGTTGCACTGCTTCGCCGAGAACCGATTTGACCTCGTCGCTCGTCACCAACGTGCAGGCATCGGGGAGATGAGGCGCGGGTTCAGCAGGCGTCGACGAGGAGGCGGTTTCGCTGGCCTTTGTAGCGGTATCGCGTGGCTTTGTTTCGGTTACCGGCGATTTGGATTTGTTGCACCCGGCAACAGCAAGCGCGAGGAAGCAACCGAGAAGCAGAAAGTGACGCATGGCCTTTCTATAACCGCGTTGGGGTTGTCGGCAAAATGACAACGTACGGACCGTATTTGTCCATCCCGGTTCTGCTAATGTGAGACGGTGCAACTGGAGCTCGATCTCGCGACAAAACGTGCGGTCACATTGCTGCTCGCTTCATCAGCCGATGTGGCGTGGAAGGGCGGGATTCGGCAATGGTTTGCGCGCCTTGTAAACGAGGCGTGGCGCGATGAGCGGCCGGCGATCGTCGTCACTCCGACGCGAGGTCAGTCGAATGCGCTGAAGGCACGGCTGCTGGCCGAAAAACAACCGGCCCTCGGCGTCCAATTCGTCACGCCGCCGTATCTGCGCGCGTTGCTTTGGCAGCATGAGAAGCTGCCGCTGCCACAGCGCGAACATCTGCGTTTGCTTCTCGCGATTGCGGCGGAAGAGGAATTGCAAGACACCTCGTTGAGCGAAGCCGAGCGACTTGCAGCAACGGCGGTTCGCCGCACACCGGATCATCTGCTTCGCCTCCTCGATCAACTCAGCGCCGCTGGTGTTGATTTCGATTCCGTCGATCTCCCAGCCTTTAGCAGGGTTGTGCGACGGTTCGGTTCCCATCTGACGCGCGCCGGGTTCACCACCTTTGCTCAAGCTGATCGTGCTGCGCTCGCACGTGTCCAACGCGAGTCGCGACTGTTCAGCGACCTTCTCATCACCGGATTTCACGCCGGGCATTGGCCGCTTTGGCACCTGTTGCGTGCCGCAGTCAGCGCATCGGAACGCAGCGCAGTAGTTCTTCAAAATCCGCGTATCGAATCCGCAGACCTCGATGAGGCGTGGATCGGCTCATGGGAGCAGGAATTCGGCGAAGTGACTCCGGTCGAAATCGACGAGATCGCTGACCGCCAGCGCGAAGTTCTTTTCCTCGCCGGCATGGACACACGCGAGCAAGCCGAAGCGATTGTTGCAGCCGCGCATCAGTTTCTCGCCGGTGATGAGTGCTCCCGTCTTGGTATTCTTTTTCCCGCGGGTGGCGCGCTTTCGCGTCTCGTGGCGACGGCGTTTACCCGCCAGGGTTTGCCGCACTACGATGCGACGGGACAGATCGCGCCGGGCATTTTCGAGACGCCGCTTTTCCAGAGCTGGATGGAGCTGCAACGTACGCCACGTCTCGCGGCGCTGCTTCATTTTCTCACCGCGCTGGAAAGCGATCATCCGCTGTTCGAACAAATCTCGCGCGGAAAAATCGCGGACGCTTTGCACAAGGCACTCGGCGACCTCGCGATCGATGATCTTTCCATGCTGGTCGCGGCCGCGTGCGGCCGCGAAGGTAAGGGCAAACAGATTTCCGCAGCGCTTGATCAGATTCGTTTTCTGCCGGCACAGGCAACGTTTGCTGAGTTTCTCGCCGCAACACGCGAGGCCTTGGAGCGCCTCGGGTGGAATGAGCGTTGGCACGCGATCGAACAACACGCAGCCTGGACCACCAGCATCGCTGCGCCATTTTCGCGAACGCTGTATCTGCGTTGGCTTGAGGAGATCGCGACCGATTTTCATGTCACGCGCGACTCAGTCGGGGCGCATCCGTATGCGCGCGTTCAGCTGCTCACGCCCGCCCAGGCGGAAGATCAAACCTGGTCTCACCTTATCGTCACCAGTTTGAACGACGGCCTCTGGCCGGCTGCGACCGGTGGCGATTTTCTGCCCGCGCCACAAATTGAAGCGCTCAATGAAAGCACGCGACAACTCAATCGCACTGCGACCCGTCGCGGCCGGCACGGTGAAGGTCATGTAGCGGTCCGTGAAGGCCGGGCGCTCTTTCTCGGAGCGCCGCAGCGCCGCCAACTCAGCGAGGCGCAGTTCGCGAACCTTGTCGAAAACACGACGTGCGCCGTCGCATTCACCGCAAGCGTAATTCAGGAAGATGCGCCGGAACGGGTTTCAAATCCGAGCGAGTTCCTCAACCACGCATATCACGAAGCGCATGGCCGGTCGCTTTCGCAGCAACAAATGCTCTCGCTGCGCGCAGCAACTCGCGCATGGCTCGACCGCGCTCGGCTGGAACCGCGCCACGATTTTGTCGACTCGCCAAGCATTCGACAGACGCGCGTTGCCTACGATGCACGACGCGCGGTTGCTCCCTCGGACGAGTACGATTTCGCCTTGCGCAGGCCGCCGAAAGAAATCGCGCCGTTCAGCGTGAGCGAAGTCGAAGAAATGTTGAAAGCGCCCGCGATCGTCTGGCTGCGGCGTTACCTCGGCGTCGAAGGCGAAGAAGATTCCGCTTATGCCTGGAACGCGACTGTCGGGAAGTGGACGCACGAATGGCTGGCCAGCCTGAATCCTCAACCCGAGGGCTTCGTCTCCTTTTCGCAACCGCACGAAATCCATCAGCGCATCCGCGACGCAGCGGAACGTCGACGTGTAGAGGTCGAAGATTTTTGTCGCCGGGCAGGCAGACATTTGCCCGACTGGTGGGAAAGCGGGTGGGAAGGCGCGCTGTGTGTTGCGCAAACGCTCGGTCGTGTCCTTGGCACGGCAAAGGACTGGCCGTGGCTGGCAACGGAATGGCGATTGGAAGCGCAGCCAATCGATCTCGGCGAGGAGTGCCGGCTTGTCCTGCGCGGTCGCGCTGATCTTTTGCTAGGCAAGACCGCGTCTGCGCCGACATCGCTCGAAATTCCCGAGCTGTGGGTCGTCGATTTTAAAACCGGGAACAAAGACGCGCTCAGCAAAGGGTTAGGGGATGACGAGCAGCGTCTCGAAAAGGTTCGCCGGAAAGTCCTGAAAGGCGACGCACTTCAACTCAGTCTCTATGCGCATGCGGCAAAACAACTCGGCGCAGGAAAGGTCTCGGTCAGTCTGATTTCTCCGAACCTTGCCATAGCTGCTCCCCAGCTCGTGCTGGAAGATCTCACTGAATGTGTCGATGCCTTTCGCGAGTTGGCGCGAATGCAATCCAGCGGCGTCTTCGGTTTCAGAGGTCCGCTCCGAAGCGCCTACTCCTTCACCCGGCCGTACCCGATCGCAACGCTCGCGGTCGATAGCGAAATCGTAGACGAACGCTGGGAGAAAACTCATCCGGATCTCGTGGTCGAGAGCAGCTACTGGCGATGACACAGCCTCAGGATCAATCCGCGCGCCTCCGCTTCGCCACTGAGCTGGATCGCAATTTCTCAGTCGTCGCTTCCGCCGGCTCCGGCAAAACGCGCGCCGTGATTGATCGCATCGTGCATCTCGCGCAGTCGTCTGCTGCGCTCGAGATGCTACCGCGCCTCGTCGTCGTCACTTTCGCCAACCGCGCCGCCGATGAAATGCAACAGCGTGCACGGGAAGAGATGCTGCGTGTGCGCGTGGCGCCGGAAATTCTGGCCGCGTTCAACCGTGCCTGGTTCGGAACGATTCACGCCTTCTGCTTCAAGCTGCTGAACGAATATGGCCACTATCTCGGCTTGCCGGCGCCGCTCGAGTTGCTGGCCGAAGACGAAGATCTCTGGAGCGAGTTCGTGCAGCAGCAAACGCGTATTGGCCGTTCCCTTTCTGAGAAAGATCGCGGTGCACTGCTGCGGCTCGCCTCGCTCCGTCATATCATGGAGCTCGGGCGCTGCGCTGGTTCGGCGTTGCTCAATCCGGATGAGCCCGGCGAATGCCCGAAGATAGATCTCGATCCGCTTCATCGCGCTTTTCTGGCGCTGAACAAGAGCGACACCGTCGCTAACTCGATGGCGCAGTTGCAGGCGTGGGAAGACGGCTACCGCAGCGGCTCAGGCTTTCTCCGCTGGCCGAACTGCTTTACCAAAGCGAAGCAGGTTGATGTGCTTTGGGCGGAAACGTTCGCTCCGCTGCGGCGTTGGGTGAATCAGGCGGCGATCTGCGTTGCCGCCGAAGTGCAGCGCGATTACCGAAACTTTCGCCTCGAAAGCGGCGTCGTCACGTACGCCGACCAGATCGCCCTCGCCGACGAACTCCTGCAACATCCGGAAGCGGCGCGACGTCTTCGCGAGATCGATCACATCGTCATTCTCGATGAAGCGCAGGATACCGATCGCGCGCAGTTTTCTGTTCTCCTCGAGATCACCCGTCCGCCGGAGGCGACTGGTCGCTGGCTGCGAACGCTCACCGATCCGCCGCGGCCGGGGCGCTTTTGCATGGTCGGCGATTTCCAGCAATCGATCTGGCACGATCGCGCGGACCTTGCGCATTATCGGCGCGTTCACGAAGCGCTCGTTAACTCGGAGGCCGGTGACGCGCTCACCTTTTCTGTCACTTTCCGGCTCGATCAGAAGCAGATCGATTTCATTAACGACACCTTCCGGCACATTCTCGATGGCGGCCTCGGCCAGGTCGATTTCGTCGAGCTGCAACCGCGCCCGGACGTTTTGCCGGGCCAGGTCATTCGCATTTCGCTCGACTCTTCGCTTCTTCAGCAAATTGAGAAACCGAAAGATCGCCAGGTCGCACGCATTGAGGCGGAGCAATTGGCCGCCTGGCTGAAGAAGTGCGGGCCGGAGAAATTGCGCGCGCGAGATTGGCGTCACGTCGCAATCCTCTGTCCGCGCAAGGATTGGCTGAATACGATGGCCCTCGCGCTGCGCCGCGCAGGACTACCGATTGAAGTGCAATCGGAGAACGATCTCCGGGCCGACTCGCCGGCTTACGCCTGGCTGACCGCGCTCTGCACCATCATGGTCGAGCCGCAAAATCACTACGAGATCGTCGGCGTTCTCCGCGAAGTCTATGGCTTGTCCGATGATGATCTCGCGGCCTTCGCCGAAGGGATCGGCGCGCGTTTCCAAATCGAAAGACCGACGGCGATAGCTGGCATCGTTGGTTCGCCAATCACCGAACTGGCTACGCTGCGCGAATCAATTCGTGATTTGCCGCTCTTCGCCGCAGTGGAGCAGATCATCGAACGCACCGCCTTACGCGCACGGCTCGCCGCATTGCCGGCGGAAGATTTCAAAAATCCGCTGGCTGATCTTGAGACGCTTCTGACGCAGGCAGCGCAAGCGGGCGCGACCGGCGCGCGCTTCTCGGATTTCGTCGAACGCTTGCGCAACGAAATGGAATACCAGCGCACCGTCCGCCTTTCCGATCAGGATGCCATTCAGCTCATCACCGCGCACAAAGCCAAGGGACTCGAATGGGACGCGGTGATTGTGCCGTTTCTCGGCCGCCGCATCATGGAACCTTCGCCACGTTATCCATCGCTCATCCGCGTTCCGGGCAGCGATGAGGTGCTCGCCGCGCTGCACAAGGAGGATCGCGAAGCGGAAATCAAAGACGCTTACAAGCGGCTGCGTCGGCAGGAGATGGAGCGCCTTCTTTACGTCGCCCTCACGCGTGCTCGTCACACCCTCGTCCTCGCGCTCGATCGAAGTCTCTTTTCACCAAAAACGGATCGAGCCGCCGATTACTCGCAACTGAAATTCCTTCGCGGCGATCACGGGGAATCGAGCATTCAAATTCTCGATGGCCTGCCCGATGCGCCAAACGCATGCCCGGAAACAAGATCGAGCTGGCAAAAGAGCAGCGCGGCAACTGATGTCACGCCGTGCGATCTGTCGCCGCTGAACAGCGGTACGATCGCAAGCGCTCGCCGCCACGCCGCCACATTCATCCGCAAACAAAATCCGAGCGGATACGAGGAGGCGGCGGAGGCCGATGGAGAAACGGTCGCAACCCGAAGGCCGCGGCGAATGGTCCAGACGCTTTCTGATACACCGGCTACGCTGTTCGGCAGTTGGTGGCACGCGCTGTTCCAGCATTTCCCATGGAAATCCGATTCGCCGGGTTGGCAGCTGGCGTTCGAGACGATGCAGCCCAGCTCGCCCGATCCCGAACGCTCGGCGCGCGAATGGAACCGGGTCTCTCGAGCATTGCGCGAATCACCGCAGGCCAGCGTCCTTCGCGATAGCGACACAATAGTGCAGACGGAATTACCCTTCCTTTGGCCGGTGGATGACGAGCGGTGTGTAGAAGGCGTGATTGATCTGCTCGCGATCGACCAGGCGAAACGCAGATGTCTGCTCATCGACTGGAAGACGAATACGACGCCGGACGCGGCGAGACTGCGCGCCCGCTATTTGCCGCAAATCAGTTGCTATTGGAAATCGGTGGCGGCGATCACGCAGTTTGAGGTGGACGCGGCGCTCTTCTCCACTGCGCTTGGCGAACTGCTTGTCTACAGCGATGACGAGCTCGCGAAAGAGTGGACTCGTTTGGAGAAACTTCCGCCGGATGAGCTGAACGAAGCCGTTGCACCGAATGTCGAAGGGGGAGTTTGATTGCGGAGATAGTCGCGGTGCAGAATAGGCGCGTGCGATTGCGTCTGTTGCTATTGATCGCTGGCTGCGCCGTTGTGTTCGACGCGCGCGCCGGGACGGCATTGACTTCGGAGCAGGCGGTCGCGCTGGCGATGAAGCAGAACGCCGAGATCGCGATTGCGCGTAAGCAGATCGAGGCGGCGCATGGCGGAGTGATCGAAGCGCGATCGGGCTACTTGCCGTCGGTCGTGGCGAGCGGACTCTACCGCAAGCGCGAGGAGCAAGCGGACACCAACCTTCGCACCGATGATTACAATGGTTCCGCGCGTGTGGTGCAGAATATCTACACCGGCGGTGCAGTCAGCGCGCAGGTTTCGATCGCGACGTTGCTCGAGCAGAAACGCATTCTCGAGCTGCAGGCGCTGCAGAATCGCGTCGCGATGGATGTTCGAATCTCCTATTACGATGTCCTGCTGAACCGCGCCAAAGTTGGCGTGCGCGAGCAGGCGGTGCGGGTGTTGCAGGAGGAATTAAAATCGCAGCGGGAACGGCTCAGCGCGGGAATCGTCGGGGAGCTGAACGTTCATCGCGCGGAAGTGGCGCTGGCCAATGAGCAACCGGAGCTGATCGACGCCGAGACGCGCCTGCAAAATTCGCGGCTCCAGCTCGCTACGTTGCTTGGCATCGAGACAACGGCCGGTTCCGCCGCGGCCGCGATCGATACGAGCGGTGATCTGCGGTACGCGGGTTACGCCCCGGACCTGAACGAATGTCTTGCCTACGCTTCCGTCGAAAGGCCGGAGGTAAAAGCGCGAGAGATCGACGTGGCGATTGAGGGAGCTCAGTTGCAGCTCGATCGAAGCGAGACCCGCCCGCATGTCGATGTCTTTAGCGGATACGAAGTTTACAGCGAACTCGATCCGCTCGTCGGCCGCGAATTCAATCACGGATATGTATTCGGGGTGAATGCGAACTGGCACGTCTTCGATGGCTACGCGACGCGCGGCCGGATGCAGGCGACGCGTGCACGGCGAGACGCGGCCATGCATGCCTTGGATGCGGCGCGAGCATCGGTATCGACGGATGTGCGGAGCGCGTTTCTTGAGCTCGAGCAGGCACGCCGCACTCTGGAGGCGGAAACGACCAGCGTGAGCAATGCCGATCAGTCGCTCGAAATCGCGAAGGCGAATCTTGCCGCCGGACTCGGCACTCAGCTCGACGTGCTACAGGCAACTACTGATGTCACACGGACGCGGACTACGCGACTGACCGCCATCTATCAGCACAATGTGGCCCTGGCGCGGCTCGCTCATGCGACGGCGCGACCGCCTGACTCGCTTGCCTTCGGCAGGAAAAAGCAGGATGCCGATCAGCAGGCAGTGCAGTTGACGGAGCCGCCGCGGAATCTGGCAACACAGCCATGAAGATAATCGCGTTGCTTCTCGCCCTTGGCCTGACGAGTCGCGTCTGGGCGATGACGTTCGACCAAACAATGGCCGCGACGCTGGAACGCAATCCAACCATTCAAGCAGCGCGGAGTAATCTGGAAGCGGCGGCCGGACGCAAGATTGTCCTGCATGCGATCGCTTACCCTGACGCGCGTCTGGACCTTTTCGGCGGCGCGCAAGGCGGCCATCGAGCCGGAGAGCCGCCGATCGAACCGTTTGGTTTTGTGCGCGGCGCATTCATTCAGCCGCTCTTCAACACTCGCGTGCCAGCCTCGTGGCGGCGCGGCAACATCGAGGTGTTGATCGCGGAGCAGCAGCTCAACCTCGCGATCATCGAGCAATTGCAATCTGCGCGTGTCGCGTTCTACACCGCGCTTTACAACAGATCGCTGGCTGATCTTGGCGAAGCGCAGCGGCAGCGGCTGGCCGGCAACGCGGCGGGCGAGAGTTCTCGTTACCAGGCGGGCCAGACGACCCGCGAGGCGTTCAATTCCGCGCGCGCGCTGCAGGACGAACTCACGCCGCGGATCGCGGAAGCGCGTCGCGTTTCCAGCACAGCCCTTCTCACTCTCGCGCAAACGACTGCAACGCAGAACGCCACGGCTGACGGAGAACTGCAGGCCCGCGACATCAATTTCAGTCTGCAGAATGAAACGAAGGAAGCGCTCGCGCGCCGCGCCGATTTGCAGCTCGCGCGACTGCTCGTCCGTGCCGCCGCGGAAGATCAGCGCATCATGCAGGCCGGGTACTTTCCGACCATCAATGCGATTGCCAACGGTACCTACATTCCGGTCTCGGACGTGCGACGTAACAGTGGCGGCTCGCCGCAACGTAGTAACGACGTGATTTCATCGGAGGTGCGCATCGGTGCCGGCTTTACCTGGCGAGTGATCGATAACGGCAAGGTGACGGGCGCGGTCATGCGGCAGCGCGCCATTCGCGAGATGAACGAGCTCACCCTCCACCAGCTCGAAGCAGATGTGCCGCGCGAGCTGGAGCGAATCAGCAACACCCTGCGCTCGGTCGAAGCGCGACGAAAAGCCGTCGGCTCCGCGGCAGCAGCCGCCGAGCAAAACGTCACCGCAATCCAGCAAAATCTCGCCGCCGGAATTAATTCGGAGCTCGATTTTCGAACCGCCGAAACCAGCCTGCTGCAAACGAAGACGACGCTCCTGACCGCCGCCTTCGAGCAGAATATCGCGCTCGCTGATTGGGACCGCGCTACCGGTCGCTACTTTCAGTTTGCCGACGAAACGACAGAGCATTAGCTGCCGCCGTTGAACGTACCGCTCACGAAGAAGTCGCTCGCGCTTGTCGGCGCCGGCGTTCTCGTTCTGCTCGCGATCATCACGTTCGCCACTGTGCCGGTTGCGGAGGTGGCGATCGTGCGTCGTGGCACCGCGATTTCCGCGGTCTATGGAACGGTGCGAATTGAGCCGGCGATTGCGATTCCGGTTCGGGCCCAGAACGCCGGCTACATACAACTGGCCGAGCCGCTTTCCGCCGGTCGCGGCGCGATCGGACGAACGGTCGAAAAAGGACAACTGCTCGCCACGATTGCCGACGAGAACACCGCCCGACAATTGAAACAAGCGCGCGCCGATCTCCAGGCGGCGCAGCAGCGGGCGCAGTTGCCGCTGACCTCCGCCGAGCCGCTGAAGGTGGCGGAAGACAACGCGCAACGGCTCGAAAAACTCAGCGCGTTGAGCAACGTGCCGGCGGTCGAGTACGAGAAAGCAAAGAGCGAAGTGAATCGTTTGCGTGGGCTGGTGGAATCTGAACGGATCGAGCGCGATCGCAATTTGCAGTCGCTCGACGAAGCCTGCCGCAAGCTCGAAGCGCAGATGAAGAATTCCGAAATTCGGGCGCCGATTGATGGTCTGCTCACTGCGATCCAGGCGATCGACGGCACGCTCGTCGCGGAAAACAATGCGCTCTTCACCGTTGCCTCGCGCAAGAATTACGTGCGCGGCGAAGTGAATGAAGAGGACGTTGGCGAAGTGAAACCGGGAATGCCGGCGATCGTGCAGGTTTACGCTTACCGGACGCGCAAGTTCCCGGCGAAAGTCTCTGCCGTCCAACCGGCGGCTGATCCCGACACGCAGCGTTATGCGGTCGTTCTCGATCTCGAAAATCCGCCGGAAAATTTGATGGCCGGGATGAGCGGCGAAATGAACATCATCACTGGCCGGCACGAGAACGCGCTGCTCGTGCCAACGCGTGCCTTGATCGCCGACCAGGCGCTGGTGGTGAATCACGGAATTCTGCAATCGCGCACCGTCAGTGTCGGCTATCGCACGCTTGATTATTCTGAAGCGATGAGCGGCCTTCGTGAAGGCGAACACGTTGTGATTTCCGATCAGGATAAGCTGCGGCCGGGTCGCTTCGTTCGTCGGCGTGTTGTCACACTGCCTCCGCCACCTGTGCAGTGACGCCGCCGCTCTATATCGCGCTGCGATTTGTCAGTCATCGCAAACGCTCCTTCCTGCTCAGCGTGTCCGGGGTGGTTTTTGGCGTCGCGATTTTCATCTGCACACAGGCGCAAACCGAAGGGTTCGCCCAGAATTTCATTCGCTCGACGGTCGGGAGCACCGGGGCGCTGATCATGCGTTCGCGTTTGCAAACGGAAGCGGCGCCGTTGCCGGTTAAACCGAAAAACGCGCGGCGCAGTGTGGGCGAGGGGATTAACGATGCGGCGGAAATCATGCGCGTGAGCCGCCAGTTTTCGAACGTGGTCGCCTGCTCGCCGGTCTTGCGCGGTTCGGTCAGCGCACGGGCCGCATTTCAAAACGCAACCGTCGATCTCTTCGGCATCGAGCCCGACTCGCACTTGCAGACGACCAATATCGCCGATCAGCTGGTCGAAGGAACCTTCGATAATTTCCGCAACAATCCGACCAGCCTGATCGTCGGGTCACGCCTGGCCGCTCTGCTTGGCGTGAACGTGGGTGACGCTGTGCAGCTGCTTTCGCCCAGTGGTGAATTCTGGCGCTTCAATGTCGCCGCGATCGCACGCAGCGGTGTTGGGTCAGTCGACCTGAGCCGGATGTATTGCCACGCAAAATTGGCGCAGCGTCTCCTGCGCAAACCATTTCCCGCGACCATGATCGTCTACAAACTGCGCGACGACGATGGCGCGCCCGCCCTGGCGCAGCGTTTTGAGCAGTTGTTTCAACACGGAGCGGAAAGCTGGCAGGAGCGCGAGCAGGGCAATCTCCAGCTGTTCACCACGCTTCGAACCTCCGCCGCGATTACCGTTTCACTCATTATTCTTCTCGCCGGTTTCGGCATCTTCAATGTCCTGACCATGACCGTGCTCGCGAAGATGAAGGAGATCGCGATCCTGCGTTCGATGGGCTATCGCCGCGCTGATATCGCCGCGATTTTCCTCTGGCAAGGCGCAATGATTGCCGGCGTGGGCGCGACGTTTGGCTGCGTTCTTGGCGCGCTCATGACCTGGGGCGTCTCCAAAATTCCAATCGAGGTGCGCGGCCTTCTTTACGCGAACCACTTCCTGGTGGCGTGGAATTGGCGGCATTATTTTGTCGCCACGGTTCTGGCGCTGATCGCGGTCTTCATCGCGAGCTATGTGCCGGCGCGGCGCGCGGCGCAGTTACCACCAGTCGCGACGCTGCGCGGCTCAAGTGCTTAAGGAGTGATTCGGCGGTAGATCGGTCCTTCCGCAGTCCGGGCGTCGAGGACAAAATTCTTCGCGATGTAGTCCCGGAGAATCGGAAAATCCGAGATCTTGTAATTCACGTCCTCATTTTGCACATCGACGATGTACTCTGGCGGATGCAGCGCGAAATCGTGCTGTAAGTTTTCCCACGCACCGGGCCGAATGAGGGAATGCGTATCAAGCCCGGGAATCGGGCCTCCAAAAACATAACCGGTCAGCGCAAACGTAGAGACATACCGGCAGGCAGGCCGCATCTGCGCTTGAAGGTAGATTCGCGGCATCTGTCCCCAGACAAACAACCTCGCATTGCGCGAATGATGTTCGCGCAAATAGACACCCGCGGCGGTGGGCTGCCGAAACTGAATGAGCTCGCGCCATTTCACGATTGGAAAGATCACGATTGTCAGCACAACCCAGATGCCGAGGATCGCCGGATGACACAGCCAACGGGAAAACGCATTCGCTTTTCTGAACCAGCCGCGGCTGAAAAAAGGCGCGGCCAGCAGAGCCAGGGGCGGAAGGAGTTGGTTGTAGTAATGCGAATAGAAGCGACCTCCCGCACTCACGCCGATCGCCGATGCAATCAGAAGCATTACGAGCGCGCACCATTCTGCGCGTTTGGCTATCCAAACGTCGTGCGCCGATAGCGCCGCCACCAACAGCGGCAAGCACGCGGCGACAAAAATGGCGGTGCTGCGAAGGCAGCGATCCGGGAAAAAAATCGTCGAGGCGTGATCGCGCATCGTCCAGTAGATCGCATCGCGCAATATTCCCTGCTGGTAGAGGAAGAGAACGGCGAGCCCGAGGGTGATCCAAAAACCTGCGGCAAAGATCGCGAACTGCCGCAAGCAATCAGCCGTTGTGAGACTCCGGCTCGCCCGATAAGCGGGCAGCAATAGATAAAGTCCGAGCGGCACCGCAGCAATCGCCCCGGGCTGCTTGAGGAGAAAAGCGAGACAACACAGCAGGCCGGCCAGAAAAACAAGCGGTCGGCTCTTCGCCTTGTCCGAAGCGAACGCGATCGCGCACGCCCAGACGATCGGCAGATTCATGAGGAGCTCGCCATCGAACTGAATGTTCTTGAAAGAAATCGCCGGCTGAAAAAGCGAGTAAAGCAATGCTGCCACGAGGCCGGTGCGCGTATCGAAGAGAGCGCGGCCGATCGTGTAAAGGCCGCCCATGGTCGCCAGGGTCCACAAGAGCGCGCTCAGATGCAGCGCATACCAGTTGTATTTTCCAGCGACCGAATAGATC
>JBJMWW010000045.1:0-5178 GCA_045809945.1 Chthoniobacterales bacterium
GGCGTTGAAGATCGATTACGCGCGGAAAATCGTCAGCGTCGGCGATCAGGTATTTCGGGAAGGCGAGGACTTCCTCTCCATCGACGGCACGAGCGGGACGGTCTACGCGGGCCAGCTTCCGACGGCCGAATCAGAAATCATCGGCGGCCTCTTACGCGACGATAAGACGGCACAGAAAACCGAGACGTACCTTAATTTCAGCCAGCTGATGGATTGGTGCGCGAAGACGACTCGCATGAGCGTCCGCACCAACGCCGATACACCCGAACAGGCCGAGAACGCGATTGCATTCGGTGCGAGCGGCATAGGCCTTTGTCGGACCGAGCACATGTTCTTCGAAGGCGATCGAATCGACGCAATGCGCGAAATGATCCTGGCGCGGAAGGTCGACGACCGGCAGAAGGCGCTGGCGAAATTGCTCCCATATCAAAAGAAGGATTTCGTCGGAATTTTCAAAGCACTGAAAGGCCGGCCGGCGACAATCCGTTTACTCGACCCGCCTTTGCACGAATTCCTGCCGCACGACCACGGCGCGCAGAGCGCGCTCGCCGACAAAATGGGCGTGAATACCGATGAGATCGCGCGCCGGGTGCACGAACTGCATGAGCAGAACCCAATGCTCGGTCATCGCGGCTGTCGGCTCGGCATCACCTTTCCGGAAGTAACTGAGATGCAGGCGCGCGCCATCTTCGAGGCCGCGGCTCAAGTCCAGAAGAGCGGCATGAAAGTGCATCCCGAAGTGATGATTCCGCTGGTCGGATTTGAGAAGGAGTTCGAGAACCAGGTCGAGATCGTCCGGCGCGTGGCCGAGCTCGTTCAGGCGGAGAAGAAGGTGAAGCTAAATTACCTCGTCGGCACAATGATTGAGGTTCCGCGCGGCGCATTAACCGCGGATGAAATCGCAAAGGAGGCGGAGTTTTTCAGCTTCGGAACGAACGATCTGACGCAAACGGCGCTGGGCATGAGTCGTGACGACAGCGGTTCATTCCTGCCGCATTATGCCGAGCTGGAAATCGTGAAACGAAATCCATTCGCTACAATCGACCCGAATGGGGTTGGCGAATTGATGCGGATCGCGGTGGAGAAAGGCCGCAGCACGCGCTCGAGAATTAAACTTGGCATCTGCGGCGAACACGGGGGCGATCCGGATTCGGTGAAATTCTGTCACCGTCTCGGGCTCGATTACGTGAGCTGCAGCCCGTTCCGCGTGCCGGTCGCGCGACTCGCCGCCGCACAAGCGGCGCTGCAGAAATAGTTAGCGGCGAAACGCCGTTTCAAACTTCTGATACGCTGTCCAGGCACGTTCCCAATCACCACGTTCTCCCCAGCATTCCGCCTCGAGAAAGTAAAAGTAGGCGGGCGGCCGCGGCAGTGCCGTGAAGTGTCGTAAGACGTCGAGCGCGTCGTCGACGCGATGCTCTTCTCGATACTGCCGATAGAGCGCATAACCGGCAGCGTAGTTCGTCGGATCGGATGCGATTGTCTTTTGCAGTTCGGACGCGTTCCCGGCGGTAGAGAGGTGCGGCAGCGTCGGCCTTCGGCCAAAACGCAGCACAAGCTCGGTCGCCCCGCGGTAATCATGATGATCGGCTTTGTATTTCGCAAGACCGGTCGAGGCCGCCGCCAGCCAATCCGGGTGTTGCTCGACAATTGTCGAAAGCTTTTCGAGATCGCCGCGTTCTGACCAGAGCGTTATCAATTGTGTGCGCTGGTCGGCGTTTAGAGTGGAGAGATCAGGATCACGTTTAAGCAGTTCACTGATGGCACGGTTAAACGGCTCGTCGCGCAACCGACTCAAATAAATCAAAACTAGTTCCCGGTGCGCGTGGCTCAATGCTTCCAACGCGCTGATAAGGTTGGGATTCGCGTGTTCGGCATGACGAAACATTTGGGCGTAGGCCTCAGCGCGATCCGGCCCGGCGCGGCGGAGGGCCTCTCGCCACGCCGTGAGAGCCAGTCGTGGCGCGATCGCCGCCCAAACCTTTCCCTCCTCAAGCGGCACTTCGTAGGCGTTTGGTTCGAGGAAACGAGCACGCCGAAAATCGTCGAGCGCCGGCTCGATCTTCCCCTGGTTGGCTGTCGCGACTGCGCGGACAAAGTAGAGCTGCCAATCGAGCGGTGTCCATTCAAGCGCACGCGATGCGAGCAAGGCCGCTTCATCGACATTGCGATTGCGGTTGGCAACAATTGCCTCCTGCCGAAGAATCTCAGCTCCTAACGAGCCCGGAAACGGCTGCTGACGGCACGCCGAGTAGGTCCATGTCGCGCCGACGGCTACCAATCCGAGCGCCAACAGGCGCGCGATAAAGGCAATGACTGGTGAGGATCGGTCGAGCGGACGAGGAAATACCGCGCCGAGAAGAAACAACGCGGAAAAGGCGGTGCCGATCCGATGCGCCGAGACATCAAAGACGCCGTGCAGCGCAAAGAGGAGCGCCGCCACCGTACCGGCGAGGTAAAAGCGGAAGTTGCGCACTTCGCGCCGAGGAAAAGCACGCCATAAGAGAATGACCGCGGCAACAACAACGGTGCAGACCGCAACCCAGCCGAGTTCCGACCAGAGCCAGATCCAGTCGCTCTCCGGATGACGGGCACGCGCATCGCCGAAGGCGGCATTTCGGAAAATTGCGAAGATGGGCTCGAAGTTTCCTAAACCGATGCCGCACCAGGGTGAGGCGCGGATGAGATCGAATGCGTCACGAAAAATCAGCCAGCGAAAATCTTTGGACATGCCGGTGCCAGTGCCCCGGAGATGAAAACGCTCCAGCGTCTCGCCACCGAAGAGGAGCAGTACCGCAACCAGCGCGAGCAATACCGAGATGCCAACAGCGAAACGCGCGGCGGATCCTTTACGCAACGCGAGCAGACCAAGCCACACACCGCTTCCCCCGACGAGCAGCAGAATTCCCGCCCGCGAGTAGTTGATCACTATCGCGCCGATGACGACGACAAACCCGGCAATCCACACGATCGCGCGGTAACTGCGGTTGCGGATGTCATCGCTGGCACAGGCCAGAACCACGATGCCGCCGAGCGCCAGAAAATCTGCGGTTTGGTTGCGGTTTGGAAATGGACCAAACGTCCGCTCGTTGTGCCAGAATCGGGGAGCGATGTGCGCCGCGTGCAGCGCGATGAACAAAAGCGCAAGTCCAATGACACCGAAGGCGAAGAGCCGCATCTGCGAACGCATGTCGCGCGGCTCCGTCCTAAGTCCGGAGAGATAGTAGAGCCAGACCACCGCGCCCAGGAGGCTCAACAAACATTGCAAACTTACCCACGGCTGCGGTGACAACGTCGTGGGCAGCGTGACGCTGAAATCGTTCACCAGTGCGGCACGCCAGGCCGTTTCGAAAAACCAACGCGCTGGGAGAAATGCAGTGGATGCTAAGAGAAGCAGGACGAGCGCGAGCAAGTCGAGGATCGGGCCGAAGGAGGATCGCGGCGGTCTGACGAAAACCAACAGACCGACTAAAACGAGAACGATCCCTTCCGCCCATTTCTCCGTTGCTCCGCCGAGGCAGACTGCGACCAGCGGCACCGCGACCGCAGCCAATGCCCAGCGTCGATCCAAACCGCTCGTTTTTCGCGCGCTACGCCGCGTTTGTTCCGGTGTTGTTTCCATCAGGCGAAGAGCAACGCGATGGTATGGGAGTAGCTGTCTAAATGAGGGCGCCTTTGCGCAGACCAAGCCCGCATGATTCCCCCAAGCTTACCACGAGTTGAAGGCGGGCATCCATCGCGTACTCTGAGGCCCGCGCGCCGCAGCTAAGTATGGTCACTCAACGCACGGAGGGTCTCTACCGACTCTTCCTTCTCTGCCAGATTGTGATGGTGGCCCTGCTCTTCTGGGTCGGCGTCTGGGTGATGGTCACGTTTTATTCGCCCAGCGCCGAGCTCACGTGGCGTCGCTACTCCATCTACTGCAGTATGCTCGTGCTCGGACTCGTGCTCGAGTCGTTCAGTCGAGACGGATCGAAAAATTACTTCCTGCAGAACGAGCTGCTCCGGCAGCACCGGCTCAGTTTGCGCCAGACTTTCGCGAGCATTGGCGCGCTCGTTTTTTATCTGATCGCAACGAAAGACGCGTTCATCTCCCGCGTCTTCTTCTTCAACTTTGTGCCCTGGCTTTATGTCGCACTGCTTTTCTCGCACCACTATTTGCCATGGTTGCTGGCGCAGCACTTTTTCACCGGCGTTCATAGGCAGCGCACATTGCTCGTTGGTAAACCGGAGCGCGCGGCCAATCTCCGCGGCTGGTTGAGGCGCAAAGAAGAGATGGGCCTGCAGGCTGTCGGCTTATTGTGCGACGATGAAGCCGGGCGGACGGACGGCGGAATTCCAGTGCTCGGAAATTTGTCGGATGTGGAGCGCGTGATTCGCGACCAAGGCATCACGCAAATCATTCTGCTCGAATTCCCGCTCTTCGATCAGCGCAACAGCGACATCATCGCTGCATGTGATCGTATCGGCGTGCGATTGCTCATCGTCAGTGACCTCGAGGAGCGGCTGCGGCATTCAGTCACGCATTTTGAAGACGACGGCTTCCGCTTTATCGGGCTGCGCGAGGAGCCGCTCGAGAATCCAATTAACCGCTGCTGCAAACGCGCGATAGATCTGGCGATCGCTCTCCCTGTCATGCTACTGGTGTTTCCGCTCGCCGCTCTCGTCGTGTGGATCTCACAACGCTTCCAATCACCCGGTCCGCTGTTTCATGTGCAAACACGCGCGGGCATGCAGAACCGCCGCTTCCCGATTTTGAAGTTCCGCACCATGCACGCGCACAATCATGAGATTGCCCGCCAGACACGCGCAGACGACGAGCGGGTTTATCCGCTCGGAAAATGGTTTCGCAAGCTCAGCATCGACGAGGTGCCGCAATTTTGGAATGTGCTCCGCGGCGACATGAGCATTGTCGGGCCCCGCCCCCATCTCATCGAGCACAACGAGCAGTTCTCCGAACTAATGGGCAACTACCACGTCCGCGCGCTCGTGAAGCCGGGAATCACCGGCCTCGCGCAAGTGCGTGGTTTTCGCGGGGAAGCGCGCAACCGCGACGACATCGCCCATCGCGTCGAGTGCGATATCGAATATCTCGAAAACTGGAACCTTTCGCTCGAATTCGGGATCATCCTGCGCACCTTCGCGCACGTTATTTTCCCGCCGCGAACGGCGTATTAA
>JBJMWW010000046.1:0-3437 GCA_045809945.1 Chthoniobacterales bacterium
AAAAACATTCAATAAACCAAGCTCATCATATCAAACAAGAGCTAATTGCCAGCAGCCGGTCACGAACGCCGCGTCGTCGCCCAGCGGCCTAACGACAACTTCTGAGAAGGTGAGCGTGCCCATCTTCTCACGGCTGTCGTATTTCTTTGCGTAACGGTCGCGGACCGTTTGCCAGCCGCGCGTTACGGTGTCGCCGGAGACGAATTCTGTCGCGTCGCCGCGCGCATAACCATTCATGTAGCCATCGATGTCACCGCGGTTCCACGCGCTCGCTTGCGCATCAAGCACGCTGCGGATTTGCGTTTCGGCGTCGCCGCTCGAGCCCTGCGCCGTCCAAATAAACGGGAGCAGCGAGGCGATCAGAAACGTTGCCGGAATGCGCATGAAAATGGAGCCGAAACGCGCCTCCCTGCGCGGCCGCCTTCGGTATAGCCGTTTGGCGAGAGGGCTGCTACACTTCTTTCGCTCGTCCCGGAGTGCTTTCTTCTATATCCTTCCGCCCGCGTCATTTGACCTCTATGTCCGACCTCCTAAATCCCAGCGTGTTTCGCACCGTGCGTAACGCGGCGCTGCTTCTGGCCTGCGCTAGCTTCGCTCACGCTCAGGTGCAGCCGGATCCACTTTCGGTCGCTTCTTCCTCTGCTGCCGCTGCGCCTGCACCGGCAGCGGGATTTCCGACCTCCGCTGCGGCTGCGCCGGTGAGCGGCACTCCAGCGCCGACCTCGGAGATGGTGACGCTGCAGTTCCCGAATAGTGACGTCGCCGATGTCCTGCGTTTCTACGAGCAGCTCACGAACAAGAAGCTCGTGATGGATAATTTCGTGCAGGGCAAGGTGAACATCTTTGTCGCGAAACCGTTGCCGCGCGAAGAAGCGATCAACATCATCAAGATCAACCTCCTGATGAATGGCTACTCGCTCGTTCCGGCGGAAGGCGATGTGGTCAAGGTCATCGGCACCGGCAAAAATCCACGCACCGCCGGCGTCCCGATCATTTCGGATGAATCGATGATTCCGGCTGGCGAGCAGGTCATCAGCTTCCTCTTCAAACTGCATTTCGCCGATCCGACCGAACTGCAACAGGTGCTCGGCCAATATCTCTCGCCACCGCAGCCCTACACCTCGTTCCTAGCGCTGCCGAAATCCTCGAGCATTCTCGTCACCGAGAACTCGAGCGTGATCCGCAGCCTGGTGAACATCATCAGCCAGGTCGACATACCGCCAGCGGAAGTGGTGAGCGAGTTCATCAGACTCGAGCGCGCTGATGCGACGAAGGTCGTCGACATGCTGAAGGACGTTTTCGAAAAGAACCAACAGGGCCAGCCCGGCGCACCTCAGCCCGGGGCTGGTGCGGTGCGTGGTGTTCGGCCAGGAGTCCCCGTGCCGCCGCAGGCGCCGATCGTGAATGACAACGGCGACATCGGTGGACTCGCCGGTTTGTCGGAAGACTCCGTGATCGTCGGCAAGATCAAGATTTCGCCTGACGTGCGCACGAACCGGATCCATGTCATCACGCGGCCGATCAATATGCCGTTCGTGAAGAAGTTGATCGCGGAGTTTGATGCGAATGTGGAATTCGCCAAGCCAGTGACGCGGCCGTTGCGCTACATCTCCGCCGCTGACGTGCTGCCGGTGATCGTGCAGGCGCTGCAGGAGCCGGGCGGCAACGGTCAGGGAGGCGGCCAGGATCTCGGCGCCGGTGGCGGTGCGAACCAAAATCACCAGCAGCAGGATCAACAGCACCGTCTGCAGCAAAACAGCGCCGGGACCTCGAGCGACTTCGGTAACACAAGTAGCGGCGCCGGCGGCGGCCAGACTTTCTCGGAGGAGCTTTCGACGCAAGCTGTCGACACCACGCCAAAGGCCGTGACGATTGGTAACTCAAAGATCATCGCGGATCAGCGTGCGAACACGATCATCATTCTCGGAAATCGCGAGGTTGTGGTGAAGGTGCAGAAGGTCCTCGACGAAATGGACGTGAAGGCGCCGCAAGTCGCGCTCAGCACCGTAATTGGCGAACTAACGATTGGAAGCGACGAAGAATTCGGCGTCGACTGGTTTGCGCGTTACAACAAGCGGTTCGCAGTAATCAATCGCAACACGAATGCGCCATTGCCGCCGAGCGCGGCGAGCGGAAGCCCGGCGCCAATCGGCGGCACAGGCGGAATATTCGATCCGGCGAATCTCCTGAAGTTTACCCAACTTGCTAATCTGGCGGCAGGCGGCGCGAATGTGTACCTCGCGGCCGGCAACTCGCTCCTGAACGTCGTTCATATGCTCGACTCAACCGGCAGGTTCCGAACCATCTCGCGGCCGACCGTATTCACGAGCAACAACAAGAAGGCGATCATCGCGAGCGGCCAGGAAATTCCCGTTCCGGTGAGCACGCTTTCCACCAATAACGGAGGCGGAGTCGTCGCGGGTGGCATCGCTCAACAATCGAACATCCAGTTCAAGAAGGTCGCGCTGCAGCTCGAGGTCGTTCCGCTAATCAATTCCGAAAAGGAAGTGTCGCTCGATATTCTTCAAAAGATCGACAGCCTGACGGGCGAATCGACGAACGTCGACGGCAACTCGATTCCAACGATCTCGACACGCTATATCAAAACGAGCGTCGCAGCTCCAAATTGCTCCACGATTGTGCTCGGCGGTTTGATCATGGACAACAATCGTAAGAACAAGGAAGGGATCCCGGTCTTGAGCAGAATTCCGCTACTCGGCGGCCTATTTCGAAATACGAGCACCACGAAGAGTCGCCAGGAGTTGCTCGTGCTGATGCGGCCGGAGGTTAGCCTGACCGAAGCAGATCTTCGTCGGCTGCGGATGAAGAATAGCGACAAGACGCACTTCGGTCCGGAGATTGATCAGGATGATTGTCCGGATTGCCCGCCGCGCGTCGGCAATGACAAGCAACTGCCGCCGGGTCTGACTCCGCCCGATCTGCCGGAAGCGACCTACAATCCAAAATGAATCCAGCGGTTGGACAATCGCTGATCGACCTCCTGCTCACCGCCGGTGTGTCGTCGCGCGAGGAAGCTGCAGCGCTCGCGTCGAATCTGGATGGCGGCTCGTGGGCTTCCCAGGTGCTCGACTCCGGCAAGGTCGACGAGACGCGCTTCCTGCAGGCGATCGGCAATTACTTCGATGTGCCGGTGCGTTCGATCGACGCAAAGAGCATCGATCGGCAGACGTTGTCACTCCTGCCGAGCCGCTTCGTTTTTCAGCATCACATTCTACCGATCGAAGTACGCGACGACGCGGTCGTGCTTGCGACCTATGACCTGTTCAACTCGGTCGGTCGTCAGCTCGCCTCGCAGCTCCTGAAGAAACCGGCCGAATGGGTGCTCGTGCCGCGCGGACAAATCCTCCGCACGATGAAAACGCTCTACGGAGTGGGCGCGGAAACGTTCGACGAAATCCTGAAGACGAATCGCAGCT
>JBJMWW010000047.1:0-7068 GCA_045809945.1 Chthoniobacterales bacterium
ATCGTCGATGTCGATTCCACCGGTCTGGAGATCGCCTACCGCTGCCACTTCATGGGTTTGCGCGCGCTCTATAACGGCATCGTCAAATTCAAAGACGTGCGCGTGCCTCGCGAGAACCTGATCGCGAAAGAAGGGCAGGGGCTGAAAGTCGCACTTACTACCTTGAATACCGGGCGCCTGACGATCCCGGCTGCGTGCGTCGGATTGTCGAAACGTCTGGTCGAGATTTGCCGAAAATGGGCGACGGAACGCATCCAGTGGGGCGTGCCGATCGGCAAACATTACGCGATTGCGGGCAAGATCGCGGAAATGGCCGGCCAGGTATTCGCAATGGAGGCGATCACATTTTTGACCAGCGCATTGGTCGATCGCAAAGCCGGCGATCTGCGCATCGAAACCGCGATGTGCAAAATGTGGTCGACCGAAGCGACCTGGCGGATTGCCGATGAAGCGATGCAGGTCCGCGGCGGTCGCGGTTACGAAACCGCTGAATCACTCGCAGGGCGCGGTGAGCCGGGCATCCCAGTCGAACGTTTCCTGCGCGATTGCCGCATCAACATGATCTTTGAAGGCTCGAGCGAAATCATGCGCCTCTTCATCGCGCGTGAGGCACTTGATCCGCATCTGAAAGTTGGCGGCGCGATCTTTAACACGCAGTTGCCGAAGGCCGATCGCGCGAAGGCCGTCTTCTCGTCCGGAAAATTTTACGCTGGCTGGTACCCGCGCCAGTGGATGCCGACTGGCGCCGGTGATCTCGACAAGCTGCACGAAGATTTGCGAACGCATGTTCGATATGCGGCGAGCACGAGCAGCCGACTTGCGCGGGGCTTGTTCCATGCCATGGCGCGATTCGGTCCGAAGCTCGAGCGCGAACAGCTTTTGCTTTCGCGTTTTGTCGGAATCGCTACCGAATTGTTCGTCATCAGCGCGACCTGCTCCTTTGCGCAGCACAAAATCGACACCGGCGAACCGGTCGCCGAAGTGATCTCGCTTGCCAAGTACGCTTGCCGCTCAGCCAAGTTGCGGATCGATCATCACTTCGCCGGCACATCCGAGAACGTCGACAAACGCGCTTATGATCTGACGCAGGAACTGATGGCCGGGAAGCACGATTACCTGCGCAAAGGTATCGTTTAGCCGGGCTCTCGATTGCCAGTCAGCGTAAGCAGTTCGCGCTGCGCTCATTGACCCACCCTGCCGCCCAGACTACCGTCCGCGGATGAGTATGCATTCCATGCTCACCGAGCCGGCACCTGCGTCGCGCCGCTCGACTGAGACGAAAAAACCGCGCCGCATCAACGCGCAGCACGTGCTGAGCGAACTCGAGGAGCACATCCTGATGGACGGCTTCAAGATCGTGATCGATCTCGAGAAGTCGCGCGGCAGCTATTTGTACGATGCCGCGACCGGTCACCGGCTGATCGATCTCTATGGCTTTTTTGGATCGTTGCCGGTCGGGTTCAATCATCCCTATTTCGACGAGCCGGAGGTGAAGGAAGAACTCGCACGTGCGGCGAAAATAAAGATCGCGAACTCGGATGTTTACTCGGAAGGCTACGCGGAGTTTATCGAGACTTTCTCGCGCGTTGCGCCGCTCCCGCCGCTGAATCGCTATCTCGTGATCGATGGCGGCGCGCTCGCGGTCGAGAACTGCCTGAAGGCGGCGATGGATTGGAAGGTGCGCAAGAACATGGCTGCCAATCGGGGCGAGCGCGGCACGGATGTGCTGCATTTCCGGCACGCCTTTCACGGCCGCAGCGGCTACACCATGAGCCTGACGAACACCGATCCGCGCAAAACGGAGCTGTTCGCGAAATTCAACTGGCCGCGTGTGTCGTGTCCGTTCATCAACTTCGCGCTGCCGAAAGAGGAACGTGAGCGCGATGTCGTAGAGCGCGAGAAACAATCCGAAGCCGAAATTCGCAAGGTGATCGACGAACGCGGCGCCGATATCTGCGCGATCATCGTCGAGCCGATTCAGGGCGAAGGCGGCGACAATCATTTCCGGGCCGAATGGCTCAAGAAGCTGCGGGAGATCTGCGATTCGTCTGAAATGCTGCTGATTTTCGACGAAGTGCAGACGGGCGGCGGCACGACCGGTAAAGCCTGGTGCTGCGAGCATTTCGGCGTCGTACCAGACCTGGCGGCGTTTGGAAAAAAGATTCAGGTCTGTGGCGTTATGGCCGGGCCGCGGCTCGACGAAGTGAAGGACAACGCGTTCCGTTTGCCCTCGCGCCTGAACTCAACCTGGGGCGGTAATTTTACCGACATGGTTCGTTCCAAGCATCTCCTGCGGATCATCGAAGAGGAAAATCTGTTCGAGAATGCGGGGGAGATCGGGGCGTATTTCCTCGAGCAACTGCTGGAGTTACAGCGCGATTGCGCCGCCGTTTCAGCCGTCCGCGGACGCGGTTTGTTCATTGCTTTCGATATGCCGGACGCGAGGAGCCGCGATCAATTGTGGCGCGAACTATTCGACGCCGGGGTGCTCGTGCTGAAATCAGGCGACCATTCGATCCGGTTTCGCCCCGCGCTCGACATTACGAAGCAAGTCGTCGACGAAGCCATGGACGTGCTGCGAAAGCACTGTCCCGCGAATTAGCCATGCAACAGCTCCTCGAAAAGCTCGGTCTTGGTGCCGAGAATGACGGCGTTTTTTCCGGCGAATGGTCTCGCGGCGGCGCGGCCACGTTCGAAAAAATATCGCCAGTTGATGGTCGCGTGCTGGCCCGTGTGCACGGTGCGTCGGCCGACGATTACGAGCGAACGATCAGCCGCGCTCACGAAGCATTCCTGAAATGGCGAACCACGCCCGCCCCCGTCCGCGGCGAAACGGTGCGGCGTCTCGGCAATGCGTTGCGCGGTCTCAAACACGAGCTTGGCACGCTCGTCACACTCGAGTCGGGAAAGATCATCGCGGAAGGCGAAGGAGAAGTGCAGGAGATGATCGACATCTGCGATTTCGCGGTTGGCCAATCGCGCATGCTTTACGGGCTGACGATTCAATCAGAACGGCCGCAGCATCGTTTGATGGAGCAGTGGCATCCGCTCGGCGTCGTCGGTGTGATCAGCGCGTTTAATTTTCCGGTCGCGGTTTGGTCGTGGAATGCGGCGCTCGCCTGCGTTTGTGGTGACGCAGTTATTTGGAAGCCGAGCGAAAAAACCCCGCTTACTGCGATCGCGGTGACCAGGATCGCCGAGCGCGTCTGCCGCGAGACGGGAGCTGATCCCGCGATTTTTTCGCTCGTAATCGGCGATGGTCCATCGGTTGGTCAACAACTCGCCGCCGATCGGCGTGTGCCGCTCGTCTCCGCGACGGGCTCGACGCGCATGGGCAAACAAGTTGGCCCGGCCGTCGCAACTCGTGTCGGCAAATGCCTGCTCGAGCTTGGCGGCAACAACGCACTCGTCGTCACCCCAACGGCCGACATTACGATGGCAACGAGTTCGATCTTTTTTGGCGCGGTCGGCACCGCTGGTCAGCGCTGCACCAGCACGCGACGCGTCGTCATGCACGAGAGCGTGGCGGAGAAAATTACGGGTGCGCTTCTGCGCGCTTACAAATCAGTTCGCATCGGCAGTCCGCTCGACAAGAAAACGCTGATGGGCCCGATGGTTGATCGTGATGCGGTTGGCAATGTGCAGCGCTCGATCGCCAAGGTGCGCGAGCAGGGCGGCGAAATCCTTTACGGTGGTGAGAAACTCGACGGCAACGATTATCCGGGCGGCTGTTACATGACCCCGTGTCTGACCCGCGTGCCGCCGAATATCGAGATCGCGCAAGACGAGACGTTCGGGCCGCTGCTTTACCTCATGACGTATCGCGACTTCGACGAAGCGCTCGCCATTCACAATGGCGTTTCGCAGGGACTGAGCTCCTCGATTTTTACGAACGATATGCGCGAAGCGGAGAAGTTCGTCAGCGCGGTGGGCAGCGATTGCGGAATCGCGAACGTGAACACCGGGACGAGCGGGGCGGAGATCGGCGGCGCGTTTGGCGGCGAAAAAGATACGGGCGGCGGACGCGAAAGCGGCAGCGACGCGTGGAAGAACTACATGCGCCGGCAGACGAACACGATTAATTTTTCCACTGAGCTTCCGCTCGCGCAGGGCATCACCTTTGGAGCGGGCGAGGGGAGCGCAACAGCCTGACGACTGTGACCACAGCAACTCTCGAGAACGCGAACACGACCGACGCCGAAACAAGGTTTGAATGGCCGCTCTGCTACGAGGCCGAGAATTTCATCCTCGAACGCATCGACGCCTTCACGCAGCAGAACAGCTTCGCGCGCACGCTCGCTACCCGAATGCGCAATGAGACCGGCACACTGATGCTCGACTGGACGGATTATGTGCTCCTGCCGGCTTCTGATGAAGCGGAATTGCGCGCGACCGGCTACGCGGATGACCCGCTCGGCGACGCGCCCGATGCGCAGAAGCAACTGTGGCATCCGGAAGCGATGCTCCCACGGGTGCTGATCGCACCGACGAATGCGAAATACCCGCTGGGGTTAGGCATTCGCGCCGAGCACATCGCGGATTTCGCCGGTGTGCACGGGATCACCAAAGAGATCGAGGGCGCGCCGCTTTCGCGTTTTCGCAAGATGCTGATCGCCGAGGAGAACGGGGCGCGTTTCGAGGTAATAGAGCGTCGGGCGTATCGCGGCTACACGACGGCGGAGCCGGATGTGAAGGCGTACCTCGCGGCGCGCGAGCTGTGGCAGACGCGGCGCCGAGTGTGGGATGACGATCGCGCGGGGATGAAACACGGGCTGGAGCGGATTGAACAAATGGTGAAGCTGGTCGGCCAGGATTTGGCCTGTCATCTCATCTTCGAAGAGGAGCGTCGCTACTGGCAAAAACGAAACCGGGCCGGCACGGAACAAAAGCGGCGGCAGGATTCGTTAGGCCTGGGCTGGGCAAATCACGATCACCACACCTTCCGCTCATCTCGGGAGTGTTTTGTCTATCTCATCAAGGCGTGGGAGCTGCTCGGCTTTCACCGCCGCGAATGCTACTACGCGGGCGAGGAAGCCGGGTGGGGGGCGCAGGTGGTCGAGCAGCCGGTGGAGGGGATCATCATCTTCAACGATGTCGATCTGAACCCGGACGAGGTGGAGGTAGATTTCTCGCGCAAGGAACTGCCTTCGCAGCCGACTCTTGGAACGATCGGGCTCTGGTGCGGTCTGCACGGCGAGAGTTTTCTCGAGGCGGGAATGCATCATCTGGAGTGCCGTTTCGATTACGCGCTGCTGCGCGATCAACTGAAAGCGGAAGGCATCAACACGATGAAACCGTTCTCCGATTTTCCGTTCCTGAAACAGGCCTTTACTGAAGGCGAGCGGTGGACTGTTCGTCGCGCGCGCGCCGAACGACTGCTGCAAAATCAATCAATCACGGACGAGCAGTTTGCGGAGTTCACGAAGGATGGCGCGATCGGCAGCCACCTCGAAAACCTTCAGCGCAAAGGCGGCTTCAAAGGATTCAATCAGCACACAGTGAGCCTGATTATCGCGGAGACTGATCCGCGGAAACAACAGGCGTATTGACGCTGCTCGCGGGAGCTAACGCATTGCCGTGGCCTCGCTGGATTACTACAGGATTGAAGAGCTCCTGACCGACGACGAGCGCGCCGCGCGTGACCGGGCGCGGCGGTTTGTCGATGAAGAGGTGATGCCCGCCGTGGTGGAGAGCCACCGCGAGGGGCGGTTCCCAGAGCACCTCATTCCGCGGATGGGGGCGTTGCGTTTCTTTGCGCCGTATCTGCACGGGCATGGCTGTGCTGGCTTAAGCCAAACTGCCTATGGCCTCATCATGCAGGAGTTCGATCGCGCGGATTCCGGTCTGCGCTCGCTCGCGTCTGTCCAAGGTTCGCTCGCGATCCACGCGATTCACTCTTTTGGCACACCGGAGCAGCAGGCGCGCTGGCTGCCGGGATTGGTGGACGGCACGCGCATCGGTTGCTTCGCGTTGACGGAGCATGGCCATGGCTCTGATCCCGGCGGAATGGAGACACGCGCGACCCGCGACGGCGGGCATTATCTGCTGAACGGCAGCAAGTGCTGGATCGGCAACGCATCGATCGCGGATGTGAAGGTGGTCTGGGCCAAGGACGACGACGGGCACGTTGGCGGGTTCGTTGTTGAAAAAGACGCGCCCGGTTTTCGCGCGCGCGACATCGAAGGGAAGTTCAGCCTGCGGATGTCACGCACGTCCGAATGCTGGTTCGAGGATTGTCGAATTCCCGCAGAGAATCGCCTGCCGGAGGCGAGGGGATTACGCGCGCCCCTTTCGTGTCTATCGCAGGCGCGCGTCGGGATCGCATGGGGAGTGATCGGCGCCGCGATTGATTGTTATGAGACGGCGCTCGCCTATGCGAAGGAGCGCGAGCAATTCGGACGTCCAATCGCCGGGTTCCAGCTCGTGCAGGAAAAGCTCGTCTGGATGGTGCAGGAAATCACGAAGGCGCAACTGCTCGCGTTGCGGCTGACGCGAATGCTCGAAGCCGGCGGCGTGCGGCCGGCCCAGATTTCGCTCGCGAAGCGCAACAACGTCTGGATGGCGCTCGAGTGCGCACGGAAGGCACGCGACATCCTCGGCGCCGCCGGGATTACCGACCGCTACTCGGTCATCCGGCATCTGATGAACCTCGAGAGCGTCTACACCTATGAAGGGACGCACGACATCCACACGCTCGTCGTAGGACAGGATGTCACCGGCCTGGCGGCGTTCGCCGGTTGAGCTTTTGTGGCCGCGATCGAGGCGGTTGTGCGGCAACGTGAAATCCACCACGAGTTCGCTCCGAGCCGAGGGCGGGAAGAACTGCTGTTGGACGAAATAGGAGTCGGTACTTGAGCTTGAGTTTCGCCCCTGGCGACGCGATCAAATCTGATGCAAAGGCGAGCAGCGATCATCACGGCTCTCCGAACACCTGTCGGTCGGCACGCGGGCGCATTGGCGTCGGTTCGCCCCGACGATCTTGCCGCCCACATCATCAAGGCCGTCGTGGAGCGATCCGGCATCGACCCCGCATTGATCGAGGATGTCTACTTCGGCGCTACCAACCAG
>JBJMWW010000048.1:0-3080 GCA_045809945.1 Chthoniobacterales bacterium
ATCGTGCACGAGGGAGTCGACAAAGAACCGCGCCGGCCGCTCGCCGTTTGCAAGATAGCTGCGCGGCTCCACGTCGTTATCGACCGCGACGAGGTCAGGTCGAACTCGAAAGCCATGTTCGATGCGGCCGAACGTAAACGGAAAGGAGCCGCCGCCGTGCGCGAATGCGACGCGCAGTTTTGGAAACCGCTCGAACACGCCGCCGAACATCATGCAGCAAATCGCCAGAGAGGTCTCCGCCGGCATGCCGACCAGCCATGGGAGCCAGTACTTCGGCATGCGTTGTTTGCCCATCATGTCCCATGGATGGACGAATACGGCCGCGCCGAGTGCTTCAATCGTGCGCCAGACGACGTCGAGATCGCGATGGTCAAGGTTTCGGCAATCCGGTCCGTGACAATGCTCGTTCGGATCGACGTGCGTTCCAATTTCCACGCCGCTCAATCCGAGCTCTTTGATGCAGCGTTCGGCTTCCGCTGCCGCCAGCTCTGGATCCTGCAGCGGAATCGTTCCCAGTCCGCCGAAGCGAGCGGGATGCGCGCGGACGACTTCGGCGATGTGATCGTTCAACAGGCGCGAGAGATTGAGCGCGTCCTGCGGTTTCGCCCAATAGCTGAACATCACCGGCACGGTGGATAGCACCTGCATCTGAACGCCGCTCGCATCCATCTCTTCGATCCGGCGCGCCGGCTCCCAGGTGTTGTCGCCAATCTCCCGGAACATCCGGTTCCCCATCATCATGCGCGCGCAGCACGGCTTGTGATGCTCGAGGCGGATGAAACCGGGATAACCGTACTTCGCGTCGAGGTCCGGCCACTCGCGCGGCAAAATGTGCGTGTGCAGGTCGATCTTCATTGAAGGCAGCAAACGCCGGACGCCCAACAGCGAACGTCGAATGCCGAATTCAGAACGGCTTTACTGGTTCGGGTTGCGGAACTTTGTGGCCGCAGTCTTTGCAGGTCCGCCGCTCGTCGCTGCCCCAGAAATCGAGCATCGCCTGGCTGAAATGCTGCACGATGTCGCCGCAATCGAAATCAATGTCTTCGACGAGCGCGCCGCAGTTATCGCAGTAGAAAATGACGTGCTCATGTTCGCCGGCCGGCCGACGGCGCTCGACCACGACGCCAATCGTGTTCGGCGGACGGACCGGCGCGTGCGGCACATTCGGCGGAATGAAGAATGTTTCGCCCTCGCGGACGAGATAATCGACGATCTGCTCGCCTTCGCGGATACGGACTTTGATGTCGCCTTTGAACTGAAAGAAATACTCCTCGGAATCGACCTGATGGAAATCGTTCCGCGCATTTGGACCGACGATCACCATCACAAAAAAATCGCGGCCGTCGTAGAGATACCGGTTACTAACCGGCGGTTTGAACAAATGACGATTCTCCTCGATCCACTTTTTCAAATCGATCGCCGGCATCACGGTCTTCGTTGTTCCTGAACCGGAGTCCGTTTGTGAAGGCGGTGCGGGTGGTGGTTCGGCGAGCTTGGCCATGCCTCAGCGTATTTTTGCGCCGGCACAGCGTCAAACACTGAGGCAAGCGCAGAGCGCCACTCGTGTCATTTCGAGCGAAGTCGAGAAATCTCCGTCCCTTCTCAACTGCACGACGGGGTGCACAAGGATGTCGCGCCGCCGCCGAAGCGCTATGGCGCGCAGGATGTCTCGACTGCGCTCGACATGACAGAAGCGTGGCGCGACTATTTTCCGCCATGCCGCCGCTGACCTACGCGAATTATCTCGATCTCGAGAAACTGCTCACGCTACAGAATCCGCGCTCCAGTCCGGCCGAGCACGATGAAATGCTGTTCATCGTTATCCACCAGACCTACGAGCTCTGGTTCAAACAGCTCCTGCACGAGTTCGAGAAGGTGAAACGCGACTTCAGCGCGGGCGATCTGTTCGGCGCGATCCATTCCTTCAAGCGCACCCGCACGATCATGAAGACCCTCGTTGGTCAGATCGACATCCTGGAGACAATGACACCGTCGTCGTTCTCCAGTTTTCGCGACCGGCTGGAGACGGCGTCCGGTTTTCAATCCGTGCAATTTCGCGAGTTCGAATTTCTGCTCGGTTACAAACGACCAATCGCGCTCTCGCATTTAACGGCGCAAATGCCGGGATACGACCGCCTCTTGAAGCGAGTGAATGAACGCACGGTCGTCGATCACTTCTACGAATTTCTCGAGACGCGCGGGGCGGCGATCCCGCGGGAGTTGAAACAACGCGACGTGACGCAGCCGAATGAGCCTAACGAACAGATCCAGGCTGAACTTCTCCGGCTCTACAAAGTGTCGCCCGAGCTTTCGATCTTGTTCGAATTGATGACTGACTTCGACGAAGGCGTTCAGGAGTGGCGTTATCGACACATCAAACTGGTCGAGCGCACGATTGGGGCGAAGAAAGGCACCGGCGGTTCGCCCGGCGTTCCTTTCCTGAAAGAGTCGCTCTTCAAGTCGCTGTTTCCCGATCTGTGGGCGATCCGGCATCAGATGTGATGCAGATTTTCGACGTCTCGCGCGCGCTGACAAAACGGATCGCGCCCTGGCCCGGTGACGTGCCGTTCGACTTCAAGCTCAACGGCAAGATCGCCGACGAGTCGAGCGTCAATGTCGGTATGATCAGCATGAGCGTGCACAACGGCACACACGCCGATGCGCGGTTTCATTTCGAAGATGACGGATGGACGATCGAGGAGGCGCAACTCGAGAATTACGCGGGTCCGTCGGTCGTTGCCGATCTGAGCGCAAATTATCGCGATGGCGCGATGCCGCACATGGGTGCGAGCGATCTCGAATCGATGAGCGACGAAATCGCGCGAACCGGCCGGTTATTGCTGAAAACGAATGTTTGGCCGGACTCAAACGTCTTTCCGAAAGCGATTCCGACGATTGCTCCTGATGTGCCGGCGTGGTTGAAGGCGAGGGGAGTGAAGCTGCTCGGGTTCGACGTTCCATCAGTCGATGAGATCACGTCGAAAGACCTGCCGAATCATCACGCGCTCGGCGCCGCCGGCATCGCCATAGTCGAATCGCTCGATCTCAGTCGCGTTTCCGCTGGTGTTTATCAATTGATC
>JBJMWW010000049.1:0-4631 GCA_045809945.1 Chthoniobacterales bacterium
GCAGCCGATGTTTCGCGACTTACTGCCGCGGGATGAAGATCTGGAGGGCGACGCTCCGTCGTCGCCGTGAGAAAGAATTACGATCAGGCGACGACGGAGCGTCGTCCTCCAGCGCGCAAGCATCCTGCGCATCCGCCGTCGATCGAGCAGCACAATCGCCCAGTGATCGTGTTCGTCACGCTGTGTACGGCAAAACGGAAGCGCATCCTCGCGCGAGCGGATGTTCTGCAACTGTTGACGGACGCGTGGCATGCATCCGATCACTGGCTGGTTGGTCGCTTCATCATTCTGCCAGACCATGTGCATTTGTTCTGCGCACCCGGAAGGGACGACGCGTTATCTGTGAAGCGATGGATCGCATTCTGGAAGAGTTACGTTTCGAAGCGATGGCCGCGAGCAGAAGAGCAGCCGATTTGGCGACAGGACTGTTGGGATACTCAGTTGCGGCGAGGCGAGAACTACGGCGCGAAATGGGAGTACGTGCGCAATAACGCGGTGCGTCACCGGCTTGCGCGACGTGCTGAAGATTGGCCCTGGCAGGGCGAGCTCAATGTCCTGGAGTGGATCAGTGATTGATGGAGGGCGACGCTCCGTCGTCACCGTGATCGAAGGATGAACAGCGGCGACGACGGAGCGTCGCCCTCCAAGTCACAGCACCTCAGGCCATTTCGCCTGGTCCTTCAGCAGCACTTCGCGCAGTAAACGAATCGGCATCATCCCATGGTCGAGGACCGCGTCGTGAAATTTTTGCAGGTTAAAGCCGTCGGCTTCCTGAGCTTTGTAGTCCTCGCGCAGCTTGAGGATCTGCAATTTGCCCAGCGTGTAGCTGAAGTATTCGGGATTGAACGTGCCGCGCATCGCTTCGGCGCGCGCCGGTTTCTCCTCATAGTAGCAGTTGTCCTGGAAGAATTTCGTCGCCTCGTCGAGCGACATGTTCTGGGTGTGCATTTTGACGGAAACGCAAAGCCGGCAGAGTCGGAGCAGCGCCTCGTCCGCCTGTGCCATCCGGAATTTCGCGGCGCGCTTTGTCTCTTCTTCGCTCGCTGATGCGTCACCGCTGCGCCCGAAGCCTTCATCGATCATCATCTTCTCGCAGTAATGCGCCCAGCCCTCGATGAACGTGCCGCTCCCGAAAATCTTCTCCAGCCGCGACGTCTCCTTCGACGTATTCAGATGCAGGAACTGCACGTAATGGCCGGGGTATGCCTCATGGATCGTGACGACGTCGGCCGTGTAGTAGTTGAATGACGTCAGCCATTGATCCTTCTGCGGCTGCGGCCAATCCGCTTCCGGTGGCGTGACGTAGTAGTATGCCTCGGTCGCTTTTTTCTCGAACGCGCCCGGCGTGTCCATGGAGGCGAAGCTGGTCGCGCGACGATACTGAGGCGTCTCTTTGATTTGCGCGCGGACCTCGGACGGGATCGTCACCAGCTTGTGATCGACCACGTATTGCCGGATCGAGTCGAGATGTTTACCGATGTCCGGCAGCAGATCGTCAGCGCTCGGGTGTTCGTTTTGGATTTCCTTGTAAACGTCGACCGGTGATTTGCCGGGATCGATTTGCTTCGCAGCCTCGGCGAATGCGTCCTGCTCGCGCTTCAGCTCGGTCATCCCAATTTCCAGAAGTCGCTCTGGCGGTAGATCGACGAGTTCGCTTTGCGTCAGCAGTTTGCGATACCGCTCCGACCCGAGTGCGAACGGCGCGGTTGCCTTCGGCAACCGTTCTTTCTCGAGCCAGTTCGCGTAATCGTTCAGCGCGGTAACAGCTTTGCGGTTCGACATCGCGAACGCCGCGCGAGCCGTTTCGTCTTTCAGATCGGCAAGCGCGTCGACCAGGTTCTTCTTCAAAAACTCGGCCGTGCCGCGCGTGATCTGGATCGCCAGTTCGACGTAAGGGAGCGGCAGGTTCTCGGCCAGGTTGGTCTTGGCCGCAATCACGATGTTCGGCGCCTGGTTTTCTATCTGCACGATGCTGCGAACGCGTTGCTCGATCGGGGCGAAATTGCGCTTTACGTAAACGTTGAGATCCAGCGCTCGCGCGTAGACCATCGGGTTGCGCTCGAAGACGCCGACGTCCTCGATCTGGAAAAGCTCGCGCGCGACGACCGTTTGCAGGAGACGAAGGTCGATCGAATTCCGCTGGTTGAGCTTGGATGGATCGAATTTCTTCAGCCGATCGTCGAACCGTTTCAGCCGCGTAAGCTCGGCATCAATCGCCAGGCGGTTGAAGTCCTGAACACGTCCGTCGTAATCGTGAATCCCAAGGTTCGTCGCCTGGAGCGGACGCGCTGCGAGATACCCTTTGATGAACTCTTCCGCGATCAGTTCGAACTCTGCGTCGGGCGTTTGCGGCGCGGCTACGGTTGGGGAAGGCGAGGGCGTAGATTTGCGTACCGCGTCCGCAGTTGATGCGAAAACTACTACGATGAGGAAGAGAGCGACGAGGCCGGATCGGTTCACGAGGCGCGATGCACGTTGCCAAGAATTTCCCTTTGGGCAATGCTCGGGACTGCCATGAAGCGCCGCCTGCTCTTTAGCACGCTTGGTTGTCTGGTGATGGTGAACGTCCTGCTCGGCGTTCGCTTTTTCTCCGCGCATGCCGCCGGGACCGCAGATGACGACACTGGCTACGCGCAGATCGCGGTGTTCGCCAAAGCAGTCCAGCTGCTCCGTCAGGACTACGTCGATCCGACGAAGACGAGCTATCACGACCTGATCTACGCCGCGATGAAGGGAATGCTCGCCTCGCTCGATCCTCATTCGCAATTCATGGATCCGAATGATTTCAAGGACATGCAGGATGACACGCGAAGCCGGTTCAACGGGCTCGGCATCGAAGTCTCGGTCAAGAACGGATTGCTCACCGTCATCACCCCGATGGAAGACACGCCGGCGGCCAAGGCGGGCATTTTATCGGGCGACCAAATTCTGCGCATCAACGGCACGTCGACTGACAAGATGGACCTTTCCGACGCGGTCGGCCTGCTGCGCGGCAACCCGGGCCAGAAGGTGACGCTGACCGTCATGCGGCCAGCGACTAAAGAGGTCAAGGATTACATGCTGGAGCGGGCGGAAATCAAAGTGCAGAGCGTGAAAGGCGCGCGCCTGCTCGATCCGGAACTCGGCGGCAAATTCAAAATTGGCTACGTCCGACTGATCCAGTTTAACGAACCAACCGCGAACGAGCTCGGCAAAGCGCTCGACGAATTGCAGAAGCAAGGAATGCAGGCGCTCGTGCTCGACCTGCGGAACAATCCGGGTGGATTGCTGAATGTGGCGGTCGATGTGTGCGGTCAGTTCCTGCCCGCGAACACAAAGGTGGTTTCAACACAGGGGCGCGTTCCGTCGCAGCAGCACGATTACGCGACCTCGCCGACGACAAAGGAGCGTCCGAATTTCCCCGTCGTTGTGCTGGTGAACGAGGGCAGCGCGAGCGGCTCGGAAATTGTGGCCGGTGCGCTGAAGGATTTGCATCGCGCGGTGATCGTTGGCGAAACAACTTTCGGCAAAGGCTCCGTGCAGAACGTGATGGCGTTGCCCGACGGCTCCGCGCTGCGTTTTACGACAGCGAAATATTACACGCCGAGCAAACAGGTCATCCACGGCAACGGCGTCGCGCCCAATATCGTCGTCCCCATGACGGCAGAACAGGAGCGTGCGTTGTTCGCCCAGCGGAGCGAGAACCTGCGGCCGGAAGAGGAGAAAAACCTGATCAAGTCAAAAGACATCCAGCTCATGCGCGCAATCGATGCGCTGAAAGGCGTGATGATTTACGCCGACGCTGCCGCGCCAAAAGTCGATAAGGCGAAGAAATAGATTGTAGGGCGATCGCATCGGTTGCCGGTCGCGTTTGGCAGGCGGAGCGCCTGCCCTACAATTCGACATGACAATTCTTGCGATCGAAACGTCGTGCGACGAGACGGCCGTCGCTGTGTTGCGCGATGCCGAACTCGTCGCGAGCGAGATCGCATCGCAGGCAGAGCAGCACGAGAAATTCGGCGGCGTTGTGCCGGAAGTCGCGTCGCGCAATCATCTTCTGCACGCGCCGCGCCTGCTCGAGCGCGTCACGAGTCAAATCCCACTGAGTAATGTTGACGCCTTCGCCGCGACATCAGGTCCGGGCTTGGCCAGCTCATTGATGGTGGGTGCATCGATTGCCAAGGCACTGGCAATCGGTTTTGCGAAGCCGTATCTCGCGGTCAATCACCTCGAAGGCCATCTGCTCTCGCCGTTTTTCGGCGGAAAAGAAATCGAGCCGAACGTTTCGTTGATCGTGAGCGGCGGCCACACGCTACTCGTGAACGTCAAAGCAGTTGGTGAATACGTAGTCCTCGGTCGGACAGTGGACGACGCGGCCGGCGAAGCATTCGATAAAGTAGCGAAGATGCTGGGGCTTGGTTATCCCGGCGGACCCGAGATCGAGCGGCATGCGCGTGCCGGCGATCCCATGCGTTTCGACCTGCCGCGCAGCATGCTCGATTCGCGCGATCACAATTTCAGTTTCAGCGGATTGAAAACCGCAGTCCGCTATCTTCTGCCCAAAGTCGGTGCCAATGACCTGAACGATGTCTGCGCGTCTTTTCAATGTGCGGTAATCGACGTTCTTGTCACAAAAACGGTTCGCGCAGCGC
>JBJMWW010000050.1:0-2031 GCA_045809945.1 Chthoniobacterales bacterium
ACAAACAATCCCAAAAACAATCTCTAAACATCTATCGTAGCTGTTCTTCCATCGGGTTCGTACACCGCTATCGTCCGCGGGGCGAACGGCAGCACGGGCGTCGCACTGGTGGAAGCGTATCAGCTCCCATAGTTGACAGTCCGCGATGGCTTGAAGCCGCTGGATTTCAATCGCGGTATTGTTGCGCGATCGGCATGCGACGGCCGACGCCAAATGCACGACTGGTAACTTTAATTCCGGGGGCTGCCTGCTCGCGCTTATATTCGTTCAGATCGACCCTCCGCTGGACCCAGCGGACTGTCTGCTCGTCGAATCCATGCGCCGCAATTTCTCGGGCGCTCATGTTCTCCTCGACATAAAGCCGCAGGATTTCGTCCAGAACATCGTACGGCGGAAGCGTATCCTGGTCTTTCTGGTCGGGACGAAGTTCAGCACTGGGCGGTTTTTCGATCGTGGAGAGCGGGATAATTTCGCGCTCTCGGTTTATCCAGCGTGCAAGTTGATAGACGAGGGTCTTGGGGACGTCGCTAATCACCGCGAGACCGCCGGCCATGTCGCCGTAGATTGTGCAATAACCGACCGCAAGCTCACTTTTGTTGCCGGTGGACAGCAAGAGATGGCCGAATTTGTTCGAGAGCGCCATCAAAGTCACGCCACGTAAGCGTGCCTGCATGTTTTCCTCGGTCACGTCTTCCGGCAGACTGGCGAAAACGTCGCGGAACTGTTGCTTGAGCACGCCGAACGCGTCGCCGATCGGAATCTCCTGACATTTGATCCCAAGGTTGCGCGCCAGTCCGAATGCATCGTCGATGCTACCGCGAGACGAGTAGGGACTTGGCATCGAAACGCCTAGCACGTTATCGGCGCCGAGAGCGTCGGCTGCAATCGCCGCGACGACCGCTGAGTCGATACCGCCACTCAGTCCGAGAACAGCGGATTTGAAACGGCACTTGTAAAGGTAATCGCGAACGCCGAGCGACAGCGCCGCGAACAATTCAGCGACGGAATCATCGGCAACGTAACGGACAGCCGCCGTCGAGTTTGTCTCAACGATCGCTTCCGCTTCGCTGAACCCGGCAAGCTGCGCGATGAGATGTCCACCGGAATTAATTGCGAGCGAATCGCCATCAAACACGAGCTGATCGTTGCCGCCCACGGCGTTGCAGTAGCAGATCGGACGCTGATGACTTCGCGCGAGTGCGCGCAGCATCTCGCGGCGCACGCCGGGTTTTCCAAGACTGTATGGCGATGCGCTTAAATTGACGATAATCTCCGCCCCCTGCTCCACCAACGAAGCGACAGGATCGACGTTGTAGAAGGGCCGCGGCAGGTAATGCTCAGTCCAAATATCTTCGCAAATCGTCACCCCAAGTTTTGTTGAGCCGAGCTGAAGCGGCTTCACCTCGCAATCCGGCTCGAAATAGCGGTCTTCGTCGAAGACATCGTAGGTAGGCAACAGTGTCTTGTGCTTTTTCTGAATCGCCTGGCCGCGCTGGAGCAGCGCGGCGGCATTGTGAAATGGTTTGCCGCGTCCGGTATTGCGATCAACGAAACCGACCAGCAATGCACTGTCGCCCACGTGCTCGTGCAGGCGTGCAAGCATCTCCAGGTTTTGCGGAACGAAGCGCGACTTGAAGACGAGATCCTGCGGCGGGTAACCGGTAATCGCGAGCTCCGGCGTGATGACGAGTTCCGCGCCGGCAGCGGCGAGCCGATCGTAGGCAGCGACGATCTTGTCGTAGTTGCCGGGTAAATCGCCAACCGTCGAGTTGATCTGCGCGAAACCGATTTTCATCGCGTCCCGCAGCTTATGTGCAGCCGACGCAGCGACAACGGCTTTTGGGCGCGCTAGCGGCGACGCGGCGCCAGGTCAGCGGGCGCGGTGTTTTTGTAACCGCCATTGAGCGCTTCGTCCGCGCCGGTCACGAAGACCTTGCCCCACTCGATGATGCCGGCGGCGAGAAACGCCAGAAAGGCGCATATGAGCACTTTCTGGATGAATGTTGCCTGCATCATTCGCCTGATTTGAGC
>JBJMWW010000051.1:0-2441 GCA_045809945.1 Chthoniobacterales bacterium
TCGAGAAGAGCAACATCCTGCTTATTGGCCCGACCGGTTCCGGCAAGACGCTGCTGGCGAAGACACTCGCGAAAATTCTCGACGTGCCGTTCTGCATCGCCGACGCGACCACGCTGACCGAAGCCGGATATGTCGGCGAGGATGTGGAGAACATCATCCTGCGCCTGCTCCAGAACGCCGATTACGACGTGAAGCGCGCGGAGATCGGCATCGTTTACATCGACGAGATCGATAAGATTGGACGCAAGACAGACAACGTCTCGATCACCCGCGACGTCTCAGGCGAAGGGGTGCAGCAGGCGCTGCTAAAAATTCTGGAAGGCTCGACCTGCAATGTCCCTCCCCAAGGCGGCCGCAAACATCCGCACCAGGAATACATTCAGGTCAACACCGAGAAAATTTTGTTTATCTGCGGCGGTGCATTTGTCGGCCTCGACAAGATCGTCCAGAAGCGCATCGGCAATAAGGTGATGGGATTTGGCAGCCCGACTCTTGAAATGGAAGAAGCATTCCGGAAAGAGGCGGTGCGGCACGTTGAGCCGGAAGATCTGCTCAGCTTCGGAATGATTCCGGAATTTATCGGGCGCCTGCCGGTTCTCGCCTCACTCGATGCGCTGACCGAAGAAGAGATGGTCGCGATTCTGACCGAAACGAAGAACGCGATGATCAAGCAGTACACCAAGCTGTTTTCGATGGAAGGCGTGCGACTAAGCGTCACCAAAGACGCGCTCAAGGCGCTCGCCGGTCAGGCTGTGACGAAGGGCACGGGCGCGCGTGCTCTGCGTTCGATGCTCGAGCGGATCATGCTCGAGATCATGTACGAAGTGCCGAGCCGCGAAGATATCGCGGAGGTCACGATCAATCGCGCGGTCGTCGAAGGCAAAAAGGCACCGCTCATTCGCAAGAAGCAGGACAAAGACGCGGCTTAGTTGGATTCGGCAAACGCCGAACGTCCAACGTCCAACGTCGAACTCGGACGAAGGACGCGAGTTCTCTGCTCATTCAACGTTGGACGCTGAACGTTGAGCGTTCGACGTTTGCTGCTCAATGCGCGTAGAGGTCATCAACACCGGAACTGAGCTCTTGCTCGGCGACGTGTTGAACACGCACCTGACGTTCATCGCGCAGCAGATTTTCCCGCTCGGATTGCGGGTCGATCGACAAAGTACCGTGCCGGATGGTGAGTCGATTCGCGTTGCCCTGACTGACTCGTTTTCCCGTGCCGATCTCGTCTTTGTGACTGGCGGACTTGGCCCGACAACCGACGACATCACGCGTGAAGCCGCGGCCGACCTGCTCGGTTTGAAGTTCCACCGCGATGAAGACGTGATAAGCGCGATCGAAGCGCGCGCCGCGGCGCGTGGCTTTCGGCTGACCGACCGCATCCCGCGCCAGGCGCAAGTCCCTAACGGCGCAATGGTATTGGCGAACGCATTTGGCACTGCGCCCGGATTGTATTTGCCGGCCAATGTGAATCCGGCAGTTCCGTCGCCGCATTTGTTCCTGCTGCCAGGCCCACCGCGCGAGCTGCGCCCGATGTTTGTCGACCACGTGCTGCCGCTGCTCCGCACGATGGCGCCGAATCCCGGACACGCGGCGCAATACTATCGGATCGCCGGGGTCGGTGAGTCGCACGTCGAGGAAGCGATCGGTGAACAACTCCTCGCGATCCCGCATCTTGAGCTCGGCTACTGTGCGGGTGCGGGCGAAGTGGTGGTGCGAATTGCGGCCGATCCAATCGCGCTTGCAGCCGCTGATGACATCATTCAGAAGCGATTCGCCGATTCAATTTTCGCAACCGATTCAACGTCACTTGAAACCGTCGTCGTCCGCTTGCTCACGGAGCATGGGGGGACGCTCGCGGTCGCCGAATCATGCACCGGCGGTTTGCTCGCGAGCAGGCTCACAGATGTTGCCGGCGCCTCGGCGGTCTTGCTCGCCGGGTATGTCACCTACTCCAACGACGCCAAAATCGATCTCCTCGGAATTTCGCGCGAACTGATCGAGCAGCAAGGTGCGGTGAGCAAACCAGTCGCCGCAGCCATGGCTGAGGGAGCGCGGACGCGCGCAAAATCAACGTTCGGCATCGGCATCACAGGAATTGCCGGGCCGTCGGGCGGCAGCGACGACAAACCGGTCGGCACCGTCTTCATCGCGCTCGCTGCCGAAGGCGCACGGACCGTCGTGTTGCGCGAACGTTTCCCCTCCGATCGCGCGACCTTCAAACAGCTCGCGACGCAAATCGCCCTCGAGCTGCTGCGGCGGAGACTGCGTGATTTACATACGCGATCGGGTGCTTAACCTCGGCCGGTGAAAAGTCGCGCCGCCTTGCTCCTGCTGGCTATCGCAGCGAGTCCTCTTTTGGCGGCTGATTTCGTCGTTACCAACACTAATACGGCCGATGTTGGCTCACTTTACCAGGCGATCACCGACGCGAACAA
>JBJMWW010000052.1:0-3876 GCA_045809945.1 Chthoniobacterales bacterium
CCTGGATTCTGACCAGCGCCGGGCTCGAGCCCAGCTATATGATCGGCGGCATTCCGCGCAATCTCGGACAGGGCGCGACGTTCAACGATTCCAAATACGTCGTCCTCGAAGGAGACGAATACGACACCGCTTTTTTCGACAAGCGCTCGAAGTTCATCCACTACCTGCCCGAGCTCGCGATCGTGAACAACATCGAGTTCGATCACGCCGACATCTTCGACAATCTCGAAATGGTAAAGCGCAGCTTTCGCCATCTGCTGCGCATCGTGCCGCAGAACGGGATGGTGCTGATCAACGGGGACGATCCGAATTGTGTCGAGGTGACAGACAGTTGCTACGCCCAACTTGTCGAAGTCGGGTTCTCGGAGAACTGCGCGCATCGGATTCACGATGTCGACTACTCGGCCGAATCATCGCGTTTCGCCGTGCACGACGACAGTTTCGAGCTGCCGATGATCGGCGAGTTCAACGTGCGGAACGCGGCGATGGCAATTTCGGCGGCGAAGTTTTACGGCGTTCCCAAGCGCGAAATTCAAGAGGCGCTCAGCAGTTTCAAAGGCATCGCGCGCCGGCAGGAAGTCCGCGGCGTCGCCCGCGGCGTCACGGTGATCGACGACTTCGGTCATCATCCGACGGCAATCGCGCAAACGCTGACCGCGTTACGCCATCGTTATGCCGGCCAGCGGATCTGGGCTGTGTTCGAGCCGCGATCGAACACCACGCGCCGCGCGGTCTTTCAGCAGGAATTGCCGGACGCGCTGAAGCTGGCCGACGGCGTTTTCATTTCACAAGTGGCGCGGCTCGAGCAAATCCCGGCAAATGAGCGGCTGAACCCGGAAGCAGTCGTGAAGTCGATCGCTGACTCAGGTCGACCGGCATTTTACGAACCGGACGCCGATCACATTGTCGATCGTCTCCTGCCGCAACTGCGCGAAAAGGAAGTGGTTACGGTCTTCAGCAACGGCGGGTTCGACAATATTCACGAGAAGCTGCTCGCGCGGTTGAGGGAGTGATACGGCTGCGTCAGCCCGACCCGCGCCTCTATCTCGCGCTCTGACATGATCAAACGTCGTGATTGACCAAGACACGCGAAAGCTGTTAAATGGCGCCTCACGTGTTGCGCCCCTCGTTTATCGCAGCGTCGCTGGTCGCGACGTTAGTCTCTGCGCTGGCGCAACCAGCACAGCCGCCGAACGTTCCTGCTCCTGCGCGCGGTAAGACCGCCGGTCCATCACCCGTTGCTGCGCAACCGCTGCAACCTGGACCGCAAGCGGAGCCGGCGCAGCCCGCCGCGAATCCGCCTGCCGATAACGCGCCCGGCGATCTCATCACGCTGCAGTATCCGAACAGCGACGTGCAGGACGTTCTCCATCTCTACGAGACACTCACCGGCAAACGCCTCGTCATGGACAACAACGTCCAGGGCAAGGTGAACATTTTCATCTCCAAGCCAATCCCGCGCGATGAAGCGGTCCGCATCATCGAGATGAATCTCGCGCTGAACGGCTACTCGCTCGTACCGGCGGAAGAGGGAATTATGGAAGTGCTCGGCGCTGGTAAAAATCCACGCGCCGCTTCTGTCCCGATCATCTCCGAGGTCGAAGCGCTGCCCAAGGGCGACCAGGTCGTCAGCTTCGTCTTCAAACTTCAGTACGCCGATCCGGCGGAATTGCAGCAGCTCCTTTCGCAGTATTTCCAAAGCCCCGGTGGCACGACAGCGATTCTGGCATTGCCGAAGTCCGGCAGCATTGTCGCGACACAAAGCGCAAGCGTGATCCGCCGCATCGCTGAGATGGTCGAGCAACTCGACGTCGCGCCGGCAAAGGTGGTGAGCGAGTTCATCGCCTTGCAGCGCGCCGACGCGCAGAAGGTTGTCGACATGCTGCGCGAGATCTTTGAAAAGGGAAATCAGCCCGGGTCGCCGAGCGGGCCCGGCGTGCGGCCGATCGTGCGCGCGCCCAACAACCCGGGCGTCCCGCCGGTTCCCGGTCAGCCGGGCGGCACGGTGGAAATCGATGCCGGCACCGGAACGATGGTGCTTTCTGAAGAGGCGCTCGTCGTGGGCAAAATCAAAATTGCCGCCGACGTCCGGACGAACCGCATCCACGTGATCACGCGGCCGATGAACCTGCCGTTCATCCGGCAGTTGATCAGCGAGTTCGACGCGAACGTGGAGTTTGCCAAGCCGGTTACGCGCCCGCTCCGTTACATCTCAGCGGCTGACGTTCTGCCGGTGATCGTTCAGACGCTGACCGAACCGGGCGCACAGGGTGGAACCAGCGAGGCGACCGGGAACCCGAACCTCAATGCCCAACAGCAGGCGCAGCAGCGACGCACGACTGGCTATAGCAATACCGCGTCAACCAACGGCGATTTCAATCAAAATGGCGGCACCGGCTCAGCCAGCAGCGGGCTGAACGTTTCGGAAGAACTTTCGACGCAAGCAGTCGATACCACGCCGAAAGCGGTGACGATCGGCAACGCGAAAATCATCGCCGACCAGCGCGCGAATGCCATTATCGTTTTGGGAAATCGCGAGGTGGTAGTCAAAGTCGAGAAGCTTCTCGACGAAATGGACGTCAGCTCGCCGCAGGTCGCGCTGAGCACCGTCATCGGTGAACTCAGCCTCAATGACAACGAGGACTTCGGCGTTGATTACTTTAGTCGCTTCAATCAGGGCAACCCTTTTAGTGGAGCCGTCGGCAGCAGGAATACTGGCAACCCTGCGCTCAGCGGCCGGCCGACAAACGGCGGCATTTTCGATCCGGCGGGCATTCTTGGCATTACAGAGATCGCCAGTAAGCTCGCCAAAGGGACGAACATCTATCTCGCGGCGGGAAACACTTTCGCGGCGATCGTGCATATGCTCACTTCCACCGGGAACTTCAAAACCATTTCGCGGCCCACCGTCTTCACTAGTAACAACAAGAAAGCGATCATCGCGTCAGGCACCGAAATTCCGGTGCCGGTAAGCACCATCTCCTCCGCGGTCGGCAATGGCGGCATCGTTAACACCGGTCTCGCGCAACAATCGAACATCCAGTTCAAGAAAGTGGCACTGCAACTAGAGGTGGTGCCGCTGATTAACTCCGAGCGCGAAGTCTCGCTCGATATCCTGCAGAAGCTCGACAACGTCGCGTCCTTCACTCAGGTCGATAACAATCAAATTCCGAACATCGCCACCCGCTATATCCGCACCACAGTTTCTGCCCCGAACTGCTCCACCATCGTCCTTGGCGGGCTAATCACCGACGACAAGACGCGCGACACCACCGGCATCCCCGTTCTCAGCCGCATCCCGGTAATTGGCGGGCTGTTCCGGAACACCTCAAGAACTAAGAAGCGCACCGAGTTAATCGTTCTCATGCGTCCGGAGGTGACGTTGACGAAGCTGGAACTCGCGCGACTCCGCCAAAAGAACGAAGACAAAAGTCATTTCGGTCCCGAGATCGACAAGGACGATTGCCCCGATTGCCCGCCGACCAGCGAAAAGCAGATTCAGGACAAGGATATCGTTCTGCCTGCGCCCGATCTGCCTGCGGCAAAGACGAATCGATGAAGGCCGCGATCGTTTGTTGCGCATTCGTGTTCGGCGGCCTGATCGCGAACGCACAGGTAACGGTGTTCGATGAAACCTTGTTCCACCACAATGATTCGCTCAATCAGTACGATGAATGGGGTAAGCTGCACCGGAGCAAAGACCTCGATGTTACCGATGAGGCACCGCGCTACCGCTATCGCTGGATGTATTACTTCCAGCATCCGGATCTGCTGATTACAAAACCCGCTTATGTCGGTGCTTTGCAGGTCGCGCTCCAGCGAAATGGTTATTACTGCGGCCCGATCGACGGCGTTTATGGCCCCGATGTCAGTGAC
>JBJMWW010000053.1:0-3900 GCA_045809945.1 Chthoniobacterales bacterium
CGTTCACAAGATGCGCGCCTTCGTCCGCTTTCGCGAAGTTGAGCACGACGGTACGAAGTGGTTCGTCGCCTGGTTCGAGCCGGCGCATCACATCGTCCAACACAACGCGCGCTTCTTCGTCGATCGTTTTGCTTCGATGCGCTGGTCGATCCTGACGCCGAATCGCTGCGCGCATTGGGACGGACACGAGCTCACTTTCACGCCCGGTGTCGAGCGATCCCGCGCGCCGCGCGAAGACGATGCGGAAGCGCTTTGGCTGACGTATTACGCGAGCATTTTCAATCCCGCGCGCATGAAAGTGCACGCGATGGAGGCAGAGATGCCGAAGAAATACTGGAGCAATCTGCCGGAAGCCGCGCTGATTCCATCGCTCTTGAAGGAAGCGCCGCGGCGGGTGGAGACAATGGTGAAGAAAAGCATCAGCAAGCGTGCGGCAGCAGACGAGGAGGAATGGCATCCCGCCGAGGTGCCGGAGACTAACGACCTCGCGAAAGTCGAGGCCGCGGCCAAGACGTGCACCGCTTGTCATCTCTACAAACTTGGAACTCAGACCGTCTTCGGCGAAGGACCGAAACGCGCGAAGCTGTTGTTCCTCGGCGAGCAACCCGGCGACCAGGAAGATCTCTCCGGAAAGCCGTTCGTCGGGCCCGCCGGCAAGCTGCTCGATCGCGCGCTCGAAGAAGCAGCCATCGATCGCGACGACGTCTACGTCACGAACACGGTGAAGCATTTCAAATGGGAGCCGCGCGGCAAACGCCGCATTCATCAGAAGCCGAACTCACGCGAGATCGCTGCGTGTCGCCCGTGGATGGAGGCGGAGCTGCGCATCGTGAAACCGAAGCTGCTCGTTTGTCTCGGCTCGACTGCGGCGCAGGCGATCTTCGGGTCGGCGTTCCGCGTGACGCGCGAGCGCGGCAAAGTTCTCGAGTCGCCGTTCGCGGCGAAAGTTCTGGCGACGGTTCATCCCTCATCGCTCCTGCGCCAACCGGATGAAGAATCACGCGCGCGGGAGTACGGATTGTTTCTCGCGGATCTGTGCGCGGCCGCAAAGGCAATCGCCTAACGAGTACAGCAAAAACCTGCAGCGAGAATCCCGCTGCAGGTTTTGCGATTTCGCCGTTCTACTTCTTCGGCGAAGCAGCAGGCGATGCTGCCGGTGACGCTTTGGCAGCTTTCGTAGACTTCTTCGTCTCGCCGCTGGCGCCGCCGATCTTCACGCTCCTGCACTCGAGAGAGCCGTCGGATTGCTTCCAGTAGGAACCGCTGATGTTCGCGCCTTCCTTGATGTCGGCTGCGCTCGCGGCAGCACCGTTGTTCGTGACGGTTGTCTTGTCCGTCACCTTAAACGTGCGCGAATTGGTCTTGCCCTCGATCGTGAACGTCTTCGCGCTGGTGTCGACCTTGCCGACTTTGCCGTGGAACGGAATTGAACGCGGCGCTTTCGCGCTCGGTGATGCTGCGGGTGATGCGCTCGCCGCGGGTGACGGCGCTGGCGAAGGCGACGCTTTCTTCGAGGCGGCGAAAGCTGTGACCGGACCGCACATCGCGATCGCGGCGACAACTGCGCCTGTGATGATGAATGATTTGGATTTCATGTGTGTTGGGTGATACGGGGTTTTTGCTCCGAGTTTTCGGATTAGCTGACGCAATCCGACCAGATGTTGTTCAGCGGTATAACGAGTTCTCTTTTCGCGGACAACCCCGAAGGGAGGGATTCGCGTTTGTGCAGGAATTCGGTCCGCGCCGCGGAATTATTTTTTCGTAATCTGACGCATAGAACGTGACATACGCCGCGGCGCTATTCAGTCTCCGGCACCTCGCCGTCCTTCGCTCGCATGAGCGGAGCCGCACCTCTGTAGTAACCCCGCTCCTTATATGAAGAAACCTCACTCCTCTCGCTGGTCCGCTTTCGTCGTAGCCCGCGCCCTCATGGCAGGCGCGTTGTGCTTCTCCGGAGTCGCATTGGCTGTTATCGCAACCCACAACTCCTCGTTGCTCCCGCAGAATTCTGCCGACGCTGACGTAAGCGGCGCGAAGCCGATGCCGATTCCGGACTCGGGTGAAGACGAAGCGACCGGACTCGAGCGGATGGAACTTTATTGGGCCGACCGTGTGACTTACCCGACGGGGAAGTTCAATCCGGAATGGCTCCGCGAAGCCGCACGGCAGGATCAGGCGATCGAAAGCGGCGTCCCGGCGGGAAACTTCGAGAGGTTGCAGCGCGAAGGACCTAGGGGCCTTCTTCAAGCTAAGGGCGCGAAAAGCAAACAGGTCAACAGCCTAGCCACGACAGGGTGGACACCGCTGGGACCTGCGCCTGAACGCATGACTGGTTGCTCAGGCTGCTTCGATTACACAAAGACTGAGGGACGTGTGAACGCGATCGTGGTTGATCCGACCACGGTCCAGAACGGCAGCATCGTGGCCTATGCCGGCACCGTCGGTGGCGGCGTGTGGAAAACCACCAACTGCTGCAGCACTTCCACGACGTGGACTTCGATGACGAACGATCCGCTGATCTCGACCGTGGCGATCGATACCCTTGCGCTCGACCCCAACAACCACAACACAATCTACGCAGGCACGGGTGACTTGAACTTCGGTTCGTTCTCGATGGGCAGCCAGGGCATCCTCAAGTCAACCGATGGCGGTAATTCCTGGACCGTTCTCGGCGCGAATATCTTCGGACCGAGCTACGATGAACCGGCAGGTCAGTTCCCGCAGTACAACGCGGTTGGCAAAGTTCGCGTCGACCCAAACAACAGCAAGAACGTTGTCGCCGGGACGAAGAAGGGTTTGTATTTCTCCTATGACGGCGGTCTCAACTGGCTTGGCCCGATTGCTCCCGGCGATCCGACGCAGCGCCAGGACATCACCGGCCTTGAGCTGAGCAACGTCGGCGGCACGACCCGAATTCTCGCCGTGGTCGGTACGCGCGGCTTTGCGACGCCAGTTCAGTATGACCTCGGCCTTCAGGGCGCGAACGGTATCTACAGGGCGACAATGCCGGCAAACGGCGCACCGATCTTCACGCCGATCTCGACGAACGCGAACGGCTTCGTCTTTGGTACGGCGGTGACTGGCAGCCCTTACACGACTGGGCAACCGCTGAATGCTACGAGCGGCACACCCTACGCCTCACTTGGCGTTGGTAACCAGGCGAGCCGCATCGACATCGCCGTCGCACCGAGCGATCCGAATGTGATCTACGCCCAGGTCGGGGGCATTGCACCGCAGAACAACAGCGGCGGCAGCGCTGGTTGCGGTAACAATAACGGTTGCCAGCTCGGCGCGTTCGTGAGCACGAACGGGGGTGACACATGGACCTTCATGCCTGGGTCCGCTGGTGGTTCCTTGAAGGCTTGCGCAAGTAGCGGCCCGGGCACCTCGGCTACAGCAGCGGGTGATTACAACCAGAACTGGTATGACCAGGGCGTTGCGGTTGATCCGAACAATCCGAACCGCGTTTTCTTCGACACCTTCGAAGTATGGCTCGCGCAGAATGGCGTGCCGACCTGGTATGACACGTCGTGCGCCTACTCGCAGTCCTCGCAGGTCGGTATGCACGCAGATGAGCACGTGCTCACTTTCGTGCCGGGTTCGTCCAGCATCCTTCTCGCCGGCAACGATGGCGGCGTAGATGCGACCACGAACGCTGACCAAGCAACGCTGAATACGCTGCGGCCGAACTGGTTCAACATCGACAATGGTCTTAACACGATCGAATTCTACGCCGGCGACATCAGCGGGAGCTTCGCACTCGCGGCAAATCCGCAGGCGGTCGGCGGCGCGCAGGATAACGGACCGAGCTCGGTCACGTTCAATGGCTCGCCGACAGCCGCAGCCCAGTGGCAGATGGGCTTGGGCGGCGACGGATTCTCTGGCCAGATCCAGACGCTC
>JBJMWW010000054.1:0-40866 GCA_045809945.1 Chthoniobacterales bacterium
ATTCAACCTATACGGCCGTGTCCACTTCGGCTGCTGACCTGACGTCCACAAGTATGCTGGTGACAGATCCGAGCACCGGCAATGCTATCGTAATTAACGAGCTAACTTCGGCGCTGGCCTATGCGGATGCCGAGATTGATTCGACCAACAAGGCCGTCATCGTTGGCTCGTTCCAGAGCTACCTCTCTGGCACAAGCAAAGGTATCGTGCGTGTTACTTCGACTGGCGCGGTAGACACGAGCTTCAATCCCGGCACCGGTGTGGAATGGAGAACCACTGCGGAGACACCGAGCTTCCATCCTTTGGCGGATAACATCGAGACCCAAGGTAACGGCGAGCTCATCGTGACCGGCACGTTCGAAGGTTTCAACGGCGTTGTCGCGCCAGGGATTGTTAGATTGCACCGCAATGGCTCGGTTGACAGTTCGTTTGTTGCACCGGCATCGCGCGCAAAGAATGATCTCACTCCGACCTACTTTAAACGACAATTCGACGGCTCATTTCTTCTGAGCGGGCCTTACACCTCAGCTAATCGCGATGTGTCGCCGTCCTTTCTCCATTTCTTTGGCCCGCCACTCATCAACAGTCCGCTCACCGCGTCGACGACAATCGGTAGGCCGTTTTTCTACCAGTTCGAAGCTCCCGGCGCGACATCGCTGAGCGTAGTTGGCCTACCGAATGGTCTTAGTTTCGATCCAGCACTCGCTACGATCGTTGGCACAACGAACCAGGCGCCCACAAATGTTCCAGTCACATTGAGTGCAAGCAATGCATATGGCACGACGACTGCCACTCTTATGCTCACGATTGTCCCGTCGCCAGCCAGCGGCCCGATCATCACCAGCAGCACGAGCGCGACGGGCAGAACGGGCGCTCCGTTTCGTTTTCAAGTGATTACGACTGGCGGAAGTGCGGCAACAAAGCTATCGGTCACTAACTTACCCGCGGGACTTAGTTTTGATCCCGTAAGCGGGGTTATCTCTGGCACACCTCAATCCGCGGCCAGCACAGCAGTTACTTTGAACGTGACCGACCCGTCCGGTAAAGCTACGGGCATCCTGCAGCTTACTTTTAGCGGCGACGTTGGCTTACCGGTGATCGTCAGCCCTGACTCTGCCTTGCTCACCTCGGGCAAGGCATTCAGTTACACGATCAATGCTCCTGTAACGACCGGTCCCGACGACAACACCACCTACAGCCTGGTAGGCACATTGCCGATCGGTTTATTCTTCGACGAAAAAACCGGTGTGATCTCCGGGAGTTATCAAGGGTCGCCGATCCGCGACGGCACCCTCGAAGCGCGAGCGCTCTCTGGCGGCATTATAAGCAATGTTCAGCTCTTCGCGACTAACTCGCACGGCACAGCTACTATCCCGCTTGTCTTCTTCAACGCGCCCACGGGTTCGGTAAACATCTCGACACGCCTCGATGTTGGGACAGCGGACAACGTTCTGATTGGCGGATTCATCGTCACCGGCAACGCACCGAAGAAGCTGCTAATCCGCGCGATTGGCCCGTCCATGAAAGCCGGAGGCCACCCGCTCGCCGGCGCTTTACAAGATACGACCCTTGATCTCTACCAGGGCACGACGTTACTCGGCTCGAACGACGATTGGCGCAGCAACCAGGAACAAGAAATAGAAGATAGCGGTGTGCCGCCGTCTGATGACCGCGAGTCCGCCATTGTGGCTACCTTGGCTCCACAGACTGGCTATACCGCTATCGTCCGCGGTAAAGGCGGCAACGCCGGCATTGGCCTGGCCGAAATTTACGACTTAGGAACGGCGGGCGTGGATGCTTCTACCATCTCTCACCTCGCAAACATCAGCACCCGCGGCACCGTTCTTACAGCCGATAACGTGATGATCGGCGGCTTTATCATTTCCGGCGTACACACGAAGGTTTTGGCGCGGGCGATCGGGCCTTCGCTCACCTCGCAAGGGGTCGCCGGCGCTCTACAGGATCCTATGCTCGAGCTGCACGACGCCACCGGCGCGTTGGTTTCATCGAACGACGATTGGCGCGCCGCGCAAGAGCAACAGATCATCCAAACCACGATTCCACCCACTGACAATCGTGAGTCGGCGATCGTAGCGACGTTACAACCGGGCGCTTACACCGCGGTCGTGCGAGGAAAGAACGACAGCACCGGCGTCGCGCTGGTGGAAATCTATTCGCTGCAATAGCGAAACCTCGCTTCCGGCTTGCGATGTGCCGGTGCGCTTCGGCAGAATCGCGGGGTGAGGACTGGACCGACAATCGCGATCGTACTCGGCTGCGCGATCGCCGGAGTCAAAACTGTCGCGCAACAGGCCCCCGCAGATAATGCGAAGTTGATCGAGAAGGAGAATGTCGTCGACGTCGCGCCCGGCGGCACTGGATGGTCGGCGGGCAGTGTCGGTCAGGAACTGAAGACGCGCGACAAGCTTCGAACCGGTGAGGATAGCCGGGCGGCGGTCCGCCTGTCCGATGCGAGCGTGCTCCGCGTCGACGAGTTGACGACGACCGAGATTTTGCCGCCGAAGGCTGCGGGAGACAAAAGCACGGTGAGCGTCGATCAAGGTTCGACTTATTTTTTCAGCCGCGAGAAAGCGCGCGAGGTACGGCTGGAAACACCGAGCGCTAATGGAGCGATTCGCGGCACGGAGTTTGTGGTGAAGGTGGCGGCGAATGGCTACACCACGGTCACCATGCTCGACGGGGAGCTGGAGCTATCGAATTCGGCCGGGAGCCTGCTCGTGCATAGCGGTGAAGAAGCGCGCGTTGCCAAAGGTCAACGGCCAACGAAGACGGCGGCGATCTATGCGATCAACTCAGTCCAATGGTGCCTTTACTACCCGGGCGTGCTCGACCCAGATGAGATTCACGTCGCAGGCCGATCCGGCGAGGCGTATCGGGAAGGAGATCTGCTCCGCGCGCTTGAAGAATACAAACGGAGCGGCGGCGGGAGCGCAGTTTACCACGCACAATTGTATCTCGCAGTTGGCCAGGTCGACAAAGCGCGGGCGGTTTTGCGTAGTGCGGGCGCCGGAACAGCCGGGCGCGATGCACTGCTGACGCTGATCGCAGCAGTCACGCTGCAGGAGAAGCCCACCGCGAGGTCGCCCGCTACCGCGACTGAATGGATCGCCGAGTCTTACTATCGGCAGTCGCAGGCCGACTTGAACGGTGCGCTCGCGGCCGCGGAAGAAGCGACGAAGATCGATCCTGCATTCGGCTTTGCCTGGACGCGCGTGGCGGAATTGCACTTCAGCTTTGGCCGCATTCCGGACGCGCAACGGGCACTTAGCCGTGGTTTGGAGTTGATGCCGCGCAACCCGGCCGCCCACTCGCTTCGCGGCTTCCTTTTTAGCGCGGAGAACAGGATCAACCAAGCCAAGGCTTCCTTCGAAGAGGCGAAAGCGATCGACGGCGCACTCGGCGACGCCTGGCTCGGCCACGGCTTGTGTCTTATCCGACAAGGCAATCCGGAAGAAGGGCGTCGCGAATTGCAGGCTGCGGCGGCACTTGAGCCTAATCGCTCGTTCTTTCACAGCTACGTTGGCAAGGCGCTGAGCAATGTAGGCAACGAACCCAAGGCGCGACTTGAGTTTGACCGCGCCAAGAAGCTCGATCCGAAGGACCCCACGCCGTGGCTTTACTCGGCAATTGAAAACAAGCAGGACAGCCGGATCAACGAGGCTGTCCACGACCTCGAAAAATCGCAGGAGCTAAACGAGAACCGTCGCGTCTATCGTTCGCAGTTTTTACTCGACCAAGACCGCGCCGTGCGCAGTGCTAACCTTGCCGCCATATACCAGGAAGATGGAATGGAGGACGTGAGCGTGCGGGAAGCAACTCGCGGCGTAGACTCGGATTACTCGAATGCTTCCGCCCATCTCTTTCTCGCCAACAGTTACAACGCCCTTCGTGACCCGCATAGAATCAACCTGCGATATGAGACCCCGTGGTTTAACGAGCTGCTGCTCTCAAACCTGCTATCACCTGTAGGAGGTGGTCCCCTTTCCCAATTCGTTTCCGAGCAGGAATACTCAAAGATGTTCGAGGCGGACCGGTTTGGACTTAGCTCTACTACAAGCTACCTTTCGCATGGCGCAGTGACTGAAACTGCGTCGCAGTTCGGTATCTTCGGCAACATTAGCTACTCGCTCGACACCGAATATCAGTACGACCAAGGCTATCGGCCGAATAACACCATCCACCGCTCGGAGTCTTACGGCGAGTTCAAGGTGCAGCTGACGCCTCAGGACACCATCTTCTTTCAAACCAAGTACCAGGACACTAGCGAGGGCGACCTTTTGCAGTATTACAATCAAAGCTCGGCTGCACGCGGAGTCGACTTCAGCGAGCTGCAACAACCGGCGATCCTGCTCCTCGGATATCATCACAACTGGACACCGGGCGTAGATACCTTGTTGCTCGTTGGCCGGCTGGCGGATGAGATTTCCTTCACTAACCAAAACACACCCGAAGACGTCGCCGCGTTTCTTCAATCCGGTTTACTGCCAAACGTCAGTCGTTCCGTCGTGTTCGGGCACGACCAGAACGGCAACGCAGTGAACTTCACTGAGATACCGCTCGACGTGAAGTATCACAACACATTCACTACTTATACGGCCGAGTTGAACCAGATCTGGGAATTGCCGTGGAATACTTTGATTGTTGGTGGCCGATACCAGTCGGGTGAATTTCACACCAGTGATCTAATTGATAATGCGCCGAGCTTCGCTGCGCCTTCCTTCAACGTGCCGCCTTCACAGGAGTCATTCAACACCGACCTGGAACGTGAGACAGCCTACGTGTATGACACCATTCGACCGTTTCCCGGTTTGTCGCTGACCGGCGGCATGACCTACGACAGGTTGGAGTACCCGCTCAATCATCGGCGGCCGCCGATCACGGGAGACCAGGACACACGCGAACATGTCTCACCGAAGGCGGGGGTGATTTGGAATCCTTTTGGCGACTTCGTTGTGCGCGGCGCTTACACGCGATCGCTAGGGGGCGTTAGCTTCGACGAAAGCGTGCAACTCGAGCCAAATCAGGTAGCCGGGTTCAATCAGGTGTTTCGCAGCGTAATCTCGGAATCGATTGTTGGTTCAGTTGCCGGCAGTGCCTACGAGAATGGCGGCATCCTGATCGAAAATAAATTTCCAACCGACACCTATGTAAGCGCACAGGCAGGAGTGCTTCGCTCCGACCTCAGTCAGGAGGTCGGTACATTCGATGCAACTCTGGGTCGTTTCGGCGGAATCATTCGACCAATTGTAGCCTCTTCGACGCGAGAAGAATTGAATTACGAGGAGGACAGTCTTTTGCTGACTGCAAACCAACTAGTGGGCGATGAGTGGTCGTTTGGTGCGCGGTATCAACTAACCCACTCGATTCTGCATACCGCCTTCCCGGCTTTATCACGTGATTTGCTGCCTGGCCTCGCAGATTCCCGGCAGAAGGCGACTTTCCATCAAGGCGAGCTATTCGCCCTATATAACCACCGCTCAGGTTTTTTCGCTCGTGTAGATGCCTATTGGGCGCAACAAAGCAACGTGGGTTATTTTCCTGACGAGCCGGGCGATGACGTCCTCCAGCTCAACGCTTATGTCGGCTACCGGTTTCGTCGCAACTTCGGCGACATCACCCTGGGCGTGCTGAACATCAATGATCAGGATTATAAATTAAATCCTCTCAACTACTACAATGAGCTGCCGCGGGAACGTGAATTCTTTGCGCGGCTTCGATTCAATTTTTAGTACACTGAAACGCGGTGTAAGTTATCGGCGTCCGCCGTGAAATGGTTCCCTCAGCTTAAGCTGCCCAAGGCGAAGCGGCTTAGTCGTATTGCTACGGTTCTAGCAGGCGCGCTCATTACTATTGCGGTGGGCGTGTATTGCCTCCGCTCCTCGTTGTCTGAGCCGCTCGGGCGCGCCAGTTACGATCTGCCGATCTGGTGGCGTGGCGCCGTGAACCCGCACGATATCGTCATCGTTTACCTCGATGAGGAGTCGGCGCGGCAGCTCAACCAGCCGGTAGATGACGTCTGGAATCGCAAGCTACAGGTGCCGCTGCTTGACCGACTGACTCATGACGGTGCACGTCTGGTCGTGTACGACATAGTCTTTTCCGAGCCATCCAGCGATGCGCCACGCGATACGGCTTTCGCTGAGGCGATCCAGCGCAACGGGAAGGTTATCCTCGGCGGCGCGATGGATTTCGTGGAGCAGGCAGGGAGGGCTCGCGAAGAGCGAATTTATCCGCCGATCAAGCCGTTGAGAAAAGCTGCGGCGGGCTGGGGGCTGCTGGCCTTTAAACCAATTGATCCGGACTACGAAGTTCGCCAGATGTACATCGGCACCGATACCGTTGCGACAGCGACGTGGCGCGCGGCCGAGGCGCTCGGTGCGCCGGCGACGAAAATGCCGCGCCAAAGTAGCGAGCCCCGCTGGGTAAACTACTATGGGCCGCGCGATACATTTCCGTCGGTCAGTTTCGCGCAAGCGCTCGATCCGAATGGAGTGCCGTCAGATTTCTTTCGCGACAAGATCGTGATGGTCGGTGGTCGCTCAGCGGTGGGTTATCTGATTTCCGGGCGTGACGATTTTCGCACCCCATTTACGCGCGGAAGGCAGTTCACGCCCGGCACCGAAATCCAATCTACGATTCTGCTGAACTTGTTGCGGCACGAGTGGCTCACCGAGATGCCGATACGCACGCAGATCGGGCTCCTGATCGCGGTCGCGCTCTTCGGCGCCTTTCTCGCCGTGTGCCGGCCGTGGCTCGCTACCTTGCTGGGTGTCGCCGGTTCGGGTTTACTGACCAGCGGAGGGTGTTGGCTCGTCTGGCATCGTCATGTCTGGTTCGAATGGCTCGACCCGGCCGCAGTGCAGATTCCGTTCGCCATCGCGTGGTCGGTTGGTTCGCAATATTTGCTCGAATCCCGCCGACGCAAAGAACTGCGACGGGCATTCGGGTTTTATTTGTCGCCGCAAATGGCGGATCGGATAGCGGACTCGGATTTCGACTTACGGCCCGGCGGCAAGCTCGTAGAAGTGACAGTCATCTTTACCGATCTCGAGAACTTCACGACGATGACGGAGAAGCTCGATCCGGCCGAGGTCTCGAAGATCCTGACCGATTACTTCGGGACAACGACGCGCTGCATCCTCGCGAACCGCGGCACGATCATCAAATACATCGGCGACGCGGTGTTTGCGGCCTGGGGTGCGCCGGTGGACGACCCGCAGCACGCGACGCGAGCAGCCGAGGCCGCGTGCGACTTGCGCGGTCTGACCGAACTGCAGATTCGCGGCAACCGTTTGCGCACGCGCATTGGCATTCACAGCGGGAAAGTGCTGGCGGGCAACCTAGGCTCGGAGTTTCGCTTCGATTACACGATGATCGGCGATGCGGTGAACTTCGCCTCGCGCCTCGAGTCGCTGAACAAATACCTTAGTACGCAAGTGCTGCTCTCGGACGCCGTCCGCAGCCAATTGCCGGACGGCCGCTTCCTTACTCGACGACTGGGCCAATTCCAGGTCGCAGGAAAAAGCGAGAGCGTGGTGATTCACGAGCTGCTTTGCCGCTCCGAGTCGCAGAATGGTGAACGCGATTGGATCGGCGTGTTCGAAGAAGGCGTCGAAGATTTGCGCACCGGCAGATTCGACCGTGCGCGCGAGCTAATGACGCGGACGCGCGAGATCCGCGGAGGCAGCGATGGACCCTCTGAGTTCTATCTGCGCAAGCTGGATAAGCTCGAGACGAATGGGGGACGTGAAGGATGGACCGGCGTGGTCGAGCTGACAGAAAAGTAATTTCTCGACTTCACGTGTAAACACGCTACAAGGACTGGCGTTCCGCCGTGCCCCCGTTGTTTCGAACTTTCGGCGCAGTCTTTTGCTGCGCGGCCACTCTTCTGCTCGCCGGCGTATCGCCGATGCGCGCGGACACCACGGATATCGACACGATTCTGCTCATCAATGGCGTCACTTATCTGCAGCTGGGCCCGAACCCGACCGACATTTTCTTCGAGGACAATCCTTTTGCGGTGAGTGCAGCCGCGGTGGCGACTGCTCCCGGTAGTATCGTAAACGGCAGTTTTTCTCTGCTCGGCGGGCAGCCAATCAGTCTCACGCAGACGGAGCCTGACACGTTCCTTTTCGTGCAACGCTTCGCTACGATTGATGACGCCAGCGCAGCGTTTCCGCTCGGAACTTACTTCTTCAGTCTCGACGGCATCACGCCGCCGAACCCGTTCACCGCGACGATCGACCTCGCTAACCGCTTTCCGGCAACGTTTCCGCAGCTGATGAATAGCGAATGGTTCTCCGTCGTGGTGCAGGCCGACGCGCGACAGGATTTCACCTTCACGTGGAACAGTCCGGCTTTTTCGGATTTCAACACCGACCCGGCGCACCCGAGCTTCATCCAGTTTCAGCTCGCTGACATTTTCAACCAGACGGTCGACACCGAGCTATACGACTCGCCGACTGATGGCGTTACCTATCCGGCCGGATCGTTGAGCCCCGGCATTTACATCGGTCGCATCATGTTCGCGAACAGCGACCTTCAGCAGAGCGGCGTCACGAATCTGATGAGCGCGAGCATGTACATGACGGAATTCATCATCAGCGTCGTCGACGGTCCGCCGGTGATCACGAGCCCAACGGACATCACGGTGAACCAAGGGCAGTTGTTCGTCTACACGGTCGATGCGACAAACATTCCGGCGCAGCTCGACAATGTCAGCGGGCTGCCGGCCGGGATTGCGTTCGATCCGGCGGGCTTCATCGGCGGTTACCCGAATACTCCGGGCACGTATCAGCTTGGTCTTTCCCTCTCGAACCGCGTTGGCACTGGAACGGCAACACTGACGGTTCACGTTCAGAAAGCCGGAACACTCACGATCACGAGCAGCACGCGCGCGGCGGCCGGACTGGACGATCCGTTTCGCTTCCAAGTTCTCGCACCGGGAGCTTCCAGCGCAGCGCGGCTGTCGACGAGCAAATTGCCGCCCGGCTTGAGCGCAAATGCCACCACGGGCGAGATAACCGGCGCGCCGACGCAAGCGGGCGACTACACCGTGCAGTTGCGTGTGACAGACGGCAGCGCGACTGCCGACGGCGTGCTGCTGATCAGCATCAACGAGGATCCCGCATTTCCGACGATCAAAAGCCCGACCACGGTGAACCTCGATTCCGGCCAAAACTTCACTTACAAGATCAGCGCGACCCCCGAAGCGGTCGGCTCGAACGACAGCTTCGGCTCGAACGTGACTGACGCCACCAGTTACAGCATCGTCGGCAAGCTGCCGGTCGGCCTGAACTTCGATCCGAAAACCGGCACGATCAGCGGCAAGTTTCAAGGCAGTCCGATTCACGAGCACGACACCGCGCAGTCCCGCCTCTCCGGCGGCGCGCTCGTCGGCAGTGTGCAGCTCTTCGCCACGAATTCGCGCGGCACATCAACTGTCCCACTGGCATTCTTCAGCACTCCAACCGGCGCGGTGAACATTTCGACGCGGCTCGCGATCGCCGGTGGAGACAACGTCTTGATCGGCGGCTTCATCGTGACTGGAAATGCGCCGAAGAAATTGATCGTGCGCGCGCTCGGCCCATCGCTGCCCGTGCCCGGCGCGTTGCAGGACCCGGTGCTCGAGATTCACGGCAGCGATGGCTCGTTGCTGACAATGAACGACAATTGGAAAAGCGACGACGCACAATCGGTAATCGACACGGGAATCGCCCCGAGTGACGATCGCGAAGCGGCAATCGTCGGAGCTTTCCAGCCAAACGTGAACTACACTGCAATCGTCAAAGGGAAGAACGGCGCGAGTGGTGTTGCCCTGGTCGAGCTTTACGATCTCGGCACGGCGGCGCTTGACACATCAAGCACAGCGAAGCTGGCGAATATTTCAACGCGAGGTCTGGTTCAGACCGGGGATAATGTGATGATCGGCGGATTCATAATCTCGCAAGTGCAAAGCAAGGTCATTGCACGGGCGATCGGCCCGTCGTTGACCAAGGCCGGTGTGAGCGGTGCGTTGCAGGACACCACACTCGAGCTCCATGGGGCGGACGGTCAGGTGGTCGCTTCGAACGACGATTGGCAGAGCAATCAGGCGCAACAGATTCGCGACACGGGCGTTCCTCCGACCGACCCCCGGGAATCGGCGGTGCTCGCCACGCTTAATCCCGGTAATTACACTGCCGTAGTGCGAGGGAAGAACAGTGCGACGGGAGTGGCGCTCGTGGAGGTTTATGCGTTGCAATAAGCTATTTCTTTGCGCGTTTGTTATTGCGCTCGCCGGACAGGAGACGTTCGCGCAGAACACGACGCTCACGGTGGCGAAGGTGCAGGACTACAAGCAAACTGACGTCGCCGCCCCGGTACAAGTGAGGAATCCGTTTACGCTCACTGCGAGTGCGGAGGCACAGACATTCACGATCCAAAGCGCAAGCGTCACGCCACCCGGCCGCGGCGCAATTGCACTCGCGGGCATTAGCAGCACGTTTTTCAGTTTCACGAGCAGCACATTCGCAACCGCGACTGCACTGAACGGCGCGTTCCCGGACGGCCAGTACACTTTCAACGTTCGCGATTCGTCGGGTAGCTCAGTCCAGCCGAATACGGTGACGATAGGCAGCCCCCTCGATTATCCAGACGCGCCGACACTGACCAACGCGGATACAGATTGGACCGCCGGCGCGTTGCAGTTCGATGCAGGCCAGGACTTCACAATTTTCTGGAGCGGAGGTCCACCTAACGATATCCAGATCACGATTACCGATCCTAGAACCGGCGCGGTTGTATATCCCGTGCCGTTGACGCCACCGATCAATAACACCGACACATCATTCACAATTCCGGGGAACACGCTGGATCCCGGCGTAGTTTACGACGCGCGGCTCATCTTTGGAAACACCAGTGTCTCGCAGAGTGGCCAGGTCACGTCGATCGCGACCTTTCAAACGGTGACCAACTTCAGCTTAAATGCGGTAGAAGCTGTGCCGGAGCTGATCACGCCGAGCGGTTTTCAGCTTAAACAAGGGCAACCGATGGCTTATCAGCTCGTGACCGACACGAATACCGCCTACTCGGTTGACGAGACGAACCTCAAAAACCTTGGACTGCACTTCGATTCAGCGACCGGCATCATCTTCGGAACACCTACCACAACCGGAGATTTCCCGGCTGATTACGCAATCCAAAACACGGAGGGTACAAACCACGGCACGGTCACCGCGCACGCCGCGTCCCCCGGGACGGCGCCGAAATTTGCCAACGCAACCAGCGCGACCGGACACGTCGGCGTGCCGTTCAGGTTTCAGGTCATCACGACCGGTGCGTCGCGCAATGTCACCTTCGACGCCACGAACCTGCCGACTGGATTAAGCATTAACCGCAACACCGGCCTCATCACGGGCACCGTTAACACCGCGGCGACGACTGCGGCGAACATCACAGTGAACGACCCGAAAGGTACACAGACGAGCACTCTGCAATTGAAGTTCGTCGATGATCCCGTCCTGCCGGTAATCACGAGCGCGAAACGGGTCACGCTCTTTCCAGGCCAGCATTTCAGCTACAAAATCACGGCGGCGTTCGGTCCAAACCGAGTGAATGAACCGACATTCAAAGTCATCGGCAGTCTGCCGACCGGCCTTAACTTCGATCCGAAGACAGGAACAATCTCCGGCGTGTTCTCCGGCCAATTGGAGAGGGATGGCAGACCGCCGGACGAGAAATTTCTAAACGATTCGCCGATCGTTCAGCTCACCGGCACGAACGCGCACGGCACCGGCACCGCGCCGCTCGTCTTTACCGCGGCGCCCACCGGGACAGTAAATCTCTCCACCCGCATGTTCGTCGGCACCGAAGACGACGTGCTAATCGGCGGCTTCATCATCACCGGCACGACCGGCACGGTGTCGGAACAAGTGCTGCTGCGCGCGATCGGGCCTTCGCTGCCGGTGAATGGCGCGCTGCAGGACCCGATTCTTGAACTCCATCGCGCCGACAAAGCCTTGCTGCTGCAAAATGACAACTGGCAGGATAATCCGACACAGGCACAGGCGATCGCCAGCACAGGTGTTGCGCCGAGTAACCCTCTCGAATCGGCGCTGATCGGAAACCTTCTCACGGCAAACTTCACTGCCGTCGTGCGGGGCCGAAACGGCACGACCGGGGTCGGTCTGGTCGAACTGTTCGATCTGGGCACCGTGACGAACGATACCTCTCAACACGCAAAACTCGCGCAGATTTCCACGCGGGGCACCGTGCAAACCGGTGACAACGTGATGATCGGCGGCTTCATCGTGCAAGGCGTAGCAACAAAGATCCTGCTGCGCGGGATCGGACCTGAACTGACCGCACAAGGTGTGAACGGCGCGCTGCAGGATACGATTATTGAACTACACAACCGTGATGGCGTGACAACTTCGGCGAACGATGATTGGGTCAACTCGCCTGACAAGCAGGCAATCATCGACACGACTGTGCCGCCGAAGGACAATCGCGAATCAGCAATTCTCACCACGTTGAATCCGGGCAGCTACACAGCGGTTTTGCGCGGGAAAAACAACACGACCGGGGTAGCGCTCGTCGAGGTTTACAACCTCCAATAGCGATTTAGTACGATTTCGCCCACAGCACGCGCTTCGCGCTTGGCTCCCCGGTGAAAATACAGCGGCCCGCTTCGCTACCGTCGAACGGAATCACGCGAATCGTCACCCTCAGATCATTCTTGATCTGTTCTTCGACAGCGCGCGAGCCATTCCAATGGGCGAGTGCAAAACCGCCATGTATCTCCGGTTTGTCAGCGCGCTTTGGCGTAAAGAAGTCGTAGAATTCCTCGCGCGAATTGATGACGCGCGTATTCGCATCGCGGAACTCGGTCGCGCGTTGTAACAGATTGCGCTGCATCGAATCGAGCATCTCAGCCGCGCGTGCGACGAATTCATCTTCCGACAAAAACTCCTTCGCTTTCACCGGCTGATCGCGCCGGCTCACGGCGACGTTGCCCGACTGCACATCGCGGGGCCCGATTTCTACACGCAGCGGCACACCTTTCTTGATCCAATCCCAGTTCTTCACGCCCCCGCCGATATCTCGCTGATCGACTTCCACTTCGATCGGTTGATCGGCAAAGCGCGTCGCGCGCAGCTTCGCCGCGACCCGGGCACACGCTTCGAGCACTGCACCGCGTGTCTCTTCCTTCGGCGTTACCGGCAGAATCACAACGTGGGCCGGCGCTATCCGCGGCGGCAGAACCAGGCCATCATCATCCGAATGCGCCATGATCATCGTGCCGATCATTCGCGTAGTCATGCCCCAGCTGGTTGTCCAACCAAACTCCTGTTTGCCGTCGCGCGTCTGAAACTGAATCCCGCTGGCGCGCGAAAAATTTTGCCCAAGGAAGTGCGACGTGCCGGCCTGCACCGCTTTTCGGTCCTGCATCATTGCTTCGATGCAAAGCGTGTCGACCGCGCCCGGAAAACGTTCGCTCTCCGATTTGGCGCCGCTGAAAACCGGCAGCGCCACGTGATCGCGCGCGAACGTTTCGTAGACGCCGAGCATGCGCCTTGTTTCCTCGCGCGCCTCTAATTCGGTTTCGTGGACGGTGTGACCTTCCTGCCAGAGGAACTCAGTCGTGCGAAGAAAAATGCGCGGCCGCATTTCCCACCGCACCACGTTGCACCATTGGTTGATCAGGATTGGCAGATCGCGATAGCTCTGCACCCATTTCGCGTAGGTCGCACCGATGATCGTCTCGGAAGTTGGCCTGACCACGAGCGGCTCGCTTAGTTGCGCTGCTGGCGCCGGCCGCATCTTACCGTCCGGCCCTATATCGAGACGGTGATGCGTGACGACCGCGCATTCCTTGGCGAAACCTTCCACATGCTCGGCTTCGCGCTGCATGTAGCTAAGCGGGATGAAAAGCGGGAAGTAAGCGTTGCGGTGACCGGTGGCGCGAAACATAGCGTCGAGCCGCCGCTGCATGTTCTCCCAGATGCCATAGCCCCACGGCCGGATAACCATGCAGCCACGCACATCTGATGGCTCGGCGAGCTCCGCCGCGCGGATGACCTGCTGGTACCATTCCGGGAAATCCTCGTCCCGCCGCGGCGAGATTGCGGTTTTGGTTGATTCAGCCATGAAAGCTGCCGAAATTACGTCTCGCGTTTTGAAATGCCAGCCGGCAATTTCCCTTCCGCGCGCAACTTTTCCGACATCGCGTGTTATAGTTTTTACGGGATGAAACGAACCCTTCCTCTGCTTGGCATCGCGATCGCTGCTGTGATTTTCGTTTCGCCTGCCGTTCACGCGCAGGAGCAGCGAAGGATGCCGCCGGGTGCGCGGTGGCAGATGTTGTCGGAACCGGAACGCGTTAGACTACGTGCAGCGCATCAACAAGCGATGCAGGATGCGAGGGTTCGTGCCGCCCATGATCGTCTTATTCAGGCCCGCCGGGAATTCCGCGACGTGATGCAGCCCGCAATGCTGCGCGCCGATCCGTCCCTTCAGCCGGTTCTCGAAAAAATGCGCTCCGCGCGGCGGCCGCGCTAAATCGGCCTACAAGTTCTTCGCGATCAGCGGCGCATCGATGCTTTGACCGCGCTCCGCATATCCGCCGGCGAATTCAATCGTGCACATCGAGCCGAACTTCGCGTGTGACCCGAACGCCGCGCCCGCGCAGCTATACGTTGGGTTGAAAATGTTCTGCCGATGTTTTCGCGCCGGCTGCCCATCGTCGACAATCAACGCAAGAACAACGTCCCGCGCCGAAGATTTGCCGTAGGAAATATTCTCGGCCCATCCGCCGGCGCAGGTGCCGTGGCGCGCAAGTCGGGCCGCCGGATTGCCGTGACCAAAACCGCCGCCGGCCTGCTCGGCGCAATGATCGGCAGCGGCACGGGACATTCCGCTCGACATAACGAGCGGACCCAGCGGCTGGCTATGGCGAAGAAAGCGGATTGCTTCGTCGACGGCGCGCGTTCCTTCATGTGTGCGGATACGAACGCCGTTCGGCAACGTAATCGAAGACCCGTTGAACGTGGCCCGCAACGCCTCGAGGTGGGCGGCATACGTTTGAGGATTCTCGCGCGCGAGGTTCATCTCGCGTATCACGGCGGAGGCGCGGCTTGAACCGTTTGATTCCTCTTGCGCGAAAGCAGCGAGGAACGGCAGTGAGAGCGAAAATGCGATGATGAAAACGCGGCGCGGCATTCTAGAAATTCTAGCAAGCTGGGTGCCACAGCTGTCGCCTGCGCTTGGACGAAGCACGTGTTTGACACCACCGCCTCAACACGTAGCTTCGGTGCCCTTTTCACCCGATGAGAACGTTCTCCGCCAAAGCTAACGAAGTGCCCCGAAAATGGTGGGTCATCGACGCAAAAGATCAGGTGCTCGGCCGCGTCGCGGTCAAAGCCGCTAATCTATTGCGTGGAAAAGAGAAAGCGATCTTCACGCCGCACGTCGATACCGGCGATTTCGTCGTCATCATCAATGCGGCGCAAGTGCGGCTTACGGGCAAAAAGGAAGAGCAGAAGAGTTACATGAGTTTTTCGGGTTACGTCGGCGGTCACAAAAGCGAGAGCGCTCGCGCTCGCCGTGTCCGTCATCCGGAGTTACTCGTCGAGCGGGCGGTTCGCGGGATGATTCCGCACAATCGCCTCGGTCGCTCCGTCTATCGCAAGCTCAAGGTTTATCGCGGCGACATGCATCCGCATGACGCGCAGCAGCCGGCGCCCGCCACTGTTTCCTAATTACTTTTGATCATGGCTGACACGCAGGAAATCATCGCCACGGGCCGCCGCAAAACCTCGGTTGCGCGCATTCGGCTCACGCCGGGTAACGGCAAAATCGACATCAACGGCAAAACGTTTGAGGAATATTTTCCGACGGTGCCGTTGCAGAACACCGTCCTCTATCCGTTGCAGGCGGTGAAGCTCGCGACCTCCTACGACGTCTCGATCAACGCGAGCGGCGGCGGCGCGACCGGTCAGGCCGGTGCAGCACGGCTCGCGATTTCGCGTGCGCTGATCCAGGTAGATGCAAATCTCCGCGGAACCCTCAAAGCCGAAGGACTGCTGCGCCGCGATCCGCGGATGAAAGAGCGAAAGAAATCCGGCCAGCCAGGTGCGCGCAAACGCTTCCAGTTCTCGAAGCGCTAATCCCGACGCAAGCGCTCTGTCCGCCCTGACATTCCAAACTTAAGACGACGCGGAGGTCGTCTCTGTATCAAGGCTTTACCGGAGGCGGCGCACCGGCTGGTCCGGTTGGCTGCGGTGCCGCGGGCGGCGGCGTAGCATTGATCACCCGCGGTGGCCCCGGCGGTTGCTGCCTCAATACCGTTGCGGCGGGTTGCACCTGCGGCGCGGGCCCTGACTGTTGCGGCACAACAGGAGCGGAAGGCGTCGGAGGTTTGAGCAGGCGCAATTGCCGGCTGGCTTCGCCGGCCGCAAAGCTGTCGCGATATTGCGTCAGGATTGTCTCGCAGATCTTGCGCGCTTCATCGATCTGCTTCTTCTCCTTGAGCAATCGGACCTGCGCGAGCATCGCGAGAGGCGCGTTAAAACTATGCGGGTCGCTCGTCACAAGGCGCTGATACGTGGCGAGCGCCTCGTCTGGTTTGCTCATCGACTCGAGGTTCGCTCCGATTGCCATCCAAGCCGTGCTGACGAGTTCATGCTTCGGATTCTCGGAGATGAAGCGCTGGAGCGTTGCGTTTGACTCCGCGAATTTCCCATCGTTGCGCTGCTGCTCAGCGAGGAGCAATTGCGCGGTCGCATAGGCCGGCGTGCCGGAATATTGCGCAATAACTTTCTCGTAATCGGCGGCCGCCTTCGCGCCACCGAGCATCTCCGCCGCGGCGGTGTTGCGACGCTCGCGATAAAACCAATACGCGCCGGCCGCAATCGCCGCGATCAGCAGGATCGCTACGCCGGTGATGACATTCCGGCGGTTCCGCATCCAAAAGACGTTCGCCTCGATCGTCGGATCGGTTGCTGGAGTCATGGTCGCGGGCATATGCGAGTCTCGCGATATGCCACGGCGCAGTTGCTCGCGCAAGCCGAACGACCACGAGCGGCGCGCCTGACGAATCTTTCTTGATGGCTGATCAAGAGACGACTCCGCCGATGCAGAATCCGGAGAAAAATCCGGACGATTGGGTGACAAAAGACGAACCCATGACGGGACCGCAGCGCTCCTATTTACAAACGCTCTGCCGCGAAGCCGGCGAGGAGTTCAATGAGAATTGGACGAAAGCCGAGGCATCGAAAAGGATCGACGCGCTTCAGGACAAAACCGGGCGCGGAAAGAAGAGCTAGCGCCTGCGCTTTTTCGCGCGACGAAAATTGATTTTGCTGCTCGGCCGCGTATCGGCCCGCAAATATTTTTCCATCAGATCCAGCGCCTGATTGTTTTCCTCCCGCGTGTTTGAAATGCAGCAATCTCGCGGCACACGCAGCGTGTAGTCGCGCATGTAAGCGTCATTCGCGGTGAAGAGGACGCAATAGGTTCCCGCTATGCCGGTGATGATAAGCTGTTTGACGCCCAGATAGCGGAGCAGCGTCTCGAGCGTCGTGGAGAAAAAGCCAGAATGCTTCGGCTTCAGGACGAAGTAATCATCTTCGTCTGGCCGCAGCCGCTCGACCATCTCGCGCGCTTTTCCGTTCGCACAATGCTCCACCTGCCGGCGAAAATCGGAACGCCACCGCCCGAAATTGTCATTCACATAAATCGCCGGAACGCCGGCGCGTTTCGCCCGCGCCTTCAAGGCAGCGAGCTTCTTCGACATCGCCGGCACGAAGCGCATCAACTCGTCCGCTTCGGGAAAGTCGAGGTCGTTGATTACGTCGACCAGGACCAGAGCGACGTCGGATTTGTCCGGCGCGCTTCCGTGCAGATCTCTGTTTTTTGCCGGCACGCGTTACGTCGAGCGTGCGCCTTTGCCGCGCGCGGCGCTCCCGCTGACGTTTGCCTTCTTTGCCGCGCTGCCTCCGCCACGAGCAAGGTTCGTCCCGCTCGGCTTCTTTCCTGAACCACGCCCTTGCCCCGGTCGTGCACCGGAGCTCGGCCCACGTGCTTTCTTTTTCTTCGCTGCCATATGCGTACTGGTTCGCGTCCCCATTCAATGTTGGACGTTGAAGGTTGAGCGTTGAACGTTTGCCGCTTGCCACCGCACAACAAGCTTTTCATCCCCGGCCCGGTCGAGGTTGCGCCGAAAACTCTCGCCGCATTCGCGCGGCCCATGATTGGCCATCGCGGCGAACCTTTCAAAAAACTCTATGCCGAAATTCATCCGCGCCTGCAGGAGCTCTTCGGCACGAAACAGCCTGTCTTTCTTTCGACGTCGTCTGCGTGGGGCGTGATGGAAGCAGCAATCCGTAACGTCGTGCGCGAGCGTGTGCTCTGCTGCATGTGCGGCGCGTTCTCCGACAAATGGCTCGACGTCGCGCTTCGCTGCGGAAAGAAAGCCGAGCCGCTGCAGGTCGATTGGGGAAAACATATCGACCCTAAAGCGCTGGATGCACAACTCGCGACTGGCCGATTCGATACCGTGACGTTGATCCATAATGAAACGTCGACCGGCGTGATGAATCCGTTGCCGGACATTTGCTGCGCGCTGGCTAGGTATCCCGACATCGCGCTAATCGTCGACACAGTCTCCTCGTTTTCCGCGATGCCCGTTCCAATGGATGCTTACCGCATCGATGTGATGCTGACTGGAAGCCAAAAGGCACTGGCACTGCCTCCCGGGTTTTCGATTTTCAGCGTCTCGGAGAAAGCGTTCGCGCGCGCGGAGCAGAACCGCGATCGCGGTTACTACTTCGATTTCCTCGAATTCAAAAAGCAGCAGACGGAGAACATGACGCCGAGTACACCGAGCATCGGCCATATCTTCGCGCTGCAATCAAAGCTCGATGAGATTTATGGAGAAGGCCTGACGAATCGATTCGAGCGGCACGCACGTACCAATGCGCTCGTGCACGAATGGGTGCCTGCCCGAGGCTTCGACTTTTTCGCGGAGGACGGGTTCCGCTCGGTTACATTGACGTGCGTGAAAAACAGCCGCGGCATCGACGTCGCCAAGCTCGTTCGCGACCTGCGAGAGCGTCACCACATCGTGATTGACGGCGGTTACGGAAAGATCAAGGGCCAGACGTTTCGCCTCTCGAACATGGGCGATGAAACAGACGAAACTGTTACGCAGTTGCTCGCCGCGCTGGACGATTGTCTTTAGCCGCGCGCCACAGTGGCGGCCACGGGTTCGGGCAGCCGTCGGAAGATTATCCAAACGCCGACCAGCACGAACGCGGCGCCAAGCAGCGACCACGCGGACAACTTTTCGCCACCCAAAGCCCAGCCAAAGGCAATCGCGCCCGGCGGCGTGATTAGCGAGATCGTCTGCAGATTCGTCACCGTCATGCGCGGCATCAGCCAGTAGAGAAGCAGAAACGTGAACGATGATCCGATGATCGCCAGATAGAGCAGGCAAAATGCGGCCATGCCGGTCCAATGGAAACGAACCGGGTTTCCGTCTACAGCAAGGCCGAGGATGAGGAGCGGCGCGGTGCCGAAGATCATTTGCCAGCAGGCGAGCATCGACGGCGCAAGCTGAATGTTTCTGCGCTTTAACACGACATTGGAAAATGCGGCAGTCGCTGCGCCAACGGTAATCCCAAGTCCCCCAAAGAATGCGAGCCAGCCATTGAAACTCAGGAGTCGTGCGCAGATCAGCGCCACGCCGAACATCGCAACCAGTGCGCCGGCCAGACGTTGCCAGCGCAACGGCTCATCCGGCAACAGCCAGTGCGCGAACACCATTCCGAAAATCGGAATCGACGCCTGAATAATTGCCGCCAATCCAGATGAGACATACTGCTCGCCCCAAAAAAGCAGCGTGTAGTTGAGCGCGAACATGAGGATTCCCGTCCAGGCGAGCACGACGAAATCGGAGCGACGCCGCGGCCGCAGCCGAACGCGCGCGGTCGAGATCAGCAGCAGGACGACGAGAGCAACGAGAAAGCGCAGAGCGACGAACGAGATGGGCGGCAAATCGCGCAGCCCGATTTTGATCGCAAGCCAGGTGGAACTCCAGACGACGCAAAGTGCGAGCCACGCCGCCGGAATTCGCCAGTCGCGGTTGGTCATGGCGCGGACAGTCGCTGCGCTACGACCCGCCGCAAATCTACAAGAGCTGGAATGGCCCCTGCTCAAGACGACGCGGCGATTCTCCGCCCAATAATGCCGAAACGAACCAAAGTCGTAGGATTGACTGTGCTCGCGGGCGTGGTCTGGGCGGGGAGCATCACAGCCGGTATAAGTTTGATGCTCAATTACGAGCGTACTGCTGGGAGCGCCGGCACGGTGCGATCGGATTGGCCGGCTGACTCGGCTCTGCAACTCGCGCCAGACCGGGCGACACTGTTGGTTTTTGCACATCCACGCTGTCCATGCACGCGCGCGACCATGAGCGAACTCGCCGAGGTCGTAACGCACACGCACGGGAAATTGCGCGCCAGCGTTGTTTTCTTTGCTCCGCCGGACGCGGGACGGGACTGGTATGACACAGAGTTGCAGCGCGAAGCCGCAGCGATCCCGGGCGTGTCGGTTATTTCTGACCGTGAAGGAACAGAGGCAAGGCGCTTCGGCGTGGAAACCTCCGGGCATGCGCTGCTCTTCGCTGCCGATGGTCGATTGCTATTTCAGGGCGGGATCACCGCGTCGCGCGGCCACGAGGGCGCAAACGCCGGCGAAAATGCGATTGTCGCAATCGTTAACGGTCGGGCAGCGCCGCAAAACAAGACGCTTGTTTTCGGCTGCTCACTCGGCGATCGAAAACAACTCGCAAACGCAACGACACCATGACGGCCGCTGTCGACAAGAGATCGGCTGCGCGGGCTGATGAGCTGTTCGAGGAGCATCGTCAGGAGATTTTCCGAAAGACGGACCAGCTTTTCGCGCGCTTGATGTTCATCCAGTGGATCGCGTCCATCGCGACCGCGCTGCTCATCTCGCCGCAGACATGGGAAGGCATGTCTGCCCATGTTCACATTCATGTCTGGGGTGCGATCTTCGTCGGCGGCGCGATCTCACTTTTCCCGATTTGGATGACGCGTGCCTGGCCCGGCGCCGCAGTCACACGATACGTCATCGCCATTGCACAAACGCTGATGTCAGCACTGCTCATTAGCCTGACCGGCGGTCGGATCGAGACGCATTTCCACGTTTTCGGCTCGCTGGTGATTCTGTCCTTTTATCGCGACTGGAAGGTCCTCATCCCCGCTACCGCCATCGTCGCGCTCGATCATTTTCTCCGCGGCGTTTACTGGCCTTACTCAGTTTACGGCGTGCTGGCGGCAAGTCCGCTTCGCAGTCTGGAACATGCCGGCTGGGTAGTGTTCGAAGATGTTTTTCTCTTCATCTCGTGCACGCGCAGCATTCGTGAAATGAGAGCGATCGCTAATCGCACTGCCGCACTGGAAGCAACCGAGCGTAGCTCCCGCCAGATTTTCGAGGACGCGCCGATTGGCATGGCAACTGTCGATCTGAATGACCGATTCGTGCAGGCAAACACACGGTTTTGCGAGATGCTGGGCTACACGAACGATGAGCTGCGTGACCGCACACCCTTGGATGTCACCGCTCCGGAAGACGTAGAGAAGAGTGTGCGCCTTGCCGAGGAGATGCACGCCGGGACACGGTCGTGCCGTGTCGAGAAACGCTATGTTCGCAAAAACGGCGCCATCGTCTGGGCGGCGCGAACCGCTTGTCTGATTCACGACGAGAATCGGCAGCCGCGGAATTTCCTCATAATGGTGGAGGACATTTCCGAGCGGAAACAGCGTGAGAAGGACTTGCAGGCCAGCCGCAAAGCGCTTGTCGCCGCCTTGCAGGCCAATCAGCTGATCATGGACAACTCGCTCGACGTGATCTGCACAATTACGCAAGACGGACGATTCCTTACCGTCAATCCCGCCTGCTTTAATCTCTGGGGATACACGCCGGCGGAACTGACCGGCCGGCAATTCATTGATTTCGTCCACCCTGAAGATCGCGAGCGGAGCGATCAGGCGATGGCAAACCTCTTCGTCAATGGCCAGGTGACCGACTACGTCAATCGTTACATCCGCAAAGACGGCGACGTTGTCGATGTTCTCTGGTCCGCGACGTGGTCGGAAAAAGACAAAACGATTTTTGCCGTGGCGCACGATGTGACTGAGCGTTCGCGGAACGAGAACGCGCTGCGCGAAGCGAAAAAAGAAGCTGATCGCGCGAATGCGGCAAAGAGCGAATTCCTCTCCCGCATGAGCCATGAATTGCGCACGCCGCTCAACGCAATCCTTGGTTTCAGTCAGCTGCTCGAGCGCCAGAATCCGACCGAGACCCAGCTGCAGCGCATTAAATACGTGCTCAAAGCGGGCCGCCACCTTCTGGATTTGATCAACGAAGTGCTCGACATCAGCCGCATCGACGCCGGCACCTTCCAGGTATCACTGGAACCTGTTTGCGTCTCCGATGCGATTCGCGAGGCAATCGACATCATTCGACCGCTCGCCGCTGAACGTGGCCTGAGCTTAAACGCAGAAGGGATTCCGCAGGGCGACTGCCATGTCCTTGCCGACCAGCAGCGGCTTAAACAGGTGCTGCTCAACTTGCTCAGCAACGCCGTTAAATACACGCCGGTCGGCGGCGCGGTTACGGTGGCTGCGACATGCAGCGCGGAAAACCGGGTTCGCTTCGCGGTTCAGGATACCGGCGCCGGCATTCCGGCGGAAAAGATTTCTCGGTTGTTTACTCCGTTCGAGCGGCTCGGCGCCGAAGCTTCGGATGTAGAAGGCACCGGCCTTGGTCTCGCGCTTTCGCATCGCCTGATCGACGCAATGCACGGCTCAATCGGCGTCGAGAGCGAGGTCGGGAGCGGCAGCACATTTTGGATCGAGCTGCCTTTCGCCGCATCACCGATCATCGCGATTGACGACCGCTCGCGCGCCGCTTCTTCCGCAGTTCAGGAACACGCAGGACCGCGTCGGAGGCTGCTCTACATCGAAGACAATCTCTCGAATCTCACCCTGATGGAACAACTTCTCGTCGATTTTCCAGACGTGGAACTGCTGAGTGCGATGCAGGGCGCTACTGGGCTTGACCTCGCGCGCCGTCATGCGCCCGACGTGATCCTGCTCGATCTTCATCTGCCCGACATCCCGGGCTGGGAAGTTCTCGATCGATTGCGCAGCGATAGCGCGACCCGCGATATCCCCGTGATCGTGATCAGCGCCGATGCGACGTCACGCCAGATCAAACGGCTGCTTGCCTCCGGAGCGCAACGTTACCTGACCAAGCCGATTGACATCGCGGAGTTCACACGCGCGCTCAACGAAACGACGTCTGCCCATGCAACGCGCGAATGCGTTGCCGCTTAACTCAGAACATGAAATCATCCAACCCAATCCGCGCCACTCTGCCGAAAATGAAACTGCTCGTCGTCGATGACGAGCCGGCGAACGCGACTTTGCTCGAAGAAATTCTCGGCGAAGCTGGTTACACGCGTGTTCAGTCGATCACTGATTCGCGTCAGGCGGTGAAGGTTTGCAAGGAATTCGAGCCCGATCTCGTGCTGCTCGATTTGATGATGCCACACGTTGACGGTTTTTCCGTTCTTGAAGGCCTGCGGCACAACGCATTCGACGCGCACGTGCCAGTGATCGTCCTCACGGCCGACATCACGGAAGAGGCAAAGCTCCGCGCATTGTCCCTCGGCGCGACCGACTTCCTCCTGAAACCGTTCGATCACGTAGAGGTATTGTTGCGAATTGATAATTTGCTCGAGCTGCGGCGCCTGCAGTTACAGCTCGAGAATCAACGCGACGCCTTCGAGGACGCAGTACGCGCTCGGGCCGAAGAACTGCGGCACGTGCAAGCGCAACTGGCGAGTCTCTAGAGCCTAGCGCGCGCGGCGCCAGAAAAGCGAAGGGCGCTCCGTCTCCGAAGCGCCCTTCATGTGTTTGATGGCGGTAAGCCGAATTCTGTGCGGCCGATTACTCGACCGCGATGATCATTTCTCTAAGCGACATACCCGAGACGTAACGGACCGGCTGTCCTGTCTCTGTTTTGTCTTGCACCGCATGGGGTTTTTCGTGCCTCGCGAATTACTCCGCGAGCGGTGAGCTCTTACCTCGCCATTTCACCCTTACCTGTTCAAAGAACCGGCGGTTTGTTTTCTGTGACACTCTCCGTCAACGCTGACTTACGTCCGCGCTGCCCGCGTCTTCTACGCGGCATGCCGCCGTATGGTGTTCGGACTTTCCTCCAGTGAGTCTGCACGACTCACCAGCGATCATCTGCCATCGCCTGCATTTTACCACACGGACGACGCCCGTAAAAGCGGTTGCCTGCAGCAGATCCGAATCGTAGACCGCCCTTAGAATGAAATCCAGGATTTGGAGGCGGCGCGCTGTGAATTGGCTCAGCGTTGGATATCTGCCGGTCATGGTGGTTTGCGACGGTCTGGATCGGCCTGCCGCCGCTCGGCGCGAGGGGACGGAATCATTCTGACTGCCTACATCGGCGGCGGCGACGACATCAAACAGCGCGACCTGTTTGCGCAGGCACTGATGTCTGCATTGCGCCGCATTTCCTTCCCGCGCGATTGGCCGGAACAACTGAAGATGCGGGTGCTTTTCACGACCGACGCATGTAACGCGATCCATCTGCCGAAAGGTTCGGCAAAAAAGCCTGGAGCTGAAATGCAGTCGCATTACGGCCGCTAAGCGCTTGCTCTTGCTCCCATATTCGGGTTGAACGGACGACGTGGCAGATCGAACGATCGTCGTTCCATCGGGCATGCGGGTGCGACCGCTACGGCTCGTCCTCGGAGTCATTGGCTTCTTCGGCCTGCTCGCGACCCTTTTCGCGCTCCTCGGTGGATTCACCTCGATCCCGGCAAACTCCGTCGGCGTGAAGACCCGCTTCGGCGCGTTCGACACTGTCGTGAATCCGGGTCTCGCTTACGCTTTCCCGTACGTCGATCACATAGCGGTCGTTCCCACGCAGCGCTTGCTGAAATTGGAATTCGGGTTCGCCAGTCGCGGTGCTAGCAACATCTATCAAGGCGACCGCGACACTGCCGACACTGAGACGATGATCACCGGCGACCTGAACACCGCGCTGGTGCCGTGGGTGGTTCAATACCGCATCAGCGATCCGCGCGCTTACCTCTTTGGTGCGCGCGAGCCGGAGCAGACGCTGCGCGATTTGTCCGAGAGCGTCATGCGCGAAGTCATCGGCGATCGGACGGTTGATGAAGTCCTCACGATCGGCCGGCACGATATCGAAACGTCGGCCTTACAACGCCTCGAGGAGCTTTGCTCGCAGTTTGCAATCGGAATCCAAATCCAGCAGGTCCAACTCACCACCGTCCGCCCGCCGCCGGTCGTGCAGGCCGCGTTCAACGAAGTCAATCAGGCGCAGCAGGAAAAGCAGACCGCGATCAATCAGGCGTGGGCCGGCTACAACGACGCCGTTCCGAACGCTTCCGGTCAGGCGAAGGAGCGTTTAAAACAAGCCGAGGCTTACGCGGTCAGCCGCGTCAATCAGTCGAAGGGCGACGCGGAGAAGTTCGGTTTGCTGCTCACCGAATATCACAAGGCGCCGGAGATCACGCGTCGCCGTCTTTATCTCGAAGCGATGGAGCGAATTCTGCCGAGCCTTCAGCGCAAGATCATCATCGACGAGAGCGTAAAGGGCGTGTTGCAAACCTTGCCGCTCGAAGGCGAACCGCCACCGAAGAAATGAACGACGAAGCAAATCCGCTATCTCAGTTCTGGCCGATACTGCGCCTTCTGCAAAGCCGCACCATGGCGATCGTCGGACTGGTCGTGATTTTCACCGGGGTGAAATGGGGCGCGATGCTCTTCGTCGTTCATCAGTACGAGAACGTCGTGGTCACGCGTTTCGGTAAAGCGATTCGAACCGAGAGGACGCCGGGTCTGAAGCTCAAGCTGCCGTTTTTCGACGTCGTGCATCGCTTCGATAACCGCATTCTCGCATGGGACGGGCCGCCGGTGGAATGCCCGACGAAGGACAAGCTCTACCTCATTGTCGATTCGTTCGCGCGCTGGCGCATCAGCGATCCTCTCCTCTATTACAATCGCCTCGCCGACGAACGGAGCACGCTGTCCCGCCTCGACGACATCGTGGGCAGCGAAACCCGCAGCGCTGTCGCGAGTAACGATCTCGTCGAGATCGTCCGCGTGACGAAAGGGCGAAAGCCGGTCCGCGACGAAGCGCTGGAAAAATCGGGCACTGTTCTGCCGGCAAACATTCCCGACATCGAAGTCGGGCGCGGAAAGGTTGAACAACAAATCACGGAACGGGCGCGACAGAAGATCGCCGACTATGGAATCGAGCTTCTCGATTCGCGTTTCAAACGGAGCAAATACAATCCGGCTGTCGCCGAGAAAATCGTAGAACGCATGTCGAGCGAACGGCACCAGATTGCGGCCCGGTTTCGTTCCGAAGGCCGGGGCGAAGCGGCGAATATCAACGGTCAGCGTGAGAGCGACGTGGCATCCATCACCTCAAATGCGAACCGCGAAGCGTTGAAGATCGAAGGCGAAGCGGACGCCGAAGCGGCGCGGATCTACGCCGCTGCCTATGCGACGCCGGAGGCACAGGACCTTTATGGATTTGTGCGCGGTCTCGACGTCCTCCGCGCCTCGTTCGAGAAAGACACGACCGCCGTGCTTTCGACGAACAGCGATCTGGGACGGCTACTGAAAAGTATCTCTCCGCCGCCCAAGCCGTAGCGGACTACTTCTGGTTGAGCGTATCGAACCAATGCGCGAGAAAGAATTTCTTCTCCGTCGGCAGAAAGCGATCTGATTTGCCAACAATTGGTCGCAACGTCGTCATCATTTGCAGGCAGACGAAAACGAAAATGCAGCTCCAGATCGTGGTGTGACTGCGGCGTGTTCCTGAAAGCCAGCGGTTCGCCGCACTGATGATGCGCAGACCGAAGCCAATCGCGATCAGCCACAGGATGATGTGAAGGGTGGCAATGACCCCGATTGAATCGGTCGACTGTGAAAAAATCCACGCCACCGGCGCAAAACCGATGAGGAGCAAGGCACTAAGCGCGATGGCGGCGAAGAGCACGCCGGTGACTGTGCGGAGCTGCGCATCCACACCACCGAGGCATGTAAAAATATAGAGGCTCGGCAGGCAGATGAGCGCGGCGGCCACTGCGCCGAGCGCAACCTTGGCCGGGGCAATCCAGATTTGCACGCCGCCGGCAAAGGTTCCGACAACAATGCCGTAGGCTGCCATCGCGATAATGGCGAATAGGACGAGAGCGAGCGCTGTGGGCGCGCGCCAGCTTCGCTCAAGATTATAAATCAAACGGCCGGGCGTTTTCAGCAGCGCTTCGATTATCGCGATCGGCGAGGAGGCATTCTGCATTGGTTCGAATGTGAAACGGCCGACTACCGCCGGCTGCTCTGGTGTGTTCGTGTTCATGGTTATTGGTTTGGTTTAGTTTTGTGAAATCACATGGTGGAGCGCGTGCCAGACGGCTTCGTAGAAATTGCCGCGCAACGGATCCGGCCTGACGAATTGGACCGCCAGCGAGGGCGAGCCGATGAACGGGCGCAGATTCCACGCGAGCTGCGCGCCAAGAAACAGATTGCCGGCGAGCCAGCTAAACAACACGCGTTGCGCAACGGCGGTATCGCCGATCCGTTTCACGAGTAAGCCGAGCAGTTGATGGCTCGCCAGCACGCCGGCGCAGGCGATCACGAAGACGTGCACGAGCAACATCACGCTGTGCCCGACAACCGCGTTCGGCGACTCAAGCGGCGGTGCGTTCCACCAGACAAACAGCGTGACCGGACTCAGGCTGCCGAGAATCATCGCCGCTGTGGCAAAGCTTTTCAGGATCGCCGCTGCCGTCTGCTTGAACGACAATCCCGAGCCGAGCAGCTGCGCGAGTATTCCGTTGAGCAATGCGTTCGCACCGCAGGTCAGGAAAATCAGCAGCGGTATCTTGAGCGCCGTGTAGCAGGCCTGGAGCGGCGCACGCCAGATACCAACTGTTCCGCCATAGAGAGTGCAGCCAACCACTATGGTCAGGCACTGCTGCGCGATCGATTGTTCGGCGGCTTCTTCGCCGACCAGCAGCTGCGCAACGCGCATCAAAACTCCTCCAGTCGTCGCACCACCTGCTCGACCGTTTCCCGCAAAGTCGATGTGCCCGCGGTGACTCCGACCTTGCTCAACCCACGAAAATCGTAGCGCGAAAGTTCCCCCGCGCGCTCGACGTGAATCGCGCGTTTGCGTTCAGCTCGCACCAACTCGACCAACTCGCGCGTGTTGTTGCTCGTCCGTCCGCCGACAACAACCACTGTGTCTGTTTGGTCGAGCAGTTTGCGAAGCGCGTTTTGCCGGTCCTTGGTCGGTTTGCAGACAGTGTCGACGAACCGCACATCCGCATCGGGCCGTGCCGCGCGCATCGTCGAAACGATCTGCTCGACCCGATCGATCGGCTGGGTTGTCTGCGAGATCACTCCGAATCGCGGCCGATGGGGCAGCGTTTTGACCTGATCTTCATTTTCAATCACGAATGCGTGCGGGAAATCACCGGTCAGACCGACGACTTCGACATGACCAGCCTTGCCGATTACCACAGGCGTGTAGCCTTGCTTGACCAGCAGGCGCAGCTGCGTGTGCGCGTGTCGAACGAGCGGGCACGTCCCGTCAAGCAGTTGAACCCCGGTCGCGCGCCAGCGCTCGCGCTGCACATCGGAAATTCCGTGCGCTGTGATCATGGCACGCGCACTACTCGGTGTTTCGTTCACCGGCACTTCCATTACGCCGCGCATCGTCAGCCGTTCGCGCACCACTGGGTTGTGCACGAGTTCGCCGAGCACGGTCAGTGGCCCTTCCGCAGCAGCTTGTTCTGCCGCGGCGATCGCGTCCCGCACGCCGAAGCAGATTCCGAAATATTCCGCGACGATGACCTTCATTAGTTACTTTGTATTACAAAGCTCATGTGTAAAATTTTTTTACCGTTTCCCCGCCTTCACGATTTGCTCGAGCACCTGGATGTATTCCTTGAACGCGGCACGACCGCGGACCGTCAGCGCGTAACTGGTTTGCGGACGATCGGTCACTTCTTTGGTCATCGAAACAAGACCGGCCTTGTGCAGCGTTCGAAGATGCGTGACCAGATTACCGTCGCTCATTTTCAGTTCGGCTTTCAAATCCTGGAACGACCAGCTGCGTTGCGCGGCCAGCAATGTCATGATCGCGAGCCTCCCCTTCTCGTGGATCGCGCGGTCGAGTTTGTCGAAATCGAACATCACGCATTCGGAGGCTCCTCGGCTCCTTTTCGTCGCCAGGTGCAAAGCGCGTAAATGAGATGGTAGCCGCCAAACGTCACAGCCATTAGTACATTCGGTAGTTGCAGGGCGCTGATCTCCTCGGGCGCGTTACTCGCGACGATCGGAATAGCCAGCGCCGACAGCAGGAAACACCAGCCGAGGACCACGAGCGATCGCGGCGCGAAAAAGGAGGTCGCGAGCAGCGCGAGCCCGTAAAACGCGATCCAGATCGCGACGAGCAGTAGTTCCTGCGCGCCGAGATAACCGGTCGTGAGATACCACATCGTCAGCGCCAGGGGAATGATCAGGCATGGCGTGACCGCGCGGATGGCCATCTTCATTGAGGCGGAGAAGAACGGCCGGCCGGCTCGCGTCGCTTCGCGCCACACAAATAGCGTATTCGCGCATAGCACGAGGACGAGAACGCCCAGCCAGATGACAACGAAGCTGCGCGGTCGCGTCTCATCTTTGTTGATGAAGAAGGCCGCCGCAATGGCGAACACTGCGCCACAAAGCGCCGTCGGCGCGGAAATCGCGCGGTAGGTTGTGGCGCGTTCCATGAGCGAGCGTATTACCCGCAGGTCCTGTTCAGCACGATCGCGATCGTTTGCCATTGACTACTTTGTATTACAAAGCTATTGGTCGCGCAACAACATTTTGCTAGGAATTTTCATCATGTCACTCGCTCCTGGAACCAAAGCTCCCGATTTTACACTCTCGACCAAGACCGCCGACGGCCCGAAGCAATTCACGCTGAGCGAGAACTTCGGAAAGTGTAACACTCTCCTCGCCTTCTTTCCGATGGTCTTCACCAGCACGTGCACGACGGAAATGTGCGGCGTCAGTTCGGACCTCGCGAGTTACACCCAGATGAACGCCAAGGTTTACGGGATCAGCGGCGACAATCCGTTCGCGCAGGAGGCGTGGGCGCGCGCCGAAGGAATTCGCGTCACGCTGCTGAGCGATTACGAACACCAGGTCGCGAAGCTGTACGATGTGATTTACGACTCCTTCCTGCCGCAGGTCGGCCTCGGCATGGGAGGCGTGCCGAAACGAGCGGTCTTTGTTATCAATCGCGAAGGCGTGATTGAGCACGTCGATTGCCAGGAGGACGCCCGCGAGATTCCGGATTTCATCCAGATCAAGGCGAAGCTCGCTCAGCTGCACTGACGCGCGATGAACAGGCCGTCGCTGCAAAAATGGCGTGCCGCAATCTCGGCAGCGTTCGCGCGATTTCCGTTCGCCATCTTATGCGCCGCCGTCGGCGCCGGCTGCGGAATCGTCGCGAGTCATTGGCACAAAGATGACGCGATCGTCGGCGGATGTGCGCGGCTCGCCATGACCGTGGCGCTCGGGATGCCGCTCTTCTTTTCGCTACGAATTTTGCGCGAACGCGAATGGCGCGGCGCGCGTTATCCTCTCGAACTCATCGGGATCGCGCTGCTCGCCGGCTGGTTTTTCACCCATTCGGCGCGGCCGTCCGATGAGCCGGGAATTGTTTTCTTTCGCTGGATCTTTCTGCTTGCCGCACTGCACCTGTTCGCTGCGCTCGCTCCTTATGCCTGGCAGAACGAGGGCCGCGGATTTTGGCAATTCAACCGCCGGGTGTTTCTTCGCTTCTGTCTCGCGACGCTTTATACAGTCGTGCTCGTTGGAGGGCTCGAACTTGCGCTCCTGAGCGCCGACAAGCTCTTCGAGCTCCATCTCGACCGTGCCTACGGCGACTTGTTTTTACTCATGGTCGGCTGTTTCCATCCGACATTTTTTCTCGCCGGTGTGCCGCGCGATTTCGCTGCACTCGATAACGATCCCGAGTATCCGCGCGGCCTGAAGGCGTTCACGCAATTCGCGCTCTCGCCGCTCGTCCTCGTCTACGGCCTTATTCTCTATGCCTACGCGGTGAAAATCATTTTCCAGCGTGACTGGCCGCACGGCTGGGTCGCGCTGCCCGTCCTGATTCTTTCCACTGTCGGGATCTTCGCCTGCCTCCTGCTCCATCCGTTGCGGGAGGGACCGAGTGAGAAATGGACGGCCCGATTCGGCCGCATCTTTCCGCCGGCACTCGCGCCGCTTTCCATCCTGCTGCTGCTTTCGCTGCGAGTGCGGATCAACGACTACGGTTGGACGGAAGAACGCTACATCGGCGTGGTCGCCAGTCTCTGGATCTTTACGTGGTCGCTTGTCTTCGCGCTTCGCCGCCGCGCCGGCATTCGCTGGATACCGGCGTCGCTGGCGGTGATCGCGGTCGCAGTTGCCTACGGTCCGTGGAGCGCAGGTGCGGTTTCGAAACGCAGCCAGCTCTCGCGCCTGGTCACGATGCTAAAGAAGCACGGTCTCTGGACAGGAACTGCAGCGCGCGCTGCTGACACTCCCATCGAGCTGCCGAAAAATGAAGGCACGGATTTCCGTTCTACGGTCGAATACCTCGTGCGCATGCACGGCATGACTAGCGTGCAGTCGCTCTTCGCCGATGTTTTGTCCCACGAAAAATGGGCGAACCTCGAACATTGGAACCGCGGGAGCACGATCATGCACGCGCTTCATGTAAGAGTTGCATCAGAGGAAACGCCGGGCACTTACTTCCGCCAAGCGGATCTGCCAATCGACATCACTGGGTTTCGGCGCACCTGGCCGATGACGGCGATCTACGCGGTCGCGATCGACAAATGGAATCCGCAAAAGTTCGGCGACCTGCGGCTCGGTTTCGACGGCGGCGTGTTGAAGATCGCTATCGGCGATGACGCGACCCCGCAGCCGGTGCCGTTGGATCAGTTTGTCGCGCAGCTGCCGAACACCGGCGCAGCACTGACCGAAGAGCAATCGCACATCGATTTCAGCAACGGCGGGCGCAACTTTCGCCTCGTGGTCAACTCCGTCACGCTGTGGCGGAAGACCGGCCGCGTTGAGGTGAAGAACATTCACTTCCTCCTGCTCGAGCGTTAACGCACAGCCTGCACTTGCGCGGCGCTGCGGCGTGCCGATTTTCAACAATGGCCAACGATCCTTTCCGCGCAGTCCGCGAATTCGATGCCGGCACAGGACGTCGCGGCACGTTGTTTTCTTTGCCGGGGCTGGAAGAGGAAGGCATCGGTCCGATTTCGCGTTTGCCGGTCAGCGTCCGGATCGTCCTCGAGTCGGTGCTGCGCAATTGCGACGAAAAGAAGGTACGCCGCAAAGATGTGGAGACGCTGGCGAATTGGAACGCGAGATCGCCGGCGCAGGTCGAGATCCCGTTCGTGGTTGCCCGTATCGTCCTCCAGGATTTCACAGGCGTGCCGCTCGTGGTCGATCTCGCCGCGATGCGCAGCGCGGTAAAGCAGGTCGGCGGCGATCCGAAAATCATTGAGCCGCTCGTCCCCGTCGATCTCGTCGTCGATCACAGCGTGCAGGTTGATTTCTTCGGTTCGGCGGAGGCGCTGAGGCTGAATTTGGAGATGGAATTCAAGCGCAACCGGGAGCGTTACGAGTTTCTGAAATGGGGGCAGCAGGCGTTCAAAACCTTTGGCCTCGTGCCGCCCGGCATCGGGATCGTGCATCAGGTGAACCTCGAGTATCTCGCCAAAGGCGTGCTCGAACGCGACGGCGTTTCCTTCCCCGACACGCTCGTCGGCACCGATTCGCACACCACGATGATCAACGGTCTCGGCGTCGTCGGTTGGGGCGTAGGTGGAATTGAAGCGGAAGCCGGAATGCTTGGGCAACCGGTCTACTTCCTCACGCCGGAAGTTGTTGGCGTGCACATGGCCGGCGCGCTGCGCGAAGGCGTAACCGCGACCGATCTCGCGCTGCACATCACGCAAATGCTCCGCGCGCAAAAGGTGGTCGGGAAGTTTGTTGAGTTTTACGGCGAAGGCGCGGCATCGCTGCCCGTCGCCGACCGCGCGACGATCGGCAACATGGCGCCGGAATATGGCGCGACGATGGGATTCTTTCCCGTCGACGGCGAGTCGGTGGCTTACCTGCGCGCCACCGGGCGAACGGACGAGCAGTGCGCGGCGTTCGAGAATTATTTTCGCGCGCAAAAAATGTTCGGCATGCCGCGCAAAGGGGAAATCGACTACAGCGTCGACCTCGAGCTCGACCTCGGCGATGTGCAGCCGAGCGTCGCCGGTCCGAAACGGCCCCAGGACCGAATCAATTTGCCCGAGCTCGGCAACACGTTCCGCTCCTTGTTCGCGAAACCGGTTGCCGAAGGAGGTTACGGTAAATCAGCCGACGAGCTGACGCGCCGTTTTGCAATTCATCTCAACGGCGGCGCGAAACCGACCGACGGCGAGATGGAACCTGCAAGTGTTGCGGCGCCGACCGACGCAGGCCCCGGAATGAAGGGCGAGGAAATTGGCGAAACTATGGGCGACCGCGAGATGATCACGAACCGTCCCACCGCCACGCCGGCCGACATGTTGAATGACGCGCACGCGGCCGAATTCCATGAAGGCGAATCGCGCATCGGTCACGGCAGTGTGCTGATTGCCGCGATCACGAGTTGCACGAACACGAGCAATCCAAGCGTGATGCTCGCTTCCGGTTTACTGGCTAAGAAAGCCGTCGAGCGCGGGCTGCGAATCGATCCTTCAGTCAAGACGTCGCTCGCGCCGGGATCGCGCGTCGTCACCGATTACCTCAACAAAACCGGATTGCAGAAGTACCTCGATCAACTCGGATTCCAGACCGTCGGCTACGGTTGCACGACCTGCATCGGTAATTCCGGACCGCTCGATCCCAAGATTGAGAAGGCGATCAACGAGAACGATCTCGTTGCCGCCGCCGTGCTCTCCGGCAACCGCAACTTCGAAGCGCGCGTGCATCAGAACATCAAGGCGAACTTCCTCATGTCGCCGCCACTCGTCGTCGCGTTCGCCCTCGCCGGCCGCGTCGACGTCGACCTCGGCATGGAACCGATCGGAACCGGTCGCGATGGTCGCGACGTTTATCTGCGCGATATCTGGCCGACCATGCAGGAAATCCGCGACGCCCTGCAATCGGCGCTGACTCCGGAAACGTTTCGCAAACTCTATCGCGACTTCGCGGATCAAAATCCGAAATGGAACGAGATCCCGTCGAGCACCGGCGATGTCTACGAGTGGGACGAACGCAGCGATTACATTCACGAGCCGCCGTTCTTCACCGATTTTTCGATGGACGCCGGCCAGATCGAAGAGATTCGCGACGCGCGCGCGCTTGGCATTTTCGGCGACAGCGTCACGACCGATCACATTTCACCTGCCGGCGCAATCAAGGCGACATCGCCCGCGGGCCACTATCTGCAATCACGCGGAATCAAGCCGGCTGATTTCAACAGCTACGGATCGCGCCGCGGCAATGATCTCGTGATGACTCGAGGCACATTCGCAAATGTTCGGATCAAAAATCTGATGGTTCCCGGCGTCGAAGGCGGAGTCACGATTCACCAGCCGAGCGGTGAGCGGATGTCGATCTACGACGCAGCGATGCGCTACCAGACAGACAACGTTCCGCTCATCATCCTCGCCGGCCAGGAATACGGCACCGGTTCATCGCGCGATTGGGCGGCCAAAGGCACCCGTCTGTTAGGCGTGAAAGCCGTGGTCGCGGCGAGCTTCGAGCGCATTCATCGCTCGAACCTTGTCGGCATGGGCGTGCTGCCGCTTCAATTTCTCGACGGCACAAACGCTCAATCGTTAGGCTTGGATGGCACGGAGACGTTCAGCATCACCGGGTTGAGCGGGAGCATTCAGCCCCAGCAGCAGGTCACGCTCGAGATCACCCGCAAAAACGGAAAGCGCGAAAACGTTCCGGTAAAACTCCGCATCGATACCCCAATCGAGATCGACTACTACCGCCATGGCGGAATCCTCCCGTTCGTCCTGCGGGAGCTGATCTCACGCAGCAAAAGTTAGCTGGAGGGCGACGCTCTGTCGTCGCCGCAGGCGTCATCTCGATCGCGCACGGGTACGCGTTACGGTGCGATTCGAATGCTTTAAGCATTCGGGTTCGAAGTGTTATCCCGGTCCGAAATGATTTGGGATGTCGAAGGGGAGCGCGAGAAAGAAAGCGCGCTGCCGATCGCGAGCGCGAAGACGCCCGCGCTACTCGAGCAGCGTCACTTTATCGACGATTAAATCACCCCCATCCCGGAGGTAATGGACACGGATCCGCAGGTTCTTGCGCAGCCCCGGCGCCTGGACATCCTTACCATCGGCGTCGACGTAGCTGACCTTTTTCGCGAACCGATAATGTACCGGGTCGCCCGAGCCCGTGTTCAGCACGAGGGCACTATCCGCCGTGTAATCCGTGATCGTTCCCGTCGTTTCCTCCGACGCTGCAGGCGCGGGTGAGCCGCCCGTGCCGGTGCTGGCGGTTTGTGCGATAGCCGTCATGCTCAACAAAGCTACGCAGACGAGGCTGCCGAGTGCGTTCTTTATAGTCATTCTAAAATACCATCGAAATTGTCGGGCCGAATGACCGTATCGTAGTTAATGGACAAGCTCAGGATGACAGCTCGCCGGGCGTCGCGTCGATGGACCGCGACGAACGAGCCGTCGGCGATGAAAGCCGAGACCGGTGTTGCAGCCAGCGGCTCGACGAATTTCGCGCCATAGAGCGTCGCCACATCGACTTTGAATTCGTGGCTCGCCGCCGGCCATATCTTCCAGCGCGGATGTTCGATGCGATATTCGCTCGTTCGTTCAGCTCCGCGCTTTGTATAGCCCCAGTAATGTTCGGTGATGAATTCTTCGTGCGTACCGGCGGCGACGGATTGTGCATCGCCGCGTGCGCCCATCGAGATGAATTCCCATTTTGAGCCGCGGCGCCATTCGTAGCGCACGTTGACCTCGCCGTCGCCGTCAATCACTTCGCTGCGCATAGGAACGGCGAGATAAGGTTCGCCGTAGAGAACGCGCGCGGTCACGGCGATCGCGATTTTCGGGACGAGTTCGCGAATGAAAACGACGCCGCGGCGCGATTCAGCGCCTGATTTTTTCCGAACGTAAAAGCGCAGGTTCACTTCCTCGAAATTGCTGTGGCCCGGGATCGGCACACCCATGACGAGCGTGTGGTGGAAGAGGAAGCCGACGACGCTGACATACGTTTCGGCGTGGTAGAAATCGAGCTCGGTGCCGCTCGGAACGTGCGGCGCGAGCAGTTCCGGATCGATCCGGAAATTCAGGATCGCGAGATAATTCCAGTTCGCGGTGAGGAACGGCACCGATGCAGCCTAATGGCTGCGCGATGGGAAGCTAACAGCTTCCCCTACAGGGGGACTACAGGAGCGGATCAGCGCAGGAGCTTTTCGAGTGACGGATCGCTGTCGGCGCCGAGGGCGGTCGCTTTCGCGTAGTGCACCTTGGCCTGCTCTTTCGATGGCGGCTGCGCGGTCGCGTAGATGACGGCGAGATTGTAGTGCGCGTCGGCGTAATCGGGATTGGCGGCGATCGCCAGGTTCATCTCTTTCTCGGCTGCTTCCTGCCAACCTTTCTGGCTCGCGGTGATACCGAGATAATTATGCGCGACGTAGCTCTTTGGATTGATCGCCAGAGCGCGAGTCAGTTCTGTCACTGCGTCGTCGAACTTACTCTCGCCGTAATAGACGATGCCGAGGGTGCGGTGTGAAAACTCATCCTTGGGATCGACTCCGACGGCTTTCTTCAAGGTCAGCTCGGCAGCTTTGAGTTTGCCGGTGCGAAAATAAACGACGCCGAGGTTGGAGAGCGCGTAGAGGTTATCCGGCACTTTGGTCAGGATCTCCTGATATTGCTTCTCCGCCGCGCGATACTTGCCTTCGTCGAAGTTCGTCTTCGCCTGACGCGCAACCGGGATAAGATCATCCGGCACCGCTGGACGCGGCATGGTTTGGACCGTTGAATCGACGCCCTGCTGCTGATGTTTGGACGAAGCGGCGGGCTTCGACGCATCCTGCTTTTCGCTCGATTCGGCGTTCCCGACTTTCACCGCCGGCCCTTGCTTCGGCACGCTGAAACTCGCCTTAAGCGCGGCCGGATTGCTATCGGAAACGGTAACTACCGGCTGACGCAGCAACGCGAGTTCTTCGGGCGAAAGCTTGGTCACCGGCTGTGCCAGCAACTCCACCTGCTTCGTTAGCGTTTCGGAATGAATCTGAAGCTTGCTGAACTCGGCCAGCATCAGCTTCTTTGCCTGCTCCCGGCGGGCTTCTTCCTGACGCTCGCGCACCACGATGTTGCGCAGCAGATCGTTTTCTTTCGTGAGCCGCTCGCTCTCTTCCGGGGTCACGCCGGCTAGCTTCGCCTTGTTCAACTCCGCGGTGGATTCATCGAGCTGCGAACGCAGATCGGCGACTGTGGCTTCAAATTCCTTGTTCTGTTTTTCCTTGTCCGCGAGTTGTTGACGCAGTTGCTCGATCTGCTGGGTAACCTGCGCGACCTGCTCGGGTTTGCCCTCGCCGATGTCGTGCATCGTTTTCTCGGCTGCGGCGAGCTTCTGGTGCAGCTCTGAATTTTCGGCGACGAGCGCCTGAACGTGCTGCTCGGCGTCCTTGCCGGCCTTGACCTGTGCGACCAGCTCATCACGTTCCTTCGTCATGCTCGCAATCTGCGCCGTCGCGTCGTTCAACTTCGCGCTCGAATCATCGCGCTGTTTCTCAGCTGCAACGCGACCTTCTTCAGCCGAGGCGAGCGCTTTCTTCAACTGCGCGATCTCGCCTTTCAGCGCTTCCTGCGCTTTCGAGTCGCCATTGGTTTTGATCTTGTCGAGCGACTCCTGCGCGGCGGCAAGCTGACCGCGCACCTGTTTCTCGGCGCCCTGTGCTTTTTCGATGTCTGACTGCGCTTTCTGCAACCGGGAATTCGTGTCCTGCAATTTCGTGTTCAGGCTTTCCTTCTCTTTCTGGACGGCAGCGAAATCTTTTTTCGACTTCTGTAACTCGGCCTGGAGCTGATCGACTTTGTCGCGCAACTGTTTGGTGGCCTGTTTAATGGCATCGTCGCTCACCGGGGCAGGCGATTTTCCCGGAGCTGATTTCGCGACCTTCTTCGCGTCGTCTTTCTTTGCCTCGTCACGCGGAATGACGAGCTGCGTGTTCGATTCGGGCGCACCGGAATTTTCCGGAAGCGCAGGCGCGGTGCTTTGCGCGATCGGCTGATCCGGAGCGGCTCCGCCGTTGCCCGGCAATATCGGGGGATTCACCGGCCCGGCCTCGGCGTTACGCGTCGCGGCCAGATCTTTCTGTGTCGAAGCTTTCCCTTCGACGCGCAGGATGCTGTCGCTGATTTTTTTGCTCCGATATTCGACGATCGCCGGCTGCCAATCGGCGTGCGTTTTCTTCAGCTCCTCGAGCAGACTTCCGGCGAAGCGGAGTTTGGCGAGCGCGTTATCGAGCTGACCGTCGTGCTCAAGTTTTTCACCCTGTTGCGACGTCATGTAGGCCTTGAGGAAGACCTCGCTCGGGTCGTCGCTTTGCGACCGGGCGAACGGCGCGATCCCGAGAACGAGAATCGCGATCAGAACTAAAACTCGGTTCATGGTGGAGAAGGCACGCAGAATATCAAACACGTCCGGTCGTGCAATGATACTGAGCAGCGCGTTGTACAGTAGCGGGCGGCGTGCCAGTGCGGTTTGCAAATTGGCTCTTGGAAACCTAAAATTCGCGTTCCGCACGGTGGCCGTAGCTCAATGGTAGAGCTCCAGATTGTGGTTCTGGCTGTTGCGGGTTCGAGTCCCGTCGGCCACCCGACTCCAATTTCGAATCTCGATTTTCGATTTTCGGTTGAAACGGCACGGCCGATCTCTCTCGTGCGTCCTGCAATTTTGATTTGAACTGCGGAGCAATGGCATGGGCGTTGCTAAACGAGACGCATGCCTTCTCTGGTTGACCTGTTCGGCGACTCGGAATTCCGAGCGACACCCCCTCCCTTCTGGCAGCGCATCGCGAACGACGACACGCTCAGCAATTGCGATGCGCTCGAGAAACTGCTCATCGGCTGCGAATTAATCGCAGCGATGGATGACGCAGATCTCCTCGCGGCCGCCTAAGCTGAATCGCGCTCGCGGAGCGCGATGATCTACTTCGGAGAACTCGAGCCACGCTCGCTACGGCCGATCGGGTTCGTGCGGCGGCGCTCCACGCGTCGTGATCCCTTCGGCGATTTCGACGTGGAATGTCTGCTTCATTTTCGTTTTGCCGAAGCTTAACTCCGCGGTGTAATCGCCGCTTGGCAGCAACTTCTTCGCATCTTCCCCGCCGTATTTCGTCAGCACGTCTTCCGTCGGCAACAGGTTCCAGTTGAGGCGCGAGAATCCCGCCACTCCCGGTGCTTTCAAATTAGCGACCGGCGATCCCGCGGCATTCGTGATCGCGATCTTGATTTCGTCGCCGGTAAATTCTTTCACCCAGACGGTGAAGAGCGCGCCTTCCGGCGGATTTTGTCCGCGGAATTGTCCTTTGCCGCCCCAATCCGCCCAGCCGGGCGCCTGATAAATTCCCACTGCCGGTGGGACTGTGAAGAAGTGCGCCGGTTCCGCAGCGATCTCCGGCGTGAACTCCCGGAACGGCCGCACATCATCGAGGATCGCGACGCTGCGTCCATGCGTCGCAACGACAAGATCGTTCGTGCGCGGATGGATTTCAATGTCGTCGACGCGAACCGGCGGCATGCCGCCGATCTTGACCCACTGCGCGCCTTGATTGAACGACGCGAACAATCCGAAATGCGTACCGGCGTAGAGCAGCCGCGGATTGCCAGGATCTTCGCGAATTACTTCCACCGGATCGTTCGCTGGTAAATCGCCGGTCACGCTGGTCCACGTCTTGCCGCCGTCAGCTGTGCGCACGATCATCGGCCGGTCGTCGCCGCTGCGATATGCATTCGCTGCCACGTAGGCGACATTCGGATCTTTCGCGCTGGCATCGATCCGCACGATCCATTGACCACGAATCGCTTCCGGCAAGTTATCGGTCAGCTCGCTCCAATGGCCGCCATCGTCGGTCGTGACCCACAGGCGACCATCATCGGTTCCGGCCCACAACAAACCCGGACGGAGCGGCGATTCCGTCAGTGAATAGACAACGCCGAAGTTTTCCGCGCCGCTGCCGACAGCATTTCCTTTGTCCGGCGAGTTGCGCGTCAGATCGGGACTGATCGCACCGTAGTTTTCTGCGCGGTTCCACAGACGGAAAACGTGATTGCCGCCGATGTAGAGGACGCCCGGTTTGTGTTTGCTCGCGACGAGCGGCGAATTCCAATGGAAGCGGTAGCGCGGCTGGCCTTCGGGCGCTTCGGGTCGGATGTTGCGCAATTCGCCATTGCGCATGTTGAAGCGGGCGATGACTCCGCCCTGATTCACGCCATAAAACGTGTCGCGGTCCTGCGGATCAAAGAGCACGTAGAAGCCGTCCGCGCCGGTGAACGGCGTCCAGTCCGAATTGCGAATGCCCTCCTTGCTCGCGACGCCGCTCGGCCCGATCCAGTTGCAGTTGTCCTGCAATCCGCCTGCGACGCGATAGTAGGGCCGCAAATCATCCATCGCG
>JBJMWW010000055.1:0-8996 GCA_045809945.1 Chthoniobacterales bacterium
ACACGACTGCGCACTGTCCGCGATCTGCGGCATGGACATACCTACGCGGCGCGGTCGTTGGTCTACAGCGTGCGGACACAACTGCGTCGCAATGTCAGTCGCGCTTGGAACGCGGCGCTTTTTCGCCGCTGCAAGTTCTCGCCGCTGCTCCGGATCAGCGTGCATCCACCGGATTTGGATTACCCGCGCGTGTGGAAGCAAATCAAGCGTTTCGTTCAAGCTGCAGCGGTGGAACGAACCGTGACGACCTATGGCGATTGGGTAGCTCGGATGCGAATCAGCGCGAGCGACTAGCGAATGACGCGTTGCGATTTGCACGTGCATTCGCGCTTCAGCGCAACGTCCGAGGAGTGGCTGTTTCGCCGTTTCGATTTCCCCGATAGCTGCACCGAGCCGCGCGATTTGCATGCCAAGCTGCGCGATGCCGGGATGGATTTCGTGACGATCACCGATCACGACACGATCGATGGCTGCCTCACCATCGCGGACCTCGAGGGCACGTTCATCAGCGAACAAGTGACGACGTTTTTTCCCGGTGATCCCTGCAAGATTCACCTGCTTGTCTGGGGAATTTCCGAGGCGCAGCACGGCGACATCGCCAAGCTGCGCGAAAATATCGTCGAGCTGCAAACATTCCTCGCCGCGAATGCAATCACTCACGCCGTTGCCCATCCTCTCTACAGCATCAACGGCAAGCTCGAAGGTTCGCATCTCGAGCGGCTGATCCTGCTCTTCAAGCACTTCGAAGGAATCAACGGTCTGCGTGATGCGTTGCTGAGCGATCTCGTGCGCGAATTACTCAATTCCCTCACGCCGCAACGCGTGGAGGAGTTCGCCAACCGCCACGGTCTCGCGCCCACTCATGCCGAGCCGTGGCGGAAGATATTCGTCGGCGGGTCGGACGACCACGGTGGCAAATTCGTCGCCTCTGCGTTCACGGAAACACCGGGTGCGAAAACGGCGACTGAATTTCTAGAGCAGATCCGGAGCGGCGACTGCGTGGCGCGGGGCGAAGGCGGCACACCATTGGCGTTGTCGCACGGCTTCTACAATACCCTGGCCGCGTACATTCAAGGTCACTTCAACGAGCGGCTCGGTCCGGCCGCTCCGTTGCTCGAGCGCGCTTTCGACCGATTCATGGAGGGACGGGATCCGACGGAATTCACTTTGCGCGACAAGGCGAACTTTGTCGCCCAGGGCGTCATGTCCGGCAAAATTTTCGAGCTGGCAAAGCCGGCCAACGTTTCGCTCTGGAAGCAGCTCTCGACCTATTTCGCACGGGGCGACGTCAAAGCGGCGATCACGCGCGAAGTCGAAGGTGTGGCGGAACCGGAACGCCGCACGTTCCTGATGGCGAATCTCGTCGCAGAGCAGATCGCGTTTCGCCTCTTCAAAAATTTCGTCCAGCAACTGCGGACAGCAAACCTGATCGAGAGCATGCAGGCGCTCAGTGGCATCGCGCCGGTGCTCGTCGTCCTCGCGCCCTACATTTACGCCTTCTCAAGTCAGGCACCGAATCGACGCTGGCTGCGCGACATTTTTCGGGAGATGACCGGCACGATTCCGTCGCAGCTCGAAAACCGCAAGCGTGCCTGGTTTACTGACACGCTCGATGATGTCAACGGCGTCGCCACGACGATCCGCAAAATGGCCGCGGCCGCACACGAGGCGCGCGAGCAGCTCGTCGTCGTGTCGTCGCGAAACGATATCAAGGCCGACGGTTTCGTGCTGAAAAATTTCCGGCCGATTGGCGAGTTCGAACTGCCGGAATACGAGCTGCAAACGCTCAGTTTTCCGCCGGTGCTGCAAATTCTTGATTACATCCAGCGCGAGGGGTTCAGCGAGATCGTCATCAGCACGCCGGGGCCGGTCGGCCTCACCGGTTTGCTTGCCGCGAAGATGCTCAACCTGCGCACGAGCGGCATCTACCACACCGATTTTCCGGAGTACATCCGGATTCTGACGGACGATCGTTTTCTCGAAAGCCTGGCGTGGAATTACATGCGCTGGTTTTACGGCCAGTCCGATACCGTTTTCGTGAACTCCGAGCAGTATCGCCAGGGTTGGATCGATCGGGGTTTCGCGCCCGAAAAATTAAAACTGTTGCCGCGCGGTCTCGACACCGAGCTGTTCAATCCGTCGCGACGGGACGTGGAATTCTGGAACGACAAATTCGATGGCGTGCGGCTGCTTTATGTCGGCCGCATTTCGAAAGAGAAGGACCTCGACGTCCTGGCCGCGGCCTACCGACAACTGCGCGAGCGGGATGAGCCGGTCCGCCTTTACCTGGTCGGCGATGGGCCGTACGCCGGCGCGCTGCGCGAGACGGTACCCGACGCCGTGTTTACCGGATATCTGACCGGCGAACGGCTCGCGAGCGCCTACGCCTCGGCGGATATTTTCGTTTTCCCGAGCACGACCGACACGTTTGGAAACGTGGTACTGGAAGCTCAGGCCTCCGGGTTACCCGTGGTTGTTTCGGATATCGGCGGGCCGAAGGAGCTGGTTTTGCAAGATTTTAACGGTTTTGTCGCAAAAGCACATGATACTGATGAGTTTGTAACGACCATAACGCGCCTCGTCCGCGATAATATCTTGCGAAAAACGATGGCTGAAAATGCGCGCAAAAGTGTGCTTGAAAGGAATTGGCCGGACGCATTCCAGAAGTTCTGGGCCGCTACCCTCGAATAGGCGGCCCGCCGGACACGTCTGCAATCAAGTGTCGCGAATCATCCTCGCGTGCGTTCTCCTTTTGTGTGCTGGGAGCGTCCTCGCTGAGGATCGCGTTCGCCAGGTGCAGGAAGAACTGCGCAAACGTCATCTCTATTTCGGCGATATCGATGGCCGGGATAACACGGAGCTGCATAGCGCGCTGAAGCGTTATCAGGCGCGCAAAGGCTTCACCGTCAGCGGCGACATTGATCCCGATACCGCTGCCTCACTCGGGTTGGCGCATGTCGTTATCGTGGCGGCCGGAACGAACAACGCGCTGCCCGATGAGCCGGTGCTGAAAGGTGATTTCGCACGCGAATATTCAGCCGCACAGCGCGCGGCGCTTGAACAGGAGACAGAAGTTGCCGCCGCTGCTGCCAGTCCGGCTGCGCCGGCGGAGTCACCGCAGCCTTCTGACAATTTGGCGCCGGAGCGTGTCAAGCAGCTTGTCGAAAACTACCTGCGCGATGGCGAAAATAACGATCCGGCGGCGCAGACAAAGTATTACGCGTTCCCGTTGCGCTACATGGAGGATGGCCTGCAAAACGCTTCCTTCGTCGAGCGCGATGCAAAAAGGCAGATTGCGAAATGGCCGCGGCGCAAATTCATGCTCGCGGGCCCGGTCAACTTTTTCTCCACCGGTCAGCCGGGCGAAGCGCGCGTCGAATTTAACTACGCCTTTGAAGAAGCGCGCGCAGACAGCCGCGCGGCCAAAGGCGAGGCGCACCAGCAGTGGGTCGTCCGCGCCACTGGCGACGAGATGAAGATTACGCAGATCGACGAGGAGATCGTTCGAAAGCGATGAAGGTCCAAACCAAGGTGACGTTGCTGCTGGCGGCGGTGGTGGCGATCTTTCTCCTCGGGCTCTGGTCCTTCCGGCTCTACGATAAGGCGAAATTCCGGCACGTCGCGCAGGTGCGTTACGATGAGGAAAGCGCGCGCTTTAATCGAGTCCTCGACCGCTACGGCGAATCGGTTAAGACGCTTGCAGAGTATGACAGTGGGTGGGACCAGATGGTGCAGGCGATCGCCTCACGCGATCTCAAATGGTTTGAAGGCAACGTCAATCGAGACACCCTCATCGGTTACAACGTCAACGCCGCCTGGATTTATTCCACTGATGGCGCGCTCGTCTACAAAGTAGCAAACGTCGAGACGCCTGAGTTGCCGGAAGTGCCGGTTCCGCGCGAGAAAATTTCGTCCCTCTTTGCGACCGACCACTTCGTTCATTTTTTCGCAATGGTTTCCGGTCGCACGCTCGAAATCCGCGGAGCGGCGATCCATCCTTCCAAGGACTTTCAGCGTGAGACTCCGCCGCGCGGGTATCTGTTCGTCGGCAGACTCTGGACGAGAACGACCGATAAATCCGACAAGCCGGAGCTCGCAGCAGATAAATTCGAGAAACCGGGGTTCGCGACGCTCGATGAGCTCGAGATGTATACCGGCAGTGAAATCACGATTGTGCCAGCCGGCACAGCGGTTCCATCGACCGAGAAGGACGACGAGAATGGCTCGCTTATTTTCACGCGCGCACTACCGGGCTGGGATCACAAACCGGCAGCGCAACTGGTCGTGCGCTACGACACGCCATTCGTGCGTGAGATCAATCGCTCAAACGAGCGCATGCTGCTTATGGTGTTCGCTTTTGCGCTGGTGCTGCTGCTCCTGATCTCGACCGGGATTCACAGGTGGGTGAATACCCCGCTGCGCCACATCGAGCAGAGTCTCTCGCGCAACGATCTCAAGCCGATCGAGCAAATGGCGAAAGAGAAATCCGAATTCGGCGAGCTCGCACGAACCATCCACAAATTCTTCGAACAGAGCGAACGCCTGATCGCTGAGATGCGCGAACGGCGCGCGACCGAGGAAGCACTGCGCAAGAGCGAGGAGGAGCTTCGCCACGCCCAAAAGATGGAGGCGATCGGGCGGCTCGCCGGCGGTGTGGCGCACGATTTCAATAACCTCCTTACCGCCATCATCGGTTACGCCGAGCTGATCGCGGGCCGGCCGAAATTGAATTCGCAGGTCAAACAGAATGCCGAGCTGATTTTGAAGGCGGGCGAACAGGCTGCCACTTTAACGAAGCAACTACTCGCCTTCAGCCGCAAACAGATGATGCAGCCCAAGGTGCTCGACATGAATGAGCTCGTCCTCGACATCGAAAATCTGTTGCGGCGCGTCATCGGTGAACGCTTCGATGTAATCACACAACGTGATGCCACGGACGGTCGCGTCCGCGCCGACCCGAGTCAGGTCGAACAGGTGGTGCTCAACCTTGGCGTGAATGCGCGCGATGCGATGCCGACCGGTGGCACGTTGATCATTCGAACCGCGAACGTGCAGCTCGATCAAAACCGCGCCCGCGAAATTGGCGCGCAGACTCCGGCCGGCGATTACGTCGAGCTTTCCGTCACCGATACGGGCTGCGGAATGGACGAGGAGACGAAGTCACGAATCTTCGAGCCGTTCTTTACCACCAAAGGCCCGGGCAAAGGTACCGGTCTCGGTCTCGCCACCGTTTATGGCATTGTCCGCCAATCGGGCGGCGCGATTTCAGTTGAGAGCGAAGTGGATAACGGCAGCACGTTTCGACTTTACTTGCCGCGCGAAAACGCGCCGGTCGATTACATCCGTGCGGCCGATTTGCCGGCCGTAAAATTCGATAACTCTGAGACGGTCATGGTGGTCGAAGATGAAGAGATTGTGCGTGAGCTGGTCTGCGAAGTGTTGGAAGACTACGGCTACACCGTGCTTTGCGCTTCACAGGGGGCGGAAGCGATGCAAATGGCCCATAACCACCGCGGCAAGATCGATCTCCTCGTCACCGATGTGATCATGCCGGAGATGAACGGCCATGAGCTGGCCACGAAGCTCACCCACGAGCGCCCCAACATGAAAGTGCTCTACGTCTCCGGTTACTCGGACAACGACATCGGCGATCACGGCACGCTCGACCCGCGTTACGATCTGCTGCAAAAACCGTTCACACCGCAAACCCTGGCGCGGAAGATTCGCGAAGTGATACAGGACGGCCAGCTTGCGGAGGTCGGCTAAACTAACGTGAGCTCGGGGGCGAACATTGCACGCGCAGTAGTTGTAGGGACGATTGTTGTTTCCGTAGCATCAGGATGCGGCCGTCGCGATAAATCCACATCCGATTCGCCGCCGCCATCGCAGTCGCCGCACAGCGATGTTGCTGCGGTCCATGCATCACGAGCGCCGGCGAGTAGTTCATCACCTTCTGCCAGTCGCAAGGAGCGCACGATGTCAGCGAGCTGGTATGATTTGCCCGCTGATTCGATCGCCGCGCGCCGCGCGCCGGCCGGCGAATTGACTGCGGCCCACGATCATTTTCGAATCGGAACGCGACTCCGTGTTACGCGGCCGGAGAACGGCCGGAGCGTAATCGTGCGTGTGACCGATCGTGGCGTCCCTCGTCGCAAAGCGCCGCTCGACCTTTGCAGGCGCGCAGCGGAGGAGCTCGACATGATCCGCGAGGGAACCGCGGAGGTGCAGGTTGAGGTTCTGCCAGACGAGCAGGTGGCCGGTGTGCAGCCAGCCGACTCGCCGAATGCCGTCGCGGAGCCGTGATGGCTGCGCTCTAGCAAAAGCGTTTCGAATCAGCTTCGCGTCCCGACCAGCAACGCGTAAAGCGGACCGCGCGGATTGAGGAGCTCGTGCTTGTGTTGCGAGACTGCGAGCCAGACCTGAAGTGTCCAGACAAGAAGCAGTGTAACGAGCGACACGGCGATAATTCGCGGCGTAACGCGCACGACGGTGAACCGCACCATGCGTCTTCCTGAGACCAGCTCGTAGAGACCGAGCGCGAACGTGATGACTGCGAGCGTCGCAACCGGGAACGCAATCCAATTGAAGTAAAGTGCCCGCGAGAGGTCGCCACTTAGTAGGCAGTGCAATGCACGGGTCGTTCCGCAAAAAATGCACGGCACTCCCGTGACCGCTCCGCACGACAACGGTAGCCATCCGTGCGCGTTTACCGGATCGAACATCCGCAGGAGTACGGCGCAGATAGCAATACTTCCGACCGCGCAAAGTCGACCGCGCGTTTCGGCGCGAGACAAACTCGCGCTTCCATTCTCCAACCGGATCATGCGGGCAGTGCCGGCGGGGCAGGTGGAGTCGTGGGCGGCGGCTCCGGCGGCATGGTTGGTGGCGGTTGGATCGGCGGCTCTGAAGTCACCGGCGGTGTGACCGTTGCCCACGCGTCGTAGTCCGATCCAAACTGCCGAACGAAGAGCAGGGGATACGCCGCGAGCGTCACATAAAGCGGCAGCAAAATCACCGTGCCGATATACGGGATCGCGGTGATGCAGCAGGTCACGCATGTCGCCACGCACGCGATCATCGCCGTGCCGAGCCCGAGTACGATCAGGAACAGGAAATACAAAATGAAAAGACCGAGTTGAGCCGTAATCAGCGACGTCGTTGCGCGAAAAGCTTCCGATGCCGTGCAGCGACGCCGGTACATGATCGGCACCATGAATTGGGAGATCAGCGCCCACGCGAAAGCCATGATCAAAAGCAGCACGGCGAAACTAACGCCGCCGATGATAAATGAGACGCTGAATGTGAAATTGTCGCTGCCGTGCAAAATCATCGGCAGAAAAATAATGCTGCCGAAGACGACAATGACCGCGAGAAAAAGCAGCGCGACGACGATCGAAAACACAAACAGACTGTTTCCTTCGCGGCGAAAGTCATCCCACGGCTCCGCGATTGCCGCGCGGTTCCGCACGATGCAATCGGTGAAGATGAATTTACCGCGCGATCCAACCCAGAGACAGACCGCCACGATCGCCAGAATGATGAGCCCGGCGATGATACCGACCGGGATGACCCACAAAGGAAAATGGTGAGCCGAGTCGGACATATCGCTCGTGGTCGAGTGCATGGTCGATTTCCAATTGGAAGGGAAGTTGCGGTTGAAGTTCCCAAAGTTCCCGCCGCCGCCGGCGAGGTGTGAGAGAAAAGCGGCGAAGCCGATCACGAACCATTTCTTGATGTCGAACGGCTGGAACAAGATCTTCTTCATCAGCTCGAGCGCCGCGCCGAAAGGCGCAAAAATTTCGATTCTGCCGGGTGTGCCGTTCATGCCGACGATGGTGAACGAATTACCTCCGCCAAATCAAGCATCGCTGTCGCGTGCTGCCTCGCGACTAGCCGGTGCCGAAGTAGCGGTCACCGGCATCGCCCAGTCCTGGGACGATGTAGCCGCGGGAGTCTAGCTCCGGATCGATCGCGGCGGTGACGATTGGCACGTCCGCGTGTTGCGAATGCAACTGCTCAATACCGGTTGGACAGGCGACGATGCAGAGCAACCGGATGCGCATCGCGCCGGCCGCTTTCACGATTGAGACGGCTTCGCAGGCGCTATTGCCAGTGGCTAGCATTGGATCGAGCAGCAACGTTTCGGATTGAGCGAGATTGACCGGCAGGCGCGAGAAGTAACTGACCGGCTTGAGCGTTTCTTCGTCGCGATAGATGCCGATGTGGCCAACGTTCGCGTCCGGCACGACGCGCAGGATGCCGTCGAACATGCCCAGTCCAGCGCGAAGTATCGGGACGAGCGCGATAGCACGGGCCAGAACAACGCCGGTGCAGGTTTGGAGCGGCGTTTCGATTTCGACCGGAGCAGTTTCGAAGGTCCGGGTCGCGTCGGCGAAGAGAAGCTGAGCGAGCTCCTGAAGATTGCGGCGGAATTCGTCCGGCGCGGTCGCTCTCGCCCGCATCACGGCTAGCTTGGTGGCAACGAGTGGGTGATCGCTGACAATGACGTTGGTCATTCTCAGCGCAGAGTCGCAGAGATCGCCGAGGTTGGGCAATCTCCGTCTCCGACAGCAGCGACTCATCGAGGAAATCGCGGGAATGTTTTGCGTGCTCGGCTTGCGGTGTGGAGCGCGCTCGGTTCTTTAACTGTTCATGTCTAAGGGAAAAAGGGAGAGCCGCCGCCGGTATCCGATCGGGGCGGAGTTGTGGTCGGATGGCGGGGCGCATTTCCGTGTCTGGGCGCCGAAAGCAAAACGGATCGACTTGGTGATCGAAAACGGCGGGTCGCACGCGATGCAGCCTGATGAGAACGGCTACTGGTCGGCGGCAGCAGTGGCACAAGCGGGGACGCTGTATCGATTTCGCATCGATGGCAGCGACACGCTTTATCCCGACCCGGCCTCGCGCTTCCAGCCGGACGGCCCGCACGGTCCGTCGGAGGCCGTTGATCCGCAAGCTTACGAATGGCGCGATCAGGATTGGCCCGGCGTCCGGAT
>JBJMWW010000056.1:0-11964 GCA_045809945.1 Chthoniobacterales bacterium
ATCGCTGATGCGGACGACAACGTCGCTGCTCGAAAAACCGAACGCGCGCAGCAGATCGATCGCGAGCGCGATGAGTTCGATATCGGCTGCGAGTGACGCTTCGCCGATGATGTCGCAGTTGAGCTGGAAATGTTCGCGCAGGCGGCCGCGCTGCTGTTTTTCGTAACGAAAACATTGCGGGATCGAGAACCACTTCAGCGGTTTTTTGAACTCGCGATCGTGAGCCGCGACGACGCGCGCGAGAGTCGGCGTGAGCTCCGGCCGCATCGCGACTTCGCGTTCGCCTTTGTCGGTGAAATTGAAAAGCTGCGAGACGATCTCCGGTCCGCTCTTCTTTGTATAGAGTTCGGTCGGTTCGAGGACGGGCCCGTCCCATTCGACAAATCCGTAGCGCCGCGCCACCTCGCGCCATCTAGCGAAGATGTAATTCCGCTTCGCGCACTCATTCGGCAAAAAATCGCGAAATCCGGGAAGAGCCTGCATTTGTTAGGCGCGAATGCAGCTGCTCGATTCTACGGGCACGAATTGAAGAGACGGTCGAATAAATGCCCCCCGGCAGGAGTCGAATTTCTGCACGGCGGAGAGCATTCCGTCCAACCAACGAAAGGGCAAATATGAAACAGAACAAATGGATCAAAATGTTAGCGGCTGGTGCGGCTTGCGCGCTCGCCATCACCACCGCATACGGTCAGGGCGCAGGAGTGAGCGCGAATGTCGGGCCGGTCGGAGTGAGCGCCGGGCTCAGCGCACCGGGCGTTTTTGTCGGGGCACCATCGCACGACTACTTCATGTTCCGCGGCGAAGCCGGTGAGCCGGTGCGTTACTACTACACGCCTCAAACCACCGTGGTCGACGAGACCGGTGCAAATGTTGCGTGGACTAATGTGACGGCCGATGTCCCGGCGACGGTTTACTATGAGAAAACCGGGGATCGTATGGTCGTGAAGAAGGTCATTGTGCGCCATAAGGCGGCTAACGCTGACCTGGTCGAGAAGAAAGAGACCACCACCACGACTACGACAACTACGCGCCCCTAAACGGCTGACGAGTTAGTCAAAATTGAGCGCCTGCGGAACGCGTTTCCGCAGGCGTTTTTTTTAATCCAAATACCCATTCGGAAATTTCTGGTGCCATTGCCAGGCGCTCTCAATGATCGCGTCCAGTTGCTGGAATTTTGGCGACCAGCCGAGCTCGCGTTTTATTTTCTCCGATGAAGCGATGAGCCGCGGCGGGTCCCCCGCACGCCGCGGTTGTTCGACCACAGGAATTTCCCGGCCGGTGACTCTGCGGCAGGCATCGATTACTTCGCGCACGCTCGATCCGCCGCCAGTGCCAAGGTTGTAGAACTCGGTTTGCCCGGCGTTGAGCGCAAGGATGTGGGCCTGCGCCAAATCAAAGATGTGGATGTAGTCGCGAATGCAGGTGCCGTCAGGCGTCTCATAGTCAGTTCCAAAAATCTCGACCTGAGGTTTTTGGCCGAGCGCGGTTTTGAGCACATTCGGAATCAAATGCGTTTCGACCCGATGATCTTCTCCAAATCGCTCGGATGCGCCCGCTGCGTTGAAGTAGCGCAACGAGACGCAGCGCAATCCGTGGATTTCACTGTACCATCTCAGGATTCGCTCGAACGCCAGCTTTGATTCTCCGTAGGGATTGATCGGATTCTTCGGCAACGTCTCGTCGATCGGCACCCGCTCCGGCGGACCGAAAATCGCGCAGGTCGATGAGAAGACGAAGTGCTTCACGTCTGCTGCAATCATCGCGTCGAGCAGGTTCACGCCGTTGGCGATGTTATTGCGGAAATACTTCGACGGATTCTGCATCGATTCGCCCACCAACGCGTTGGCGGCGAAGTGCATAACCGCTTCGACGTTTGCGGATCGCACAGCCAGCTCGACCGTGCGCGCATCGGCGAGATCGCCTTCGATTAGTCTGGCCCGCGGATCGACCGCGCGGCGGTGACCTTCGCCCAGGTTGTCGAAGACAATGACGCGATGGCCTTCATTCAACAGCAGTTCGCTGCAGATGCTTCCGATGTAACCTGCGCCGCCGACAACGAGAATACGCACGGCGCAACGTGTCGCGCACGGTGCGCGCGGTCAAAGCTTAGCTCTTCTTCGCTTCGAGACTTGCGATCATCCGCCGCACGATGCGGCTGTTCTTTCGGGGACGGAGCACCTTCAGGCTTTGTTCGTGCGAACCCCATTGCAGCACGTCGATGTCGACACGCCGCGTGCCCCACTTCCGGACCTCGGCGCGGTTTGATTTGTGAAGATCGATTGTGTTCGTGCCAATCAACGCGCCACCGTAATCGTCGACGCGATATTCCTCATTGCTGCCGACGACGCGGAACCGGGTGCCCAACGGATAACGCGACCAGTCAGCCGAAGCGCTGTGCACTTTTCGACCGGAGAGATATTCGCCGGTCGCATTGCGAGTTCCGCTTCCGCCTTCGTTGGCACAATACGCTGTCGTTCGGACGTTGCTAATGCGGCGCGCGGCCGGCGAACTCACAACGCCCTGCGGCGCCACGGCACAGCTCGCGAGCAGGCACGCGATTGCGCAAATCAGCGCAAGTCTCGGTAGGGCGGAGGGTTGCACAAGCGCGCTCAATAGCCATTGAACCGCTGCGGCGCAACCCATAAGTTCCGCGCGCTCGCATGCCAGCACTCGCTCCGCACCAGGCACTCGTCGCGCCCAATCTCGTCCTCGATGGACGGCTCGCGCTCTTCCACAAACGCGAGAAATGGCTCGCGATCGCGGATCTGCACTTTGGCTACGAACTGAGCCAGCGCGCGGCCGGCCGGCTCATTCCAATGTGGGGAATGGAAACCGCGGCGGACCGTTTGCTGCAATTGCTTAACGATTACGAACCGCGCCGGCTTGTCATTCTCGGAGACCTCGTGCACGACCGGACGGCGGCGCGCCCCGCTCGCGAATTGCTGACCAAGCTGAACACCTTTTGCGAGACGATCGTAATCTCCGGCAATCACGACCGCGGACTGCAATCAGAAATCGAGATGGTGCCTGCGCTAAAGATCGGACGCTTCCATTTCCATCACGGGCATTGCGCGCAGCGCCGAACAAACGCGACTCAGATCATCGGTCATCATCATCCCGCCGGCGTGCTGCGCGATGGTGCCGGTCTGCGCTTGAAATGTCCGGCGTTTGTTCAGCAGGAGCGCTGCTGGATCATGCCGGCGTTTTCACCCTGGGCGGCAGGCGCGAATTGGCTGCCCGATCCGCAGAGCCGCGTCTGGCTCTGCACGCCGCAGCGAGTTCTGCTTTTGCGAAATCTCGAAGCTGCCGCGAGCTAGGCGCGCGTCGTTGTTGCGCTGCCGAGCTCGGCCGTGCAATGCGGGCACCGCGTGGCTTTGATCGGGATCGACATTGTGCACGCGGGGCAGTCTTTGGTCACCGGCGGCGCGCCGGGTTTCGGGCGTTTCAACGTGTTGAGCGCCTTGATCAGCAGAAAAATGGCGAAGGCAACGATGACGAAATTGATCAGCAAGGTGATGAAGTTGCCGTAGTTCCAGGTGATCGCGCCGGCTTTGGCTGCTTCCGACGGCGTTGCGAAGCTCGCGCCGTTCGCGGCATGTTTCAGGACGACGAATTGATTGGAAAAATCGAGCCCGCCAGTGAGCCATCCGAGCGGCGGCATGATGATGTCTTTGACCAGCGACGCGATGACGCCGCCGAAGGCCGCACCAATGATGACACCAACTGCAAGATCGATCGCGTTGCCCTTGACGGCGAACTCTTTGAATTCCTTCCACATGCTCATCTTCAGTTCGCGACGATGTTTATGACTTTGTTGGGCACAACGACGACTTTGCGGATTGTTTTTCCGGCAAGCAACTGCTGAATCCTCGGATTCGTTAGACCGAGATGCTCGAGCTGCTCGTTCGATGCGTTGATCGGCACGCGCATCCGGTCTCGCAGTTTGCCGTTTACCTGCACCACGATTTCGACTTCGTCTTCGATGAGGAGCGATTCGTCGAACTCCGGCCAGCGCTGGAATGTGATTTGATCGGTACCGCCAATTTTTTCCCAAAGCTCGGAGCTGATGTGCGGTGCGAAGGGATTCAGCAATACGAGGAATGTCTGCATGACCGATCGCGGTACTGCCGGCGCGTTCGTGAACGCGTTCACGAAAATCATCATCTGCGAGATCGCTGTGTTGAAAGAGAGCGACTCGATGTCATCGCTCACTTTCTTGATCGTCGCGTGCAGGATTTTCAGCTGCGATTTATTGGGCGCGACCTCCTTAATGCGTGGTGACAATTGCCATTCGCCCGCCTGGTTCTCATCCATGACCAGTCGCCAGACGCGAGCAAGAAACCGCGAAACCCCTTCCACACCGCGCATGCTCCACGGCTTCATCTGTTCGAGCGGCCCCATGAACATCTCGTAGCAGCGCAACGCATCCGCGCCGTACTCATCGATCACTTGATCGGGATTGATGACGTTGCCGCGCGACTTCGACATCTTCTGATTGTCTTCGCCAAGGATCACTCCCTGATTGACGAGTCGCTGGAATGGCTCGGGTTTGGAAACGTAACCGAGATCGAACAGCACTTTGTGCCAGAAACGCGCGTAGAGCAGATGCAAAACGGCGTGCTCGGTCCCGCCGACATAGAGATCGACGCTGCCCGGATGCGCACCTGCCATCCAATAGCGCTCCGCCTCTTCGCCAACGAGACGCGCATCGTTCTCCGGATCGCAAAAGCGCAGGTAATACCAACAGGAGCCGGCCCATTGCGGCATGGTGTTCGTTTCGCGCGTCGCCGTGTCTGAATAGCGAATCCAGTCGCGCGCTTTCGCAAGCGGTGGCTCGCCCGTCCCGGTCGGCTTGAAATCATCGAGCGGCGGCGGCTCGATCGGCAGCTCTCTTTCCGTGAGCGCGCGATGTTTTAACCGCCCGTCCGGCTCGGACTTTTCCCAGATGACCGGGAACGGCTCGCCCCAATAACGCTGACGCGAGAAAAGCCAGTCGCGCACTTTGTAACGAATGTCACGCCGACCGCGGCCATTCTCCTCCAGCCACGCGATGATTTTCTTTTTTGCTTCGAGAGTCGTCAGCCCGTCGATCAACGGCGAGTTCACTGCGTAGCCGTCAAGCACAGTACACACGAGCGGCGGCATGCTACACGGCTGTTCGCCGCCGTTCCTCGGGCGTGCCTCGGGCACGACAACTTCGCGGATCGGCAGATTGAATTTCTGTGCGAATTCAAAATCGCGTTCGTCATGCGCCGGAACCGCCATGATCGCACCAGTCCCGTAGCCGAGGAGCACGTAATCCGCGATCCAGATGGGAATCCGTTCGTTGTTCAGCGGATTGCGCGCGTAGGCGCCGATGAAGACGCCGGTCTTCTCTTTCGCGAGATCGGTCCGTTCCAACTCCGACTTGCGCGCCGTGCGCTCACGGTATTCGCGTACTGCCGGCCACTGCTCCTCAGCCACGATGCGATCGACGAGCGAATGTTCGGGCGCGAGAACCATGTAAGTCGCGCCATAAACCGTGTCGGGTCGCGTAGTAAAAACGCGGATCGTTTCGTCCGCGCCTTCGACACTAAACGTGATCTCCGCGCCTTCGCTTCGCCCGATCCAGTTGCGCTGCAGCAGCTTGATCCCTTCGGGCCAATCGAGGCCGTCGAGTTCCTGCTCGAGCCGATCGGCAAAGGCGGTGATCCGCAGCATCCATTGACGCATCGGCCGCCGGACCACTGGAAATCCGCCGACTTCGCTTTTTCCGTCGATGACTTCTTCGTTGGCCAAAACGGTGCCGAGTTCCGGGCACCAGTTGACCGGCACGTCCGCGACGTAGGCGAGTCGCACCGAATCGGGATCGTCACCGCGATAAGTGTCGATCGGCTCCGCGCGCTGTGTCTCCGAATTGAACCGCGAGTTGTAAATCTGGAGGAAAATCCACTGCGTCCATTTGTAATAACGCGGATCGGTCGTGTTGATCTCTCGTTCCCAATCGTAGGAAAAACCAATGCGCTTCAGTTGCGCTTTGAATTTCGTCACGTTCTCGCGCGTGGTGATCGCCGGGTGCTGTCCGGTTTTGATCGCGTATTGCTCAGCGGGAAGTCCGAACGCATCCCAGCCCATCGGATGCAGCACGTTGAACCCGCGCATCCGCTTGTAGCGCGCGATGATGTCGGTCGCGGTGTAACCTTCCGGATGTCCGACGTGCAGACCCGCGCCGCTCGGATATGGAAACATATCGAGGACGTAGAACTTCGGCTTTGCCGGATCGAAATTCGGATCGCCGGGGTTCGGCGCATGGAAGCTGCGGTGTTCTTCCCAGATCGCCTGCCATTTCGGCTCGAAATGGTCGAATGGGAAAGGCTTGCGGCGTTCGCTGCTCATCGAAGTATCTCTTAGGAAATCAGGAACGCAGGAAACACAAATGGATTTGCTGCTCGCGACCAGAAATGCGCACAAGACGCGCGAATTCTCGGAGCTGCTCGGGCCTGATTTCAAGGTCCGCGATCTGACGTCGCGCAGCGATCTGCCAATCGTCGATGAAACCGGCAGCACCTTCGCGGAGAACGCGGCGTTGAAGGCGCTCGCGATCTCAAAGTGTGTTTCCGGGTGGATCGTGGCAGACGATTCGGGCCTTGAAGTAGAGGCGCTGAGCGGCGCGCCGGGAATTTTCTCCGCGCGCTACGCGGGCGAGAGCGCGACGGACCAGGAAAACGTGGCGAAACTTCTGCGGCAGTTATCGGGCAAGACACCAAGTCGGGCGCGCTTCCGCTGCGTCCTTGCACTGGCAAAGGAGGGCGCACTGATCCGAATCTTCGACGGCGTCGTTGAGGGACACATCGTCGCCGCGTCGCGCGGCACGCACGGCTTCGGCTACGATCCGGTGTTTGTCCCGGATGGATTCAGCGAAACATTTGCCGAGCTGCCAGCAAAGGTGAAGAACGGCGTGAGCCACCGGGCCAAAGCGGTCGCACAGCTGTCCAAGTTCCTGCTGACGCGCTAGTGCGAGGTCGAGGGCGCAGCGCGAATCTGGTAACCGATTTTCTTGATTCCTACTGCGCGCACTTTGTCCAGCACGGCGATGATGTCGCCGTGTGGCGTTAGCATTTCGCCACTGATAGATACTTTGATATCTGGATTCGCCTGATGCGCCTGGTACAAGCGCCCGGCCAGATCGTCCAGCGAAAGGGCCTGGTTATCGTAGTAAACGACGTTACCGACAGCGACCCGGAGCGAGATCAAATCCTTCTTGTCCTGCTGCTGCGGCGGTGGCGCGACGGCGGAAGGCAGCGTCACGCGAATGCCTTTCATGTGCGTCTGACTCAGGCTGACCATCATGAAGCTCGCGAGCAGGAAGAACATGATGTCGATCAGCGGAATGATCTCGATGCGCGCGTGCTTTTTCTGAATTGGTGATCGCATTCTCATCAGGAATCTCCTTCGTCAGTAGGACGCGCCGCTCATCGTGTAGGTGATCGGGATCTTCACTTTCGCAACGGTGTTCGGCTTGAAACGCCAGCGCCTGAAGGCACTTGTGGCAGAGTTGTCCAGAATCGGACTGCCCGTGCTCTGTGCCATCGTCGCATCCGTTACGCTGCCGCTCGCAGTATCAACCGTGACCACGCATACGCCGCTGCCAGTGACGTGATGACTGCGCGCTTCGTACGGGTACTCAGGTCGCGGCGCGCTGATCGCGGCTGCTTTGCCTTGAGAGGCGGAGACCGTCCCAGCCGGTTTCGGCGCTCCGACTTGGGGAGCCTTAATCGGTCCTTGCGGCTTGGTCGGCCGGTTGATCTTCGGCGGCGGACTTTCCTCATGGAATTCCGGCACGTCCTGGACATCCGGTGGCGGAGGCGGCAATGGAACGTCTTCCGGTGGCGGCGTCGGCGCCTCTTCCGGCGGTTGATCGAGTGTCGCCTCAATCGTAGCGGTCGGAATATCGGTCAGATCAGTTGGCGGCGGCGGCTTTTCAAAAGCAGCGAGCACGGCAATGCCATGCAAAGCGAGCGCTCCTCCGAATGCGGCAAACAGCTGCCATTTCGGCGCTGGCCTAAATAAAAGTGGTCCGGCCATAGCTTAGCTCCCCGGCGCGGGCGGAACCCCTTTCAGCGCCTCGCTCTTAATCTCAAACGCAATCTTATAGAACCCCACCGACCTTAGGATATCGAGCACGTGGATGATATTTCCGTGCATCGTGTCGCGGTCACCCCGCACGAATACTTTGGCGTCCGGGTTCGTCCCGTGTACCTGAGAGAGCGTCTTCGTCAGGTCGTCGTAGGACATCTTTGTTTTATCAAAGTAGGCATTGCCGTCCTGATCAACAGAGACGCTGATGTACTCGCGCTTGGTTTGCGTTTCGCCGGAAATACCGGTGGGCAGGGCCACCTTGATCCCTTTCATGTGCACCTGGCTCAAGCTCACCATCATGAAGCTCGCAAGCAGGAAGAACATGATGTCGATCAATGGAATGATCTCGATCCTCGCCTTTTTGTGCGGGATGGGAGAGCCGACGTGCATAGGACGGAGCTAAATCGATGAGCGTGTGGCAGACGATGGCGTCGACGTTGGAATTTCCACATCGCCGTGGTGGCCGCCCGCCGCTTTGTTCTGCGCCTCCAGCATAACTTCGAGGTTCGTCGCAGCCGTCTGCAATTCGAACTCTAAGTTAGACACGCGTGAGGTGAAGAAGTTGAATGGAATCAGCGCAAAGATCGCGATGCCCAGACCGCATGCCGTCGCAATGAGCGCTTCGGCGATACCGCCCGTCACCGCTCCGACTGCGAGCTCCTCGTTACCAAGAGAGCCGAACGATCTCATCAAACCGGTGATCGTTCCTAACAGACCGAGCAACGGCGCGAGCGTGACCAGAGTGTCCATGACCACAAGGAACCGACCGGCACGCTTGATTTCGATTCCGGCAGCGACCTGCAACGCGCCCTGCAGCGACGCGTGCTGGTGGTTCAAACCATTGAACATCATGCGGAGCACCGGATCACGCGTGCCACGCGAGAGGCGCGAAGCTTCGGCCACGTCCCCGTTTTCAATCGCAGTAAAGACTTTCTCGATGTGTTTGGGATCGCGGCGCATCCAGCGGCCGAGCCACCAGAAGGCGCGCTCGAGCACCACGGCCACCGCGATGATGGACACGATGAGGATCGGCCACATGATCGCGCCACCCTGGTGGAACTTGTCGATCAGGAAGTTCTTCCACGTTTGCGGCGGCGGCGGTGGCGTAGCGGAGGGAGAAGCACCGGGACTCACACTTGCCGCAGGCGATGCGCCTGTCGCAGTGGTCGTCGTCGTGCCAGGCGCGCCGGGCGCCGGTGACATCCCCGGCGCCGGAGGAAGGCCCGTCGCCGGCGCGGATCCCGGAGGAGGAGCGATGGCGCCACCTGGTGGAACATTTGTTCCCGGAGCCGGATTAGCCGCGGCGGGATTCGTTGCCCCGGTCGGTCCGGGAGGGGTCGGTTGCAACGCCGGCTGATTCCCGGCAGGCGGTGCCCCTGCACCCGGTGGTGGCGGCGGCGGCGGTTGTTGGCCGAAGGAATTCAGCGCAAGTGCGACAGTGAATAAGCTGGCAATGAGCAGTTTTTTCATAGGGTTGAGAGAAGGCTGAACATCTGACGATGCGCCGGTGTGACAGCGACGACGGTTTCGATGCGAGCAAACATTTCGTTCCTCTTTTCGATCCGACGTTCCGGATGAGTCACAAGGTTATTTCGCTTCATCCGGCTTCGGGGGATGTAAGCTAATTGTACGAAATGATTTGAGAAAAGATTTTTTTGCGTTCGCGCTACTTCGCGACAACGCCGAGAAAGTCGCGCACACGCTTGCTTTCCGGAATCGCGAACGCGGTGCCGTCCGCGCGACGAAAGCAAAACGCGCTCGACGAACCGCCGTCGAGATTCATCGCTCGCCAGACGCTGAATCCTTCGCTTAACCGCACACTGCTCAGGATTTCGCCGAGCTGGGCCAGTGTCGCTTCGTCGCAGTAGCCGAGCGCGGCGTGCCCTCCACGCGCCACAGCGGCGAAGGTTCGGCGTGCCGGACGGGTATCATCAAGTCCGCGGACGCCCGCTCCCAGATCGACGAGAAACGGTCCGCACTCGACCGCCGCGTCGGTTCGGCGGTTGCGTGACCATTCGCCGATTCGGACGATCTCCACACCGCGATCCGGCGATGCGGAAAGCACGCCGGTTAACAATCGCGCACGGACGAGCGGTGAGGTCGTCGCGCCATCAATCACCCGCAATCCAATCGGCGCGAACTGTGGATCAAAATAGCCGCCGTTCACTCCGGCGATCGAACTGTGCTGCCGCATAGCGGTCGCAAGATCGGAGTCGCCATTCGGATTATCGATCACCCGCAGCGTCGCGATTTTCGCGGAGAAAACCGCGAGCTCCAGCGTCACCGCTTTGTCGCTACCCCCGCTCAAGTGGAGCGTGCGATGCTCGACTCCGCCATTGCTCTCGCTCTGGCTCGATTCAAGTTTCCACGCGCCATAAGCTCTGACGGCACACAGCGAGACCAGGAGCAGCGCGACGAGTCGTCTCATCGACGCGCTCAGACTTTCGCGATCAGCTGCTGGAAGCGCGGATTGCTGCGCAGATTATCCCAGGCGGGATCGAGCTTCAGGATTTGCGCCGTCAAATCGCTCGGAACCTGCAGCAGATGGACGAGCAAATCGATCGCTCGATCGGACTCGCCTACATCAGCGTAGACGCGAGCCATCGCTTCGGTGACGCCGACGCCCTCGAATGCATCGTTAGCTTCAGGTTTGATCTGGGATGCGCGCTGCGCCGCAGCGATCGCGGCCTCTTTTTCGCCAAGCCACGCCAGCGCCTGGGCCAACTGGCAGTGGTAGTCGGCCACGTCCGGCGACGATCGAATCAGCGACTCGGCAAATTCCTTCGCTTTCGTCAAATCGGCACGCGCGCCCGCCTGGTCGCCGGATTTAAGCCGCGCGTATCCAGACAAGAGGTACTTATTTCCGAGCTGGCCATGTTCCGTATTGATGAGCGCGTCTTGAACGCTCTCCAATTCTCGTACTGCATCAGCGAAACGTCGCTGCAGGATGAACAGGCTGGCGCAGCCAATAATCACGATCGGATTCCGCTGAACTTCGGGAGGCGCGCTCTTCACGCGTTCGATCGACTTCGCGGCAACGCTGACATCGCCATGCTCGCGAATGGCCAATTCCACCTCTAACGCAGCAATCGAAATGGAGTTCGGGTTGAGCTTCAGGGCGCGGTCCAACGTTTGCTTGGCGGCCGTGAAGTTGCGCTGCATCTGGAAATTAAAATAGAGATTCTGCAACGGCCAGGCGGCATTCGGATCGAGCTCGACGGCCTTCTGCAGATTCGCGGTGGAATCATCCCACTTGCCCTGCCGCCGCTGAATCGCGCCAATCGCAAGGTAAACGTCCGAGTCGTTGGGCAGCCCGACCTTCGCCATTTCGAATTCGCGCAGCGCGCGATTGAAATGCTCCGGATCGTTATCGCCGTAATAATAGCTGTAGCCCAGCGCGAGATGCGCCTCGGGCAGATTCGGTTGCAGCGCCAGCGCCTTGTCGGCCAGGTCCCGCGCCTTTTGTTTGCGCTGCGGCGTCGGGTCATTCGAGCGCACGAGCCAGCTCTCGTGAATCGAGTACGCAGCAAACGCGAGCGCGAACTTTGGATCGAGTTGCAACGCGCGGTCGTAAAGCTGTTCCGCTTGCTTCAGCTTCTCGACATCTTCAGGAGCAAAGAGATTGCGCGCCTGGATGAAAGCGAGATAGGCCTCACCGTTTTCTGTCGGCTTGCGCGTTATCTGCGCCTTTTCCGTGGGCGAAAGCTTCGCCTGGAGCTCGTCCGCGATTTTCTGCGCGAGATCAGTCTGAATCGCGAAGACGTCATTGAGATCGCGATCGTAATCTTCCGCCCAGAGATGCTGGTCGGTCTGCGCGTTGATCAGCTGCACGTTCACCCGGACGCG
>JBJMWW010000057.1:0-23630 GCA_045809945.1 Chthoniobacterales bacterium
CCGATCTTCGAGCACTTGTTCCAGGTCACGACGGACATTTCGTGGCTCGAAGCGTCGGACCTGAATCATCCGCTCTTGCGCCGGATGACAATCGAAGCGCCGGGCACCTACCATCACAGCCTCGTCGTTGCACAACTCGCCGAGGCTGCCGCGGAGGCCATCGGCGCCAATCCCGCCATCGCCCGCGTCTCTTCGTACTTCCACGACATCGGCAAACTCGTGAAGCCAGATTATTTCACCGAGAACATGAATTTCGAACGCAATCCGCACGACGATCTCGCGCCAAGCATGAGCGCGCTCATCATCATTTCGCACGTAAAGGAAGGCGTCGACCTCGCGCTCAAGCACAAGCTCAATCAGCAGACCATCGACATAATCCAGGAACACCACGGCACATCGCTGGTTTATTATTTCTACAAGCGCGCGCTCCAGCAGCAGGAGGACGCGCGCGCCGGTGGCAAGATCATGAACATGCGGCAGGAAGATGTGCCGGAAGTATCCGAGGAAAGTTTCCGTTATCCGGGGCCGAAGCCGCAGACCAAGGAGAGCGCCATTGTCAGCCTCGCGGACATGATCGAAAGCGCATCCCGTAGCTTGGAAAAACCGACGCCGGCAAAAGTTGAACAGCTCGTGAACGATCTGATCGCGCAACGGATCGCTGACAGGCAACTTGATGAATGCGATTTGACATTGCGCGACGTTGCCACGATCGCCGAGCGGTTTCGTTTCACGTTGACGACGATGCTGCACACACGCATCGCCTACCCGAAGCCGGAAACGAAAACGCCGGCAGTTCCGCGCGACGAGTCATTGCGACCGGACATCATGGCAGCGACAAAACGTCCGGCGGGCGCCCCACCTGTTTCCGCCGCGTGACGTCTGCCGCGCAGCGATTGCGCGACTGGCGCGCCGAGACTGCGATAGTCCTTGGCTCGGGCCTCAACTCGGTCGTCGCAGATAATTCCGAGGCTATTGCGTATTCCGAGTTTCCGGAGATTCCATCGCCGCGCGTGGCCGGCCATGTTGGTCGTTTCGCACGGGGTGAAAAACTTATTTATGCGCAAGGCCGGGTCCACTTGTACGAAGGCCACACCGCAGACGACGTGACTGCGATAATCCGCGTCCTGGCGGCTGCTGGAATCAAACGTTTGATCCTGACGAACGCTGCCGGTTCGCTGAATTTATCGTTCGCGCCGGGTTCGTGGATGATGATTTCAGACCATCTGAATTTAACAGGCATGACGCCGTTGCTTGGTCGTCCTGAATTTATCGATATGAGCGACACCTACTCTTCGACGTGGCGCGCTGAGTTTCGGTCCGCGTCGCAACAGCTCGACATGCGATTCCACGAAGGGGTGTATGCCGGACTACTCGGGCCGCAATACGAAACGCCCGCCGAAGTCCGAATGGTCCGCAACCTCGGCGCAGATGCCGTGGGCATGTCGACGGTGCTGGAAGCTATTCAGGCGCGTGCGCTCGGAATCGATGTCGCCGGTTTTTCGTGTCTAACGAATTGGGCGGCGGGCGTAGGCAATCAGACGCTCAGCCATGACGAAGTCCTCGAAGTTGGACGCAGCGCGGCGGCGGGTTTCGCGCGCCTGCTTAGTCGCGCGATCTAAGCTCTGGCGCAGGGCGCGCCCGGGGCTCGCGATCTTTTGTCGTCGCTGTACTCGGCAGCGTCACAAATGGTCCACCTTCCAATGGCGCCGATGCACTGAACGCGACATCCGGCATTTCGCTCGGCAGACCTTCGAGCGGAAATTCCTTTCGCAGCGGGAAGTACGGATAACCGTCCCACATCAAAATCCGACGCAGATCGGGATGACCGGCGAAGCGAATGCCCATCATGTCGTAGATCTCGCGCTCATGCCAGTTGGCCGTCGGCCAGATATCGCAAAGGGTCGCAACTTCGACATCCTCCGAAATCGCAAGCTTCAGCCGCAGATGAATGCCGAGCGACATCGAGTAGAGCTCGTAAACGATCTCGAAACGCGGATCTTCGCCGAAGTTATCGACGCTCGTAATGTCGAGCAGGTAATCGAAACAAAGTTCGTCACGGCAAAAGAGCGCCACGTCGCGCAGATCAGTGGCTGCAATCGTGAACGTCGTCTCGCCGCGGAACTCCGCTTTACCGAGCAGACGCGCACCCAGCATCTCGGCGAGAGAAGAAAGAATCTCGCCGCCGTTCATGTCAGGGCGACGTCGTAGCGATTCAGCAGCTCGCGCTTTTGTTCGCGCAAAGCCGGCTCGCGCATGATCTTCTCCTGCAATTTCATCAGGCCTTCGAGCAACGCTTCCGGGCGTGGCGGGCAACCAGAGACATAAACATCGACCGGCAAAAGTTGGTCGATTCCCTGCAGCACCGCGTAAGACCGATACATGCCGCCGGTCGATGCGCACGCGCCCATCGCAATCACCCATTTCGGCTCCGGCATCTGCTCGTAAATGCGTTTCACGGCCAGCGCCATTTTGTAAGTGACGGTTCCGGCAACGATCATTACATCGCATTGCCGCGGCGAGAAGCGCATCACCTCGGCACCGAAACGCGCGATATCGAAACGCGAAGCGGCCGTTGCCATCAATTCGATCGCACAGCAGGCAAGACCCATCGGCATCGGCCAGAGCGAATTTTTTCGCATCCAATTAATCGCGGCATCAAGCCGCGTGAAGATCACGTTGCCTTCTACTTTTGAGTCGTACGCAGCACGCATCTCAGCCATCGGGTGATAGTACGGTGTCGCGCTGGACTACGCAATCGTCACAGGCACGCGCGCGTTGGTTAATTGCCGCCCACCAAACAGGAAATTCACGTTGCCTTCGATTTTCGAGCGGTAAGCTGGTCAACAACCTCTGACATGACGAATACTGCAGGCACTCCGTTGAGCCGCAACCTCCCTGCGCGCACGCATCTCGACGCGCTCGAAAGTCAGAGCGTCTTCATTTTTCGCGAGGCTTACCACGCGTTCAAAAACATCGTCATGCCGTGGTCGATGGGAAAGGACTCGAACGTTCTCATATGGCTGGCGAGCAAGGCGTTTTTCGGGCGCGTGCCGTTCCCTGTGCTTCACATCGACACGACCTACGAGTTTCCCGAAATGCTCGAGTTTCGCGAGTGGGCGACGCAACATTACCGACTGGAGTTGATCGTGAAGATCAACGAAGAAGCGCGCGCGCGCGGAGTCGGCTACGAGACACACGATCCAGTGACCGTGACGCACGAACTAAAAACCGTCGCGCTGCAACAAGCGCTCGCCGAACACAAATGGGATGCGCTGATCACCGGAATCAGGCGCGACGAAGATCCGACCCGCGCCAAGGAGCGATACTTCTCCCCGCGGAACGCACAGTTCGAGTGGGACTACAAAGATCAACCACCGGAATTTTGGGGTCAGTTCACAACCAACCCAGCGCCCGGTGAACACGTTCGCGTTCAGCCACTACTCGACTGGACCGAGGCCGACATTTGGCGCTACATCCAACGCGAGAAGATTCCGATCCCGACGATGTATTTTGCGCGAAATGGATTGCGTTATCGCTCGTTAGGCTGCAGCCCGATTACCAAAGCGATCGCAAGCAACGCCGCGACGATCGAAGAAATCATCGCCGAGTTGGACGCAACCAAGACGAGCGAACGTGCCGGCCGGGCGCAGGATCATTACGAGCGCAACGCGATGCAGAAATTGCGCGCGCGAGGTTTTATGTGAGTGCGGAGAAGCCGCGGCTCAAAATCGTCTTTGTCGGTCACGTCGATCACGGGAAGTCGACGTTGATCGGCCGTATTCTGCACGACACTAACTCGCTGCCTGAAGGCAAGCTCGATCAGATCAGGCGCGCATGCGCGGAGGAGGGGATGGAGTTCGAGTACGCGTTCGTCCTCGATGCACTGCTCGAGGAGCAGGCGCAGAACATCACGATCGATACGACGCAAATTCCATTTCGCACCGCGAACCGCAGTTACGTCATCATCGATGCCCCGGGCCACAAGGAATTTCTCAAGAACATGATCACCGGCGCGGCGAACGCAGATGCCGCTGTGCTCGTCATCGCAGCAAATGAAGGTGTCAGCGAGCAGAGCCGTCGCCATGCGTATCTGCTCGGGATGCTCGGCGTGCGGCAACTGCTCGTCGTGGTCAATAAGATGGATCTCGTGAGCTACTCGGAAGCGCGATTCCGAACGATCGAAGATGAATATCGAAAGTTCCTCGGGACGCTTGAGCTTGAGGCGAGGACGTTCCTTCCTGCTTCAGCGAAGCAGGGATCAAATATCACCTCATCAAATCCCGCCGAGTTGCCGTGGTATTCAGGCCCGACGGTTCTTGGCGCGTTGGAAGAGATCGAGCGCCCGCAATCAACAACCGACCAGCCGCTGCGCTTTTGCGTTCAGGATGTGTATCGATTCGACGAGCGGCGAATCATTGCCGGTCGAATCGAATGCGGAACGCTCCGTGTCGGCGACTCGATCGTGTTTTCGCCCGCGAACAAGAGTTCAATCGTGGCAACGATTGAAACTTGGAATGCGCAGGCACGCGATGCGGCGATCGCCGGCGACTCGATCGGAATCACGCTGCGCGAGCAGATTTTCGTCGAACGTGGTTATGTCGGTTCGCATCTCGTGGATGCGCCAATCGAGACGAACCGCATTCGCGCGGAGCTCTTCTGGATGACGCACGCACCATTGCGAAAGGGCGACTCTTACACGCTGCGGCTCGCGACGCAGGAAGTGAAATGCCAGGTAGTCGGAATTGAGCACGTGATGGACTCCTCTACGCTGGCGATCTCGGAAGGCGAACGCGACGTTGGTCGGAACGAAGTCGCGCGCGTGACACTGCAAACACGCGCGCCGCTGGTACTCGACAATCACGATCGCATTCCGCAGTTGGGCCGATTCGTTTTGATCGAAGAAAATCGAATTCTTGGCGGCGGTATTGTGTTTGGCGGTGTTTACACGGATCGCACCGCAGCCAAGAGCCAGAATATCTCATGGAGCGAAGGGAAAATCACTGCGCTGGAGCGAGCTTCGCGCAACGGTCATCGCGGCGCGGTTATCTGGCTAACAGGTCTCTCAGGCGCGGGAAAATCGACGATCGCGCGCGGACTCGAGGTCGAGTTGTTCCGTCGCGCCGTTCACACCTACGTGCTCGATGGCGACAACATCCGTCATGGCTTGAACTCAAACCTCGGCTTCTCGCCCGATGATCGCGTCGAAAACATCCGCCGCGTCGCCGAGGTTGCAAAACTGATGGCTGACGGCGGCACGGTCGTCATCACAGCTTTCATCTCGCCCTATCGTGCTGATCGCCTGCGCGCGCGCCAAATCGCGCTCGAAGCAAACTCGGAATTCATTGAAGTGTTCGTCGATGCGCCGCTGGAAGTGTGCGAACAGCGGGATCCCAAACAGCTTTATGTAAAAGCGCGTGCCGGGAAAATCCGCGAATTCACCGGCATCGACGCGCCATATGAAGCGCCGGAAGATCCGGAGATCGCGGTGCGAACCGATCAGCAAACGATCGAGCAGTCGGTGACTACAATTCTCGAGCAGCTTTTGCCGCGACTTCGAGCGGCGGAGTAGGGGAGAGCTACGCGACGCGACTCGCCAGTCGCCCGCCTTCGAACTCTTCGACGAGGTTCACCTGCGCCGATTCGATCACCTGGTGCACCACGCGGCCGAGCTCAGCAGCTTCGTACGGTTTGGCGATCACACCGCGGAAGCCGAAATCCTGGTAGCGGCTCATCGTCGCATCCATGGCGTAGCCGCTCGAAACGATGGCGTTCACCGTCGGGTCGAGCTCGATCAACTTTTTGAGCGCTTCCTTGCCGCCCATTCCACCGGGGAGCGTGAGATCCAAGATAACCAGATCGAAGCGCTCGCCGGCTTCGAGTTTGTCGCGGTAGAGATTGATTCCGTCGAGGGCGTTTTCCGCGCCGTGAACTTGATATCCCAGCTCGGTGAGAACGAAGTCGACCAGATCGCGGATGGTTTCTTCGTCATCGACGATGAGGATTCGGCCTGTCCCGGTGACGACCTCGCTGAATTGAACTGGCGTTTCTGCGGGGGCTTCGTGCTCGGGTAATGCAGGGAGGTAAATCGTAAAGGTTGAGCCGACATGAACGGTCGAGTCGGCTGTGATGAGGCCGCTATGGTTCTTGATAATCGAATAACTCGTCGCAAGGCCAAGGCCCGTGCCTTTTTCTTTGGTCGTAAAGTACGGATCGAAGATGCGCTTGAGACATTCCGGCGTCATGCCGGTGCCCTGATCTTTGACGCGGATACGAATGTAATCTCCGGGCGGCAAGTCAGGCACGAACTCGGGAGACGCGCCATCGTAGGCGAAGTTGTCGCAGACCACACGCAAAGTGCCGCCGTTCGGCATTGCCTGGTCGGCATTGACGACGAGGTTTCCGACAACCTGGCTGATTTGACCGGCGTCAATCTCCGCGGGCCAGAGATCCGGTGCGAAATTAAATTCGCTTCGGCTATTCGTGCCGCGGAGCGAGAAGCTGACCGTGTCCTGGATGAGTTTACCAATCGACGCCGTCTTTTTAATCGGTGCGCCGCCACGTGCGAAGGTGAGGAGTTGCTGCGCAAGATCGCGTGCACGCATCGAGGCGTTCTTCGCGTCGTTTAGGCGAGTTGCCATTTCGTTGTTCGGCGGAAGGAGCAAAGAAGCGAGCGAGATATTGCCGATAATGGCCGTGAGCAGGTTGTTGAAATCGTGCGCAATGCCGCCGGCGAGCAGACCGAGTTGTTCCAGAGTCTCGGCCTTGCGTCGCTCGGCTTCATTGCGTTGACGTTCGGTAATATCGCGGAAGACGAGGACCACGCCTGCGACTTCGTTCTTGCTGTCGCGAATCGGAGAGGCGACCTGCTCGATAACAAACTCGCGGCCGTCGCGCGATTTGAGGGTCGCGTTTTCCGGCAGGCTGACGAGCAATGACTGGGCTTCATTGCGGTAGCCGCTCCGCTGCGCGCGTGCCTGCGCCTTTAGGTCGATCGCGACGTTGAAAACGGCCTTGAGGGGCTGGTTGATCGCATCCTTCGTATTCCAGCCGGTCAGGTTTTCGGCTGCCTGGTTGATCATGATGATGCGGCCCTGCACATCAGTGGTGATAACGCCGTCGCCAATGGACCGCAGCGTCACGGCGAGATGTTCCTTATCTGCGGCGATCTCTGATTCGAAGCGTTTGCGTTCGGTCACGTCGCGAATCATGGCGACGTAAAGTTTCGCGCCGTCGACCAACATCTCGCTGAGCGAGATCTCAATCGGGAAGGTCGCGTGACGGCGTGTGCGGCCCATCGCGAGCGTTGTGCTGCCGGTTTTCTGCGCGAGATGCGACCATTCCCACGGGACCGGCTGCGTGTCCGGCTCGCTGCCGTAAGTCTTGGGCACGAGCTTGGTTATCTTGTGTCCGACCATCTCGTTGTCGATGCAGCCGAACATTTTTTCTGCCGCCGCGTTCATCGAGCAGATCACGCCCTCCTGATCGACGGTGATCATTCCATCGAGAATGTTTTCGATAATTGAGCGGATGCGTGCATCTACGCCTTCAAGCTTGGCGAGCTGACGGCGAACAAGCACGAAGCTGTACATGTTCGAAACGATCAGCAGGCCGACTGCAATGACGCATAGGATGGCTAGGCCCGAAGTTTTGAGAATGCGATCGCGCGCGACTGTCTCCGACCGGGATTCATAAGAGCGAAGCTGATCCTGTTGAAAGGTTTCGAGCAATTGCCGGATGCTGGCCATCGCGATTTCACCATTCTTGCTCGCCGTCGGATTGATCTCTCGACCGGTTCGCCTCACTTCCATTTCAGGGGTGGCGAAGCCGGTCATCCAGTGCGAAACCGCTTCTTTGATTTTCGACAATGCCTCGGCCTGCTCGGGAGAATTCGCGACAAGAATCGAGAGATAGCCGTGATACGTATAAAAGTCCGAGACCGCATGCCGGTATTGATCAGCGAAGACGGCATCGGAGGTGAGGAGATAACCGCGTTTCTCCTTCTGCATTTCGATGACTGTGCGATCGAGCTTGGTCAGAAAATCGAGAATCTGGGTTGCCTGTGCCGCCCATTCCTGATCCCGCATTCGCTGGTTGAGGACGATCTGCTCGTCCGCCTGTAACTCACGCAGGATCTGACGTGCCTCGTCCAACGTAGAATTCCCCAGCACAGCGGGCGTGCTGTTAACATTCGGATTAGCCTTCAACGCGCCGATTTGCGGGAGAGCGATCGTGTCGATCCAGCGTTGCACGATCTCCTGCACCTTCATGACGCGCTTGCGCTGGCGCGGGCTGTCGAGGATCAGGTGCGTCAGGTCTTCGATCCGATTACGAATCAGCTCACGTCGCCGGTCGAACGGGTCGAGATAAGAAGCGTCGCGGGTGAGAAGAAAGGCTCGGTGGTCCGTTTCGAGCGATGCGATGTCATTCTCGACGACGCTGCTCAGGCGCATCACATCGATCGTATGGCCGCGCAATGTTTCCTGCTGATGATTGCGAAGCGTGACGAATAAGAACAGGCAAGCCAGGAATGTGATAACGACAATTCCGACGGCAGTTCCGAAAAGAAGTTTGAAATGAAAGTAGTTCTGGCTGAAAAGCCACGCGCCGCCACGCCGGAGAAAGCCCCGAGACACAGGTTTGGCAGGGAACGCGGCGGAGTTCTCCATTGGTAAAAGGCAGGAAGCAGGTCTCCTGCCAGAGGCGTAAATGCGAGTCTGGGCGGCCGGCTCGGCCACCCTTGTAGCAGCCTCAGTACCGCACGCGAACGAGCACGAGGCCTTCTGCCGGTGCGACCAACCGCGGGCGAACTGTGATCGGACTTGAAAGCCGCCGCCGTAACTCCTGCCGATCGACAGCGCCGCGACCGATTTGCACGAGTAAGCCGACCATCATTCGAACCATTTTGTAGAGAAAACCGTTCCCGGTGAGTTCGAATGCGATTCGAGCGCCGTTACGGCGTACGCGAACCTTTCCGACCGTCCGAATCGTTGCGTTATCCGGCTTACCTCGGCTTGCCGCAAATCCGACGAAATCGTGCCTGCCTTCGAATTCTGCCGCGGCATTCGCCATGGCGTCGTAATTCAATGCCTCCGCCAGATGCCACGCGCGCTGATGCTCGTGAGGCGGTAGCACCGGTGCGTTCCACACCACATAGCGGTAAGTCTTCTCGCGCGCCGAATATCGTGCGTGAAATGCCGCCCGGACGCGGCTGCAGCGCAAGACGCGAATTTGCGGCGGCAATTGGCTGTTTAGCGCCGCTCGCAAGCGGTCGGACGCGATGCGCAGCCGATTGACATCGACATGCGCGCATTGAGCGAGCGCATGCACTCCTGCGTCAGTCCGTCCGGCACCGTGAACGCGGACCGACTCACCCGTAATCACAGCGAAGGCGCGCTCCAAATGATCCTGAATCGTATTGCGGTGCCGTTGCGACTGCCAGCCCGCGAACGGCGCACCGTCGTATGCGATGATCAGTTTCAGCCGTCCCATCAACCGCGCTGCTGCTGCTTATCGAGATACGTTTGAAGAATCATTTGCGCTGCGACCTGGTCGACATAGCCGCGGGTCTGGTGCGTCTTGCGGCCGGCGTCACGCAACACGCGGTTCGCCGCCACGGTGCTCAACCGCTCGTCGATCGTGTGAATGTCGCACCCGACGAGTGGCCGAAGTTTGTCCACAAACGCGAGCGCGTCCTGCGCCGATTCTCCGGAACCTCCACTCATGTGGCGCGGAACGCCGACAATGATCGCACTGACGTTTCGATCTCGGGCTATTTGCGCGATTAGAGCTGCCGCGTTACCACGCGGGAGCGTATCCAGGGGATGCGCGAGCAACCCGAGCTCATCAGAGATTGCAAGGCCAACCCTAACGTGTCCGAGGTCGACACCAAGGACACGCGGCTGAACTCGCAGCTCACTCACTGCAATGCCGCCGGAACATGACCTACAATGTTTTTGATCTTCTCCGCGTCACGTCGATGGCAGACGAGCAAGGCATCGCCAGTTCGGACTACAATCAAGTCATGAACGCCGACCAATGCCACCGTCGTGCCGTCCTCCGTGAACACGATGTTATTAGTCGCATCGATCACGGCCGCGTCGCAATTGACTGCATTGTCGTCGTTGTCCCGTTGGAAGTACTTTGCAACCGCGCTCCAGCTTCCTACGTCATCCCAATCGAACTCTGCTTCGATGACCAACACGCGATCAGCGCGCTCCATGATCGCGTAATCGAACGAAATGCTCGGCAGTTTGCTGAACTGGTCGCGCAGCTTCACCTCGAATGTTCCCGTTGTCGCCAGTTGCGAAATAAACGATGCGAGCTCCGGGGTGTGACGATTGAATTCCGTCAGCACCATCGGAACTGACCAGACAAACATCCCGGCGTTCCAGCGGAAATGTCCCTGTCGGACAAATGATTCGGCTAGTTCCGGATTTGGCTTCTCTCGAAAGCGAACGACCCGATGAACTGCCGAGCTGTCGCCGTTCCGAATGCGCACAGCCTCGCCTTGTTCGATGTAGCCGAAACCTGGGCACGGCCACGTCGGCTTGATGCCGATAGTCACAAGTGATCCGGTCTCCTCGGCCGCACGCGCTGCTGTCGTTAAGGTGCGCTGAAATGCTGCGGAATCTTTGATCACGTGATCGGCCGGCAATACGATCATCGTTGCTACGTGATCGCGCGCCGCGACCCAACCCACACCGAGCGCGATCGCCGCTGCGGTGTCGCGTTTCACCGGTTCCGCGAGAATATTGTCTGTTGGAAATTTTGGTAGCAGATCGCGGATAGCGCCTTCCTGCTCGACGTTCGTCAGAATCAGCGTCCGCTCGGGCGGAACAAGTCCCGTTAGGCGAGCCAGGGTTTGCTCGAGCAACGTCTCGTTCGAGACGAGCCGCAGAAGTTGCTTTGGCCGCGCGCGACGACTAACCGGCCAAAAGCGCTGACCGCTTCCTCCGGCGAGAATCAACGCGTAAATCGGGTTCGGCATTTAGATCACGATGCGAGCACGACTACGCTCCGCCAGCCGCGCAGAAAATCCGTTTTCTTTTCGAAACGGAACGGCTAACGATAGGCGATGCCGCTTTCGATATCCATTCCAAAAGCTGCCGACGAAATCCCTTTCGACGGCTTGCTTTCGCTCACGCGAGCCGCGTTGGGCTTGGGAATAGGAATTCTGATCGCAGACAAAATTAAGCCAACATTGAGACAAGCTGCCGCGGTGTCACTCGTTTCTGTCGGCGCGCTTGCGGCTGTGCCGCTGGTAGTGAAAGCCGCCATGGCGCGTATTAACCGACCCGAGTCGGAGCGTGCGAGTCGCAATCGACTTCGCTCGATTCGAGGCGATTCGGGCCATCCGGAACACGAGCTTTACTGACCTTCCCGTCGTTTCAGCGTCGTGCTGGGCTGGCCGAGACATCTCAAGAAGATTCCTGCGCGCTCCAGCGATGCTTCAAAGCGCAAGCATAACGAACATAAAGTGCGCGCCTGGCGGCTTGATTCGGAACTGCGCGCAGCGTAAGCGTGCTTCGCTTTATGCATCGCCGTGCCGATACGAACCCATTTCGCGAACGCTGCGACGAGATTTTGCTCGAAGAAGCGAAACTGCGCGAAGGCGGAGGTAAAGCCGGTCAGGAGCGCCAGCACAAGCTCGGGCGCATGCTCGCTCGGGAACGGATCGCCGCGCTACTCGATCAAGGTAGTGATTTCTTCGAGGTTGGCCTGTGGGCCGCGTACAAGATGTATCAGCAGTGGGGCAATATTGCCGCCGCTGGGACGGTTGCCGGCATAGGCAATGTGCACGGCATTCCCTGCCTGATCGTCGCGAACGATGCGACGGTCAAAGCCGGCGCGTTCTTTCCGCAAACCTGCAAGAAACTCATTCGCGCGCAGCGGATCGCGTTCGAAAATTCGCTGCCGCTCATTTACCTGGTCGATTCCGCCGGCGTCTTTCTTCCGATGCAGGACGAGATTTTCCCTGACGAAGACGACTTCGGCAGAATTTTTCGCAACAACTCAGTGATCTCGGCTGCCGGACTTCCACAGTTCGCCGCAATCATGGGCAATTGCGTGGCCGGCGGCGCGTATCTCCCGGTGCTCTGCGACAAAATCTTGATGACACAAGGGAGCGGTTTGTATCTCGCCGGTCCGTCGCTCGTCAAAGCAGCTATCGGGCAGATCGTTGAGCAGGAGGAACTCGGCGGCGCAAAGATGCACGCCGAGATAAGCGGCACCGTCGACTTCTTCGAAAAGGATGACGAGTCCTGTCTAAAGCGTTTGCGGTCACTGATTGGCGCGCTACCGGAAGCGCAGCAATCGCAGACTAACGAATTGGTCGGCGCGCCCGCGAAAGATCCGGATGCGCTCTACCAGATGATCGACGTCGAAGGACGCAAGCCGTACGATTTTCGGGACCTGCTCGCGTGCGTGGTCGATGCAGATTCGTTCGACGAATACAAAGCGGACTATGGCAAGACGCTCGTCACCGGGTATGCGAAAATTGGCGGCCGGCCTGTCGGGATCGTTGCGAATCAGCGCATTCAGGTGCGAACGAAAACCGAGGGAATTCAGATGGGCGGAGTCATTTACTCCGACAGTGCCGACAAAGCCGCGCGCTTCATTCTCGACTGCAACCAGATTGGGGTGCCGATCATTTTCTTCCAGGATGTGACCGGCTTCATGGTCGGCAAAGATGCCGAACAAAGCGGCATCATCCGGAGCGGAGCGAAACTCGTAAACGCGGTCAGCAACTCAACGGTGCCGAAAATTACAGTCGTCGTCGGTGGGTCATTCGGTGCCGGCAATTACGCCCTGTGCGGCAAGGCTTACGATCCACGCTTCATTGTCGCATGGCCGAACGCGCGCTACGCCGTCATGGGCGCGGCGCAGGCGTCAGATACGGTGTTCAGCATCCTGGCGCGCGCCGCCGATCGCGGTGACAAGAAGGCAACACCGGAAGAGCTCGAGCAGCTGCGGGCGCAAGTAAAAGCGAATTACGAAGAGCAGACCGACATCCGCTACGGCGCGGCTCGCGGCTGGATAGACGCCATCATTCAGCCTCATGAAACACGCGACGTGCTGCTGCGATTGCTCCGCTACGTTTCGCGCCCGATGCCGAAAGCGCGGTTCCACACCGGCGTCGTCCAGACGTAGTTCGCATGGCCACTGTTATCGTCGAAAACAGAGATCGGCGAACGACGATCCTGACGCTGAACCGGCCAGAGCGCCGAAACGCGCTCACCATCGACCTAATGTCCGAGCTGGTCGCTGCGATTGAAATTGCGGCAGCCGAATCGGAGCGCCGCGTGCTCGTTTTACGTGGCGCAGGTGCGGCGTTTTGCACTGGATTGGATTTGAACGAGGTCAGCGAACCGCAAAAGGCACACGCGTCCGCCGAACTGGTTGCGAAGATGTTGCTCACCGTCAGCCAGACGCGACTCGTGACGATCGCGGTAGTTCACGGCGCGGCCGTCGCCGGTGGTGCCGGGCTGATGTCGGCGTGCGATTTTGTGGTCGCTGCCGAAAAGACGAAGATCGGTTATCCGGAAGTGCGACGCGGCTTGGTCGCGGGACTGGTCATGACATTTCTGCGCCGGCAATTGCGCGAACGGGATGCGCGCGAGCTGTTACTCGCCGGTGAGTTATTCGACGCTCAGCGCGCGAAAGAGATAGGCCTCGTGAATCAAGTGGTGCCGCGCGACCACCTCGATGCGGAGGCGGATAAAATTATCGCGAGCGTCAGCCAGGGCGCGCCGCAGGCGCTCGCCAACACTAAACGACTGCTGGAGGAACTTTGGTCCACGACTGTTCCGCAAGACATTGAACGCGCCCTTCAGCATCACATGCAAGCGCGCGGGTCGGACGAGGCAAAAGAAGGCGTAGCCGCTTTCCTCGAAAAACGCGCGCCGCGCTGGGCGAGCTAGGCGCTGAACTGCGCGGCAATCGCGTCGCTCATCGTCAGCGGCGCGAGGTTGCCCTCGACATCGACGCCGCACATTTCCATGGCGCGAATTACTTCCTCGGTCGGGATGTTTCCGACCAACTCGTCTTGCGCGAAAGGACACCCTCCGAGTCCGCCGAGTGCAGAATCGAATCGGCGACAACCCGCGTCGAACGCCGCGCGTATTTTTCCCGCCGCATTTGCTCGCGTGCTGTGCAGGTGCACGCCGAGTTCAATCGGATCGCATTCGCGCACGGCACGTGCGACCACGCGTTGAATCAATTCGGGTCCTGCCACTGCGACGGTATCGGCGAGAGAAATTGCGTCGACGCCCACGCCGGCGATCTCTGCAATCGAATTCGCGAGCAAATCTTCGTTCCACTCGTTTTGGTATGGATTACCGAATGCCATCGAAATGTAAGCGACGACATTTAATCCGGCGCCGTGAGCGAGATGCGCGACTCTTTCCAGCATCGAGCGATTTTCTTCGAGCGATTGGTTCTGGTTGCGTTGCAGAAAGGTTTCGGAGATCGAGCTGGGAAATCCAACGGTGTTGACCGCGCCAGTAGCAATCGCTCGCTCCGCACCGCGCTCATTCACGACGATGCCGATGATTTCGACGCGCCGCGGTGGCGCTAGCTCTTCCAGGACTTGTTCGCTGTCCGCCATCTGCGGCACCGCTTTCGGCGAAACAAAGCTCACCGCGTCGAGATGCTTGAATCCAGCATCAATCAACGCGCGCAAATAGCGGACCTTCATCTGCGCAGGAACGTATCGCTTGAGCCCTTGCCAGGCGTCGCGCGGACACTCGATCAACTTCACCATCTGCAGAACTACGCCCTCGAAATCGGACTTTGGTTTATCGGTTCGCTGCGGCTACCGGGATCTTGAAATTCTCGATCTGCGCTTTGATTTCGTGCACGAAATTTGCCGCACCGGCGCCGTTCACGACCCGATGATCAAATGTTAGCGAGAGCGTGATCACTTCGGTCGTTTTGCCTTTCGCGCCGTCGCCGATCACCTCGAAATGGGCTGAGCCAACGAAGAGCGTCCCGACCGACGGCGGTACGACGATAGGTGCACCGGCGCGAACTCCGAATGCCCCAAGGCTGCTGATGACGACCGGCGCGTTCACTGCGTCGACGCGACCGCGCCGTGTCTCCTCGACTGTTTCGTTGTAACGCTGCACAAAATCGGGCCAATCGCGTTTGCCGGCGTTTGTAATCACGGCAGTCGCGAGACGATCGCCTTCAAGCGCAACCGCAATGCCGAGATCGAAATCGTCGTTCTCGACGATCGTGTCGTCCTCCAGCATCAACCGGCGGAACGGCGCATGTTTTTCTATCGCGCGTGTGACCGCCCACGCGACCATTACTGATGGTGTCTCAGCACTTTTTGCATCGCGCTTCTTCGCTCCATCGCGTGCCTTTCTGATCGGGGACCATTGCGCGTCGATTTGCAGGTTTGCCGGAACGACGCGTCCGAGCCGACGCGTGATCGTCGGTGTGAGCGCCGGTTCGATCATCTCTCGTCGCGTTTCTTGACGCGGAGCGGCTGTCGCCGGCGAGGCGCCGTTCGAACTCGCGACCGACGCAACCTCGGCACCTTCGTCGAGTAAAATCGTGCCGATCTCCTGGCCGATATCAACTGTTGCGCCAACTTCTGTTTTCCATTCGCCCATCGTACCGGCGAACGACGACTCGATCGGGTAAACGGCCTTGTCTGTTTCCACCTCACACAACGCATCGTCGTGTGCGATCCGATCTCCGGTATTCTTTAACAGCGCGACAACTTTGGCGTTTCGAATGCCTTCGCCCATGATCGGGACCGTAATCGGTTGAGTGCGCTGAACTGATTTTGTAGCCGCGCTCGCTGTCCGCGGCTCCGGCTTCGACTGGTCGGTTCGAGCGCGGCCGGCGGCCGCCGCTACAGGTGCGCGTTCGCTACGAACTGCCATTGCTTGCCGAATCGCCGCCACGGTCCGCTCCACACCGGGCAACGCGGCATACTCATAGATCGGGTTGTAGCCGATCGGCACGTTCGGTTTGCTGACGAGAATTGGCGGCGCGACGAGTTCCCCGAAAAGTTCAGCATTGCTCGTGATGTGCTGAATGATCATCTGGCCGACGCTGCAGTTCTCCGTGTCTTCCTGAACAACGACGAGTCGACCGGTGCGACGCACCGATTCCTCAATCGCCGCGCGGTCCCAGGGAACGATCGAGCGGAGGTCGATTAGCTCGACGCTGGCGTCGTTCCCGATCTTCTCGAGAGCTTCGAGCGACTTCTCGACCGTGTTACCCCACGCGACGACCGTCACATCGGACCCGCGGCGGCGAGTCCGCGCTTTGCCTAGCGGAACCGCGCGGATTGGCTCCGAAAATTCATGCTCCGCCCAAAGCATGTGCTTTGGAATGAGCACGAAAGTTGGGTCCTCGGCGTGCATCGCACTCCAGAGCAGACCGGCGGCATCGTCCGGCGTGCTCGGGATGACAACGTTCAACCCGGGAAAGTGCGCGAGCGCTGCTTCGTTTGCCTGGCTGTGCCATAAACTGCCGCCCGGCAGATATGCGCCGTACGGTGCATAGAGGACGAGCGGACATTTCCACGAGCCAAACGAACGCCAGCGAAGGAGCGACAGATTCGTCACTATCTGGTTCCACGCCGGACCGATGAAATCGACGAATTGCAGCTCGAACACCGGCCGTTTTCCGTACGACGCGAGTCCGCACGCGACGCCAACAATCGTCGCTTCAGCCAGCGGTGAATTGAAAACCTGCTTGGGGAATTCGCTCGAAAGCTTCTGTGTCAGGCGAAAGACGCCGCCTTTCGGATCTTCGATGTCTTCGCCGAAGATGATGCGGTTCGAATCGCGCTCGAGACCGACCCGCAGTGTTTTGTTAATCGTGTCGCCGATGCGGTACTTGCCCGATGGGAGAACATCGTCGTTCAGTTGCGGCATCTCTCCGGTGACCTGCTCGAGCAACTCGTCCGCTCGCGGATCTTCAGCTTTTTCGGCGTCGGCAAACTCGCGCCGGATCCGCTCTTTCACTTCTTCGTTTAACTTCTCGTAATCGGCTTCGCTGATAATCTTTTCCGTGACGAGGCGATCCTTCCATCGTTTAAGCGGATCGCATTTCTCGCACTCGGCCAGTTCTTCGGCACTACGGTAAAGCTTTTGGTCGTCCGAACTCGTGTGACTCGAGAGTCGTTCCATTCGCACCCACAGGAAATGCGGACCGCTCCCATTGCGCATCGCATCGAACGCCTTCGCGCCGGCATCGTAGACCTCGTGCACGTTCGCGCCGTCAATCTCGCGCCAGTCGCCGACAGGCAGCGCACCGATTGCGAGAGGGTTAGTTTTGCCAGTCGGCGTGCTGATCCCATAGCGATTGTCCTCGACTACGAATAGCACCGGCAGCTCTTTCTCTTTCGCGAAACAAACCGCTTCGAAAAACTCGCCCTGACGTGTGGCCGCTTCACCTACGGTCGCAACGACCACGTTGGGCTTGCCATCAAGTTTGATTCCCCATGCAATGCCACAGCCCGGCAGTAGCTGAGAACCGGTCGGTGTCGGCACGCTCCAAATCCCTTTCGACGCGTAGCTGTAATGCGAAGGCATTTGTCGCCCGTGACTTTGACCAGCGCGCTTCGCAAAATAGTCGAGCGCGAGTTCGCGCGATTGGACGCCGCGACCAAGAACGAGCGCGCGATCCCGATAATAACCGCAGATGTAATCCCCATCGCGCAGCTGAACCCCAAGCGCGGCGAGCCCCTCGTGACCCATGCCGGAAACGTGAAAGTGACCTTTGCCCTGGCGATTAAGATTCTGCTCGCGCAAATCGCCGTGCCGGCTCTCCAGCATCGTGGTGAGAAGTCGCAGTTTTTGTTCTTTGCTCAGCTCCGGCATACGTGGTGAGTTGGCGCGCAGCGCTAACTGGAAAACGCACCACGCACTTTTGCAACGGAATTGATGAGAACGAATTCGTCGGGCGGCGTCATTAAACGATATCGCGATTTTCTTCCAGTCTCCGACGCGACGCCGGTCATTTCGCTGGGCGAGGGGAACACGCCGCTCATTTTTTCGCCGCGGCTAAGCGAACGAATCGGCAACGACGCCCGCGTCTTTATCAAGTACGAAGGCTTGAACCCGACGTGCTCGTTCAAGGACCGCGGAATGACGGTCGCAGTTTCAAAAGCGGCGGAACGCGGCGTGCGGACGTTGATCTGCGCGTCGACCGGAAACACATCGGCCTCGGCTGCGGCGTACGCGGCGCGCGGCGGAATGCGATGCATAGTCGTGCTCCCGGCGGGAAAAATTGCGGCCGGCAAATTGCTGCAGGCCCACGCCTATGGCGCGCGGGTCGCGGCAATCGAGGGCAATTTTGACGACGCCCTGCGAATCGTTCGCGAGCTCGGCGAACGCGCCGAATTCGCCATCGTCAACTCAATCAATCCGGATCGGATTGCGGGACAAAAGACAGCCGCCTTCGAGATTGCCGACATACTCGGCGACGCACCGGATTATCATCTGCTGCCGGTCGGTAACGCGGGAAACATCACCGCGTATTGGACCGGCTATTCCGACTATCGCGGTACCGATCGCGTCTCTCGCTTGCCTCGGATGGTCGGTTTTCAGGCCGCAGGTGCAGCCCCGATTTTCCACAACCGTTTGATCGAACAACCGGAAACAGTCGCGTCAGCGATCCGAATTGGAAATCCGGCGAGCTGGCAGGGCGCGACCAATGCGATCGACGAATCTCGCGGCGCGATCGACATTGTCACTGACGAAGAAATCCTGAGTGCACAAAGGTGGCTCGCACAGAACGAAGGGATTTTTGTCGAACCGGCCAGCGCCGCGCCTGTCGCGGGATTATTCAAATGGTCCGACGCGGCACGATTCGATGTGCGAGCCACTATCGTCTGCACAGTGACGGGTCATGGCTTGAAAGATCCGGCCGCACTCGAATTGCCAGAGATGAACCCGATCGCAGCGACAACCGATGCCGTATCGCGCGCGATCAACCAGTGATCGTTATGTCGCAGTTGACATAAGAGGGAGATTCGCGACAACGGTCGCGGCATTCGGCCAGATATGCCTCTCGTAGTTCAAAAATATGGCGGCACGTCGGTGGGGACACCGGAGCGCATCCGCAACGTCGCGGCGCGAATTATCGAGACGCAACGCAATGGCACTCGCGTCGTGGCCGTGATCTCGGCGATGGCCGGTGTGACTGACAATCTCATCAACCTCGCGCGCGAAACATCTCCGCAGCCAACCACGCGCGAGATGGACATTCTGCTTGCGAGCGGCGAACACGCCGCCAGCGCGCTCACTGCGATGGCGATCAACGCGCTCGGCGGTAAAGCGATTTCGCTGACCGGGGCCGAGGCGGGTGTGCTGACCGACCGCGCCCACACTCGCGCAAAGATTGCCAACATCAGTCCACGTCAAATTCAGGAATTACTAGCGGAAGATTTCATCGTGATCGTCGCCGGATTTCAGGGGCAATCACCCGATGGGCAAACGACCACACTTGGCCGCGGGGGTTCCGATTTAAGCGCGATCGCGCTGGCTGGCGCACTCAATGCCGATTTGTGTGAAATCTACACCGACGTGGATGGCGTCTTCACCTGCGACCCACGCGCGGTGAAAGAGGCACACAAACTCGACGAGATTTCTTACGACGAGTTGCTCGAGATGGCTGGTGCCGGCGCGAAAGTCATGCAATCACGCGCCGTCGAGTTCGCGAAAAAGTTCGGGGTCGAATTTGAAGTGCGATCGAGTTTCAACCGCACCGCGGGCACGATCGCGAAAGAAGAAACCGCGAACATGGAGGACGTCGTCATTCGCGGCGTCAGCATCGATCGCCAGCAGGCTAAAATCACGATAGCCGGCGTGCCGGATCAGGCCGGTGTGGCGGGGCGAATTTTTTCTGCTGTTTCTGCCGCCGACATCATCGTCGACATGATTGTTCAGAACGTTTCATCGCATCGCACGACTGATATTTCGTTTACCGTGCATCAGTCCGAGGCCGCGAAAGCGGAGGAACTGTTGCGCCCGTTGATTTCAGACATCGGCGCGGATGAGCTGTTCGCGCAAACCGGCTTGGCCAAAGTCAGCGTTGTTGGAATCGGGATGCGATCACACTCGGGCGTGGCGGCGCGATTCTTCGAATGCCTCGGGCGCGGAGGGGTCAACATTCAGCTTATCTCTACCTCCGAAATCAAAATCGCTGTCGTCATCGACGAGAAAGACGTTGAGCCCGCTGCGCAGCTCACGCATGAGGAATTCCGCCTCGCCAGCGCGGCGAGAGTTAGCGCCAGTCTGGGTCAGCGCACCGGGTCGACGTAAAACGGCGGCATTCCGGCGATCTGCATCTTTCGACCGAACATCGTCTTCGACACCGTGGCCGCCGGATGATCCACTCCGGCCGCGCGCCAATGCTCGTCCGGATTCGCTTGTTTCCAGACCGTGCCGTCTTCCAGCTTAACAATCGTATTACCGCCAATCCCACTGAAGACGCCATCAACGCGGCTTTCAGCGACGTTCGCCGCCTCGCGTTCGGCCTTCTGCTTGCTCGTCTTAACAGTGGTTTCGCGATAGCCGTTGAGCCACTTATTCAGGTTCTGCAGCTCGTCGGCAGAGAGCTTTTCAAGCCCGGCGGCCTTGAATTGCTCCGGCGTCATCACTTGCTGAATGTCGCCGCCGGTTTCCTGGGCGAATGCGGCGAGACTGATGAACGCAGCGGTCACGGCTGCGAGCGCTACCGGATTTCGAGTCAAACGGGATAGGAAGATCATACAAAGGGAATGTCGGGCCGAGGGTAGCAGTGGCCGGGATCAGGTCAAGGTCACCACACATCCAAGAGCTTCTTTGAACAACATCATACAATATATGATCCTTGCTTTCGCTTGCTTTTGGCAACGCGACTCGTTAGGCTGAATGCATCGAAGGTCAGAATCCTTCAACCGTTCAGATTCTGCGGCGGCCTCCGTTCTGAACAGCTTCGCGCCGTCTCCAACCGCAACTCAACTGGAGACTGGAAATGAATTGGGGACATTCCGCGAAGAAACTGCCGAACCCTTGGCTGTTCGATTCGCACGTGCTCTTTCGCGAGCTCACAAAGGTGCGTGAAGCAATCCTGCGCATTGCGCCTAACGAAAACACGCTCTCGGACATTAACGCCGCGCTTGATCGAATCTGGCGCTTGGAAAACAACATGAAATTCCTGCTCGATCTGCACGCACAAGGTCAGCGAGCGTTCCAACAGAAAGCCGAACCACCGGCAGAGATTCAACGCGTCCTGAGCGAGACGAACAACCGACTGAAGGTGCTAAACGGAAAGTCACCGGAATGAAGGCACACGACGTCCAAGCAACCCCGCCCTTCGGGCGGGGTCCCCTTGGACGCCCCTGTGTGGCTACGTAGAGCTACAGCGCGAGCTTGGCGAAGCGAGTGCCTATGTTTCCTGCGATCGAGTAACGCGGTCGGCAACTGTCCTTCGCGGCGCGCATCGCTGCGCGCACTACCGCTCCAGCGCTTCGTGCTAGCGGAATCCAACCGCATCCAGGCACACTGCGCCTTGAACCTACTGGCAGGAAATTTGTAAGTCGTTTCACGGGGGCGCACATCTGGCCGGAATACCCTGAGGGGTTGAGCAACCAGCAGTGGAGGTCGCGTGGAAACGTCGCGATTGCCCGCCGTGAAAGACCATCGAGAAAAAGAGAACGCCGCCGGCCGCAGAGACCTACTGTAGAGCCAGCAAACGAGGCCAGCGATTCAGTCCTTATAACGACCGGCAGCGGGCGATCTAGGGGAGACAGCCTCCATGTCCGTCTCCCGCGCAGACCTATGGCGCAAAGGTGCATCTATCTCCCCCGATTTTCATAGACAGAGTATATCATGTAACGTGTTGATTGTCAAGCAAATAATGGAGGTTTTTACAGAAAAAGTTAGCGGTCGCCAAAGTGACCCAAAAGGCCTTTTCCGGCGAGGCTGAGTCACCGGCACTCGGAGCTTGTTACGTCCCTTCGGGCCGATGTGTTTAGGTGGGGGGAACAGTTCCACAGCTCGTGCCTGCATGTGCCTCATCCACGTCCGAAAAGGCCTTTTGACCTTGGCGACATTGTGTTGACGCAGGGGCGCTTTCCCTCTAGAGCGGCGTAGTGTTAACACAACATCATACAATATATGTCATATAAAATGGAGGTATCCGATATGACGTCGATTCCGCGGCAATTTTGTACCTTCGTTGGAAACTTGTCGCAAACCCTGAAGAAGCCTTGATCACCCTGAAAAACCCTTAACTCCTCGCGCCGCTGTGGCTTACGCGCGGGCGCGCAGACTTTTCCCGCAACGAGTATTTGTCGCAGATTTTTTCGTAACGGGAAACTTGTCGCAGTTCAAACTTCCAACTCGATGCGCGGCAAGTCGCAGCTGCTCACCGATTTAGAAAAGTTGGAAGTTTCAGTTGCGACAAGTTTCAAGTGAAACTGGGGGTGGTACGGTGAACGCGATTTTCGCCTAGTTGTCGCAGTTCAAACTTCCAACTGTGAGGCCGCCGATCATCGACATTCCGGCCGAATTCTTCGCCCATAAATGCCACCTGAATGGTCAGTTTTGGTCGCCTAAATTGCACAAATATTTTTTCAGCCGACCGGCGTTGTCGCGAGTCCCGGTTTTCCCGCCGTGCCGATCGCTGACGAAATGAGAGCTTTGGAACGGGCGCGCGAACTTCGGATTCGGAACATACGAACTGAAAGCTCTACGTTCCGAAACGTCCCCCGGCGCTACTAATATATAACAGAATGCCATGCACTCTCCAGGGTTGAGGCAGGATAGATTCATTCTTCGATTGCGCATCCGCGCTTTGTTATTTCGGGAAACGTCGGGCGCGCCACTCTTTAAGAAAGCGACGGCGGGCCCAAAACCGCTCAGCCCTAAGACTCAGCCGGCGTCGCGTCTCACCGAACTTGCGGCGAAGCGCAGCGAAGGGACGGCGAATTGCCGCGAACGCGCGCCGAAAGAGACCCGGGCCTGCGAGACTTGGTTCGAGGCGATCTATTCGCCGTATCTGCCGGCGAATTCGACGGTTCGCGACATTGAAAATTAGCGGAATCGGACCGCCTACTCTCATCGTCAATAACAACGATACCGCTCGCGAGTTCGCGGCGGACGCTACAACGCGGATCACGAAGAGCCCGCAACCAATCTGGTCGTAGCGAGTCTTCGGCTGAACAGTCATTGCGAACGTGAACGAATCTTCATCGCGACCCGGCCGATGCGGTTCGAATGTCAGGAACGTTCCGAAGTCGCAGAGCTTGCCGCCCCGGCCCGGCAGATACTCGCAAAGTGATGATTCGGAATGCGTCCATTTCAGCGGCGTCGGTACGAAACCGTCGATCATGCGCCAGCGGCGGCCCTCTGCTTCCAAGATTTCGAAAAGATCAGTGATTAACACTTCCACGTGCTCTGCCGCCTGAGTACCGAGATTAGTGATCAGGAGCCGAAACGTTCTGAAGAGAAATGTTCGCGTGTCGTGAGGTGCATGCATCTCAAGGCGTAAATGAGTATAGCGCGATCTGTAGTCGATCTTCAGCCGCGGCGCGTTCCACCACTTTCGAAGCGGTTCCCAAAACAGAGCGACAAACACGGCGAGTGCCGTCGCGATCGGCGCCGACCGCGTTCCAGTCA
>JBJMWW010000058.1:0-4772 GCA_045809945.1 Chthoniobacterales bacterium
AAAGGCGAAGAGCGTCCCGATGCTGGTCATTTCTCCGACGATGTCTTCGGGAATGAATGCGGCAAAAATGCCGGTGAAGATCAGGAAGAGCCAATTGGATTTGTAGGGTGTCTTATATCGCGGATGTACGTCGGAGAATGTTTGTGGCACGAGTCCGTCGCGGCTCATCGAGAAAAAAACACGCGACTGGCCGAGTAGCATGACGAGAATAACGGAAGAGAACCCCGCCAGGATGGCGACCGTCACCGACTTGGAGAGCCATTCGTATCCCGGCATGTATTTGGTGATCGCGTAGGCGACCGACGCTTCGCGACCATGCGTGCGAAAATCTTCCACCGTAGCGACGCCGCTCAGGACGTACGAGAACAGCACGTAGAGAACCGTGCAGACAACAAGTGATCCGAGAATGCCAATGGGCATATCGCGACCGGGGTTGCGTGCTTCTTGCGCGGCAGTCGAGACCGCATCGAAGCCGATGTAGGCAAAGAAGACGACGCCCGCCGCACCAAGAATTCCGAGGATTCCGCCGTACGCGTGCTGAATGCCTTGAGGTGTGACGTAGACCGCCGCGGCTGGAATAAGCGGCGTGTGGTTCACCGGGTTCATGAAGCCCCAGCCGATCCCGATCACGAGCAGCACGATCGCCACCTTCACCACGACGATAATGCCATTCACAAAGGCCGATTCTTTCGTGCCGCGGATCAGCAGCAGCGTTAACAGCAATAAAATAAAGACCGCGGGGATGTTCATCATCCCGTGCAGGTCCGTACCGAGCTGATGCTCGAAAGGAGAATGCGCCCACTGGTATGGAATCTTCATCCCGAACCAGCCCAGCACGCGATTGAAGTACTCACTCCACGCGATCGCGACCGTAGCCGCGCCGACCGCATACTCGAGGATCAAGTCCCACCCGATGATCCAGGCCACGAGCTCACCCATGGTCGCGTATGAGTAGGTGTAAGCGCTGCCCGCGACCGGAATCATTGATGCGAACTCCGCGTAGCAGAGGCCCGCGAACGCGCAGCCGACGCCGGCAACCATGAAAGCGAGAACAACCGATGGACCCGCGCGATCAGCAATCGCCGCCGCCGTGCGGACGAACAAACCAGCGCCAATGATAGCGCCGATGCCAAGCGCGACAAGATTCACCGGACCGAGCGAGCGCTTCAGCGTGTGCTCACCGACTTCCTGTGACTCGGCGATAAGTTTGTCCAGCGGCTTACGTGCGAAAAGATTAGCCATAACTTTGGTTTCCCTCGTTTAGCGAACTAGCTCTGTGCTGCGCCGTTGTTTCGGTTTGAGCACGACCATTGGCCGCCTAACGGCGGGTAACGTCGGATTTCCTCCACAGGAAGTAAACGGGCACGCCGGTCAGAACGATGATCAAACCGGGCCAAGTGGTCGCGGTTTGGTAGGTGAAGAGCACGAGAAGAATGATGCTCGCGCCGATGATGTAGAGCGCCGGCACGATCGGATACCCGAAGGCTTTGTAGGGCCGTTCGGCGTCGGGCCGTTTTTTGCGGAGCACGAAAATGCCGAGGATCGTCAGGATGTAGAAGATCAGCGCGGCTGAGATCACGTAATCGAGCAGATTGCCGTAGAGGTTGCCGTAGCCGGTGACTGCGCCGGCGGCGTCGCGTTTCACCGTTCGCGGAAGGACAAGCGCCGCGGCCCAGATTCCCTGGATGATCAAGCCCCAGCCGGGCACGTGATTCTTATTTAATTCGCCGACGCGGCGGAAGAACAAGCCGTCACGCGCCATCGCATAATAAGCGCGCGCTCCGGCGAGAATCAGCCCGTTGTTACAGCCGAAAGTCGAGACCATGATGGCGATCGCCATGATGGTCGCGCCGAGTCCGGGAAAGACCACGTTGGCGGTCGCGGAGGCGACGCGATCGCTCGGCACGGTCTGCATTCCGGTGAACGGAAGCGCGGCGAGATAGGCGACGTTCGCGAGCAGGTAAAGCGCGATCACGAGGAACGTCCCGAACGCGAGTGACAGCGGAACATTGCGCCGCGGATCTTTCACTTCGCCGGCAATGAAGGTGATGTTGTTCCACGCGTCGGCGGAGAAGAGTGAGTTCGTTTGCGCGACGCAAATCGCGACGAAGAGCCCAAATGCTGTCACCGCGCTGAGCCCGCCGGGACCGACAGGATCGAGTGTCCCGCGCAGGCTCCACATGTCGCTGAAATTAGCTGTGCCCGCCCCGCGGCTGAGGCCCACCACGATGCCGAGGATGACGAGCGCGATGAGCGCACCTGTCTTCGCAGTCGTGAAGACGTTTTGCACGATCTTGCCGACCTCCAGCCCGCGCGTGTTCATGAACGTGAGCAGCGCGATCATCGCCAGCCCTACGAATTGCGCAGTCGAAAGCGACAGCGCGTAGCCGCCGAACTGCACCGGCGCAATGATGTACTTCGATTCCGACACCCACGGAATCAGGACGCCCATGTAGCGTGCGAAGCCAACCGCCACGGCCGCGATCGTGCCGGTCTGAATGACAAGAAAGAGCGTCCACCCGTAGAGGAAGCCCCACAGCGGCGAGAACGCTTCGCGCAGGTAGACATATTGTCCGCCGGCCTTCGGCATCATCGCCGCGAGCTCGCCATACGAGAGCGCCGCCATCAGCGTGAGCAGACCGGTCACAATCCATACGACCAAGAGCCAACCTGGCGAGCCGACCTGACGCGCGATGATCGACGACACGATGAAAACCCCCGACCCGATCATTGAACCGGCCACGAGCATGGTGGAGTCAAGGAGACCAAGACCCCGGACGAATTTGTTGTCCTCCGAATCGGCGGGCTGCGACATGCGGGTTTGTTTAGCGGTTTGCATTCAGGTGCAGCAACTTATTTCCGTCGCGAAAGCAGCGTGCTATCATCGGCGCGTGATTCGGCCCACACGCGGTTCCCTCCCTAACAGCGTCTGGGCGACGCTCCTCATTCTTTCTCTCGCCACGCCCGCGATTGCCGCGCCGCAGCGCAATTCCGGGCAATCTCGCAAGCAGCGCTTCGGCTCGGAAGTAGCGACCGCTCCGCGCGCATTGCAGTTCCAGGCGCTGCCGCTTGAGCGCTCGCGACAGAATCATTTGCTGCTGCGCGCCACGATTAACGGCAAGCCGGCCTTGCTCGGTGTCGACACCGGCGCGCCAGTCAGCGCGATCGCGATGAGCCGGCTGAGTCATTTCGGATTAACCCCGGCGACCGCCAACTCTGAAGTGCCGACGCGGCTGCAGATCAACGGATCGTTCAGCGGTGTCGCGATTGCGCGATCATTACAAATCGGCGCGCTCACGCTGGTCGACGAACCGATGGTCGCAGTCGATCTCGGCAGCTCCACTCGCGCAGCAAAAATGATGCGCGAACAACCGATCGACGGAATCCTCGGCGCGGACGTCCTTTTCCCGACGGAAGCGGTTCTCGATTGTCGCGCGCAGATGCTCACGATGAAGATCGATCCGCGTGTGCAGGGCACCGTTCCAGGAATGAACTACACCGGATTCACACGCATCCCGATGGAGGTGAGCTCCGGTTATAATCTGTATGTCGACGGCTCATTCAATGGCCGGAAGGCGCGGCTGATGGTCGATACCGGCGCCTTCGCCACGCTCCTGCATCAGCGCTTCGTTCGGAAAATGAAAATTCCGCTGCGCCAGAGTCCGTTCAGTTCCGCGGGTGTGAACTTGAAACAACGCGGCGTTCAGCTCGCGACGATTTCCAACTTCTCCGTCGGTTCGCTGAACATGCGAAGCAAGGAAGTTGGCGTCGTCGATCTGCAGGGACTCGTTCGCGCGCCGCTGCTCAATGCGACCACCGCACCCGTTGCCGGCTTGCTCGGCTCGGAGATTCTGCAGCGGCATAGCGGCATCATCGACTTCGGCACGCGCACGCTTTACCTGAAGGCGGCAAAGGCCGGCGGTTAGCCTAACGAATCCAAGGCCGCGCCTACTTCACGCGCACCAGCTCAGTTTTCGCGCCGCTCGGCTCGCGCCACGTCATGTGGTCGCGGTTGATTTCGAACTGGCGCACGAATGTTGCAGAGCGCGTTTCGATCTTGAGACGGTTGTTGTCGCCAAAGCTGTAACGTCCCGGCGCGTCGCCGCTCGTCACGCTGCCGTTGGAATGAAACTCCCACACCACGCCCGACGCATCGCCGTCAACGCGCCATTTTCCGACGATCTCCTTCTTCGGCCCACCACAACTCGTTAGGCTAACTGCAGCTAGGAACAGCAACGCAGCGAGGCGAACGCTCATGGCCGTCGATGCTCGCCGGGCAAACGCGGCGGTGGTGTCGCTTTCTTCACGGGCGCGGCAACTTCCTCTTCCGGCGCGAAGTGGAAGACCTTCATGTCCATCGGCTGGTTCGTCACGATCTCACGATGGATCTCTTCCATGAGGTAGCCCTTGTAGTTCGCAACGAGCTTCCGCACGAGATGGTCGTCTTTGCCAATCCAGAGATCGTAAGGATCACCTTGAAATGCTCCATGCACGTGATGGCAGTCGGCGCCGTCGACAGCTTCGTCTTCGAGCAGAGACGGTGATTCGAGCTGGTGGATTCGCTTCACTCCGCCATAGCTCGCCTCGAGCAAAGTCGGGATGTGATACGCGTAGCTGCCGAACATCTTCGAACCCGCGAGTTGAATTTTCTCGCGCGTGACGACCGGCTTTGCGCTCGACCACATCCGACCATTGTCGCCTTCGCACCACATGACTTCACGAAACGTCGGTCCGCCTTCCACCTGGCGCGTCGTCGCGTCGAGCCGGACGAA
>JBJMWW010000059.1:0-4260 GCA_045809945.1 Chthoniobacterales bacterium
CCCGAGCTGTCGTGGAAAGCGCAACGCGACGCGGCTTGCGAGTTCCTGTCGCCACAGATTTCGAATCAACGACAGGCGGCGGAGTGGTCGGTCATCTTGAGGGACGACGCGTCATCGTCGGAAAACTGAGGTTCCTTCAAGAGCAAGGCGTGCGCGACGCCGAGGCGCTCGTAGAACGCGCGGCCGATCTTCAGGCGCAAGGCAATGGCGTGATCTTCATCGGCATCGCTGATCGCGCCGCCGGCATCATCGCCGTATCTGATCCGATCAAACAGACCACAGCGGACGCGATCGAGCATCTGCATCAGCTCGGCATCAAGATCATAATGCTCACCGGCGATAACGAGCGAACTGCCGGCGCGGTCGCACAACAACTCGGGATCGATGAGATCGAAGCCGGCGTAGAACCGCAGGACAAGCACGAGCGTGTCCGCGCTTTGCGGCAGGAAGGCCACATCGTCGCTATGGCCGGCGACGGGATCAACGATGCCCCGGCCCTCGCCGCCGCGGATGTGGGAATCGCGATGGGCACCGGCGCCGACGTCGCCATGGAAAGCGCCGGCATCACGCTTATGCAAGGCGATCTGCGCGGTATCGAGAAAGCCGTTCGCTTGAGCCGCGCGATGATGAGCAACATCCGCCAGAACCTGTTTTTCGCGTTTGTGTACAACGCTTTAGGCATACCGGTCGCGGCCGGCGTGCTTTATCCGTTCTTCGGGATCTTACTCAGCCCGATCATCGCAGGAGCGGCAATGAGCTTGAGCTCGGTCTCGGTAATCGCAAACGCGTTGCGGCTCCGAACTGTGCAACTCTAGCGTGCAATTCGCGACAGCGGATCGCTAGCCGCGCGCGTCACGATGCCGAGCGCGGATGCGTTCGTTGCGTGAGATCTTCCATTCGGTGACCATCAGGCGCGCGATCGCGACCGCGAGGACGGCGATGATGACAAGAAGGAATTCCATTGGCGAAAGCGTCACGTGATCGGACGCGCGGTCGCGCAGAAACTCAGTGACGCGAAACGGCGCGGATTTCTCCATCTTTTCCGGCGGCAGGCGTCCAAATTTCCGCGTTGTGCAGCGACTCGGAACGAGTAATTTCGGCTCCCCAAAGGCGGCGGGCGATGCAATTTCGCTTACGCGAAAGTAGACCGTTCGTCTGCGTTTTGCCTGGGAAGATCGCTAATTTGCCTCGTGGTGTAATGGTAGCACAAGTGACTCTGAATCACTTTGTCTAGGTTCGAATCCTAGCGAGGCAGCTTCTCCGGAAAGGAGAAGGTAGGAATTAGAAGGTAGGAAACGCCGGCGAGCTACTTCGCGCCGAGCCAGACTTCAGCGCCTTCGCGCGCCGCGTCGATCTCCAGAGATTTGCCGGATTCGACGACCAAATGTCGCGCGCTCTCCACCATCTCATCGATCATCGCGTCGTCGTGAGCCGGATCATGGTGGAAGAGACTGAGCTTTCGCACGTTCGCGTCGAGCGCGAGTGAGACGACGCTGCTGAGCGAGCCGTGTCCCCAGCCAACGTGCTCCTCATATTCATCATCCGTGTACTGGCTGTCGATCATGAGCAGGTCGGCGTTGCGCAGGAACTCGACCAGCTTCTGGCGCTCCGCCGCCGCGAACTCGCGAGCCTTGGCGCGATCCAGGCCATCGCGGTCGGCTTGTTTCATCTTCAGCATCTCATACGGCTCGTTGTCGGGCAGAAACGCCATCGAGCCGGTGCTGGTGAAAAGTCGGTAGCCGACGCAGACGCCGGGATGATTCAAAAACTTCGCCTGCACGCGGACGCGGCCGAGACTGAATTCCATGTCGCGGAGTTCTTCGATCGCGATGTTACCCGGCATGTCGCTCAGGTTGATCGGGAAATACGGTGTCTCCATTTGACCGGCGAGGATCGAGGCGAGGCCGGCGCGCGCGCCTTCGTAGCCGAGAATACGGACTTCGTTTTTCGGTTCGTAGGCCGGCTGGAAAAACGGCAGACCCTGGATGTGGTCCCAATGCGAGTGAGTGACGAGGAGCGTTAATTTCATCGGCCGGTCGCGGAACTCCTTTTCGAGTGCGATGCCGAGCGGCCGAATGCCCGAGCCGGCGTCGAGGATAATGATCTCGCCATCAGCGCGCACTTCGACGCAGGTCGTGTTTCCGCCGTAGCGTACCGTGCCCGAGCCCGGCACCGGGATCGAACCGCGAACTCCCCAGAATTTGATGCGCGTTGCCGGCGTGATGAATTGCGGCGTCGCGCTCATTTTGCGCGGCTTGTCCGGCGGCTCAGGTAACACACGGTCAATCGCCTCCATCAGCTGCGCATGCGTGAGCGGCTTGATCAGGTACTCGTCGGCACCCGCATCCATGGCGCTCTGCCGGTCGACGCCATAGTCGCGCCCGGAGAAAACAATGATTCTTGCCGGCGGCAGTTGTTGTCGGACGGCGCGGCAGACCTGGAATCCGGTCGTCCTCGGCATGAGCAGATCGCAGAGAATGACATCGGGCCGGTGCTCGAGCGCGCTTTGAATGCCTTCCTCGCCGTCGCCCGCCTGGATTACTTTCCACTCGCCGTCGAACAATGCAGCGGTGGCACGCCGGCTCTCCGCGTCATCCTCGATCAACAGGAGCGTCGGCATATGCGTTAGCTAGAGCAACGTTCGGCCGAAAGCCGCCGGCCTGCCTTTCCAGCGCAGCTCCGGCTCGAGATTGATCTCGCCCGGCGGAACCTCGAAGCCGGCGGCGCGCAGGAGATAGGCAACGCCTTCGCGGCTTTCCATCGTCTCCTTTAAACTGCGCGCGAAAAGCTCGACGTATTCCTTGTATGAATCGAGGGCGAGCTTGCTCTCCGCAAAATGCTCCGCCAGCGCCTCGTCGTGGTAGTCGATCAGTTCGAATAATGCCCGGCGGAGCTTGGCTCGCATCTCAGGGTCGATGACGACCTTGAACGGATTGGAGCCGGCGTCGGGTTTGCGTTCGCGCACCGGTGTGACTGGCTCAGGCGGCGCGGCGATGAGCCGGAAATCGTGGGGGTCTTCGTTCATTCGGCGTCGAGACTACGACGCGCGATTCGCGATTAAAAGAAAATCGGAATGATAAGGATCGCGACAATGTTCACGACCTTGATCATCGGATTGATCGCCGGGCCCGCTGTGTCCTTGTAAGGATCGCCAACGGTGTCGCCGGTCACGGCAGCCGCGTGGGCAGGGGAGCCTTTGCCGCCGAAATTTCCTTCTTCGATGAACTTCTTGGCATTGTCCCACGCGCCGCCGCTGGACGTCATCGCGATCGCGACGAACAACCCGGTGACGATTGTGCCCACGAGAACACCGCCGAGCACGACCGGGCCCAGCGGTTTAATGACTGCGACAAGCACCACGCAAAGCACCGGCAAGAGCGCCGGAACGATCATCTCGCGTAACGCAGCTTTCGTGACGATGTCGACGCAAGTGCCGTAATCGGGTTTGTCTTCACCGCGCAGAATGCCGGGTTTCGCGGTGAGCTGACGTCGCACTTCGCGCACTACCGCGCCGGCCGCTTTACCCACCGCATCCATGCTGAAGGCGGTGAAAACGAACGGCAGAAGACCGCCGATGAACAAGCCAATCACGACTTTCGGATCGGTCAGCGTGAAGGAAAAATTAAAGACATCACCGCGGCCGGTAATGTGATGGCGCAGTTCTTCGACGTAGGAACCGAAGAGAACGAGCGCCGCGAGACCAGCCGACGCAATCGCGTAGCCTTTCGTGACTGCTTTCATCGTATTGCCAACCGCGTCGAGTTCATCGGTCACGCCGCGGACTTCCTTCGGCAGATTGCTCATCACCGCGATACCGCCGGCGTTGTCGGTGATAGGCCCGAAGGCATCGAGCGAGATAATAATTCCTGCCATCGACAACATGCTCATGACGGCGATCGCGATCCCGTAAAGACCGGCGAAATGATTGCTCAGCAAAATGGCAATGCCGATAAAGCCGACCGGCAACGCGGTCGCGTGCTGACCGATGGCCAGACCGGCGATGATGTTCGTGGCATGGCCGGTCTCGGATGCGCGCGCGATTTTTCGCACCGGGCCATAATGCATCGACGTGTAGTAGTTGGTGATGACGACGACGACGGCGGTCATGAGCAGTCCAATCAACGATGCGTAATACAAATCGGTCGCGCTGTGGCCGAGGCCATTGACGACAAACCCGCGCGGGAAAAGCGCGTGCGTCGCAGGCCAGAACAAAATGGCGGAGATGATGCCGCTCGTTACCACTGCGCCCATCAGCGTGGC
>JBJMWW010000060.1:0-3236 GCA_045809945.1 Chthoniobacterales bacterium
AGTCGGCGCCGGACTCGCGAGCACGGTGTAGTTGGTGCTCGTCGGATTGTTGTAGGGAATCGGCGTGTTGCCGGTGAAATCGAGCGCGACCGCCTGATTCGCGCTCAGCAAATGCGGTGTCGATGTGGTGATCATCATCGTCGTTCCGCCGCTTTGGGCGTAGGTCCCGGTGTTGCCTTTCGCGAGAAACGCCCGCGCTGGTCCAGTGATGCGCATGAGCGGTTCGCGTTGTTTGCCGCTCACGTTCGCGGTCGCGGCGGGCAAGCTCGTGCTGCGCGCTTCGCCATCGAGGAGGATGGCTTTGAGCACGGCCTGCATGTTGCCGCGCACGTGTTGCGGCGTGCCGTCATCTTCAAACTTCGCTGCCACCCGCTGCACGTAACCCGGACTCGGATTGCTGCTCACGAGTCGCTGAATCAACTGCCGGCAAATGAATGGCCCGACGCTCGCGTTACTGGAGATGCTGTCGAGCGCCTTCTCCAGATCGTTCAGGCAATAGGTGTCGAAGGCGGGATTGCTCGGATCAGCTTCGCTCCCGCTCGGCGGACTACTCGTTAGGCTGTAACCCTGCGCGGCGGGCAGGACAACATTGTCGAGCACCAGCTTCGTGCCGAGCTCGTGCTGCGTTGGGACGAGCACCATCGGATCGACGTAATCCGCGGGTGGATTGAAGTTGGTCGGCAAACGCCCGCCTGACAGCGCCTGATTGTAATTCCATCCCGTGAAGACGCGCGCCATTCCTTCGATCACGTCCTGGTTGTAAGTCGGGACGAGGTTACCCTGTGAATCGAGCACGAGCGAGCCGTCCGGCCAGAGGCGATTCAGGCCTAACGAGAACAACTGCTGGATCTCGCGCGCGTAGTTTTCGTTCGGATGGAGGCCGGTGATGAGGCTGCCCTTCGCATTCGCGCGCATGTCGAGGTAGAGGCCCATCGCCGGTGTGAGGGTGACCTGCTCGAGGATCTGCCGGAAATTGCCGAACGCGTTATCGAGCAGCGTGTCGTAGTAACTCGCGAGCGCGCGGCTGTTGTTCAAGAGCACGCCAACATCGGAGATGACCATGATTTCGCTCAGCGCGAACGCGACGCGCTGCCGCAATTCATCGGGCGCGATGACCGCTTTCTTCCACCACGCATTGAACATCAGCGTGCTCGGGTAAGCATTGGTTGGATCGGACGTGACGTTGGCAAGGACATCGGGGAGCAAGTGCGACGCAGGCTGCGTGAACTGATTGTCGATCCAACCGCTGTAGCCGCTCGATTTCACGGCCGCGATGTCGGTCGGGTTCGCGCCGAACGTCGCCTGGTTCAGAAAACGTGCGGCGCCGGCATCGGTGCTGTAATCGCTCGTGTCGTAGCCGGGATCCGGCTGCGGAACGGGCGCGATTTGGGAGCCGCGCACGAGAAGGAAATTGCCCTTAATCTCGCCAGCCGGATAGTTGACCGTGTGAATGTTCAGGTAAGTCTGTCCCGTCTGAATGAAGCTGACGATCTGCGCCGCGGTCACGCTGCCGACATCGGTGATGTTCCAGATGTAACCGCCGTCCGCGGTCTTCAGTTCGGGATGAAACTTATCGACGTCATCGATGTCGTAGATGATCTGGCTCGGGACGTTGCCGACTGCGTTGCAATGGATGTGATAAGCGGTCCGCGGTGAACTCAACCCGCTGTAGGTGAAATGAAAGACGGCCTGCGTGTTTGCGGAATTGAGCCGGAGATTCGCCGAACCAACTGCTGATGACATCGCAGTGCCTTGCGGCGCCATGTTCGTCGCGTAGAGCGTGCCGTCGGCCACCGCCGCTTGCGGATAATCGTAAGGCGAGAGCACGTAACCCGGGACAACGCCGGTGTTATTCGCGACAGGATTTGCGGTGATACCGTTCGGATCGAGGAAGTACGCGACGGCGAGATTGTCTGTCGAGGTGCCGACGCCTTTGTTGTGCAGCACTTCGAAGTAATAACGCTGGCCTGCGACTAACGAGAGCCAGGCCGACTTCTGGCTAGGCTGCGCGTTCCAAACTTCCGCGCCGGTTCCGGGCGCGCTCACATAGGCGCGCCGGACCTTGCTGACGGGCTCGCTGTTGTTCGAAACCCATAGCTCGGCCGCGTTGCTCGCCGCGAGCCAGAAGTAGTAATTCCCGGTCGTTGGGGCGGTGAAGTAACCGCGCAAGCGTTCTGCCGTGTTATCCGCGAAGCTGGCGTTGTCCTCGAGTGTGACTAACGAGTTGTCGATCGCGTTCGGTGGCGAATTAACTGGAATGTCGCTGATCGCGGATCCAGTCACACCACTCGTCCAAATCTCGCGCGTGATTGCGTTGCCGGTGTTCAGGATCTGAACATCGAGAACCGAACTCCCGATGCCGAGAGTGCTGCTCGAGACGAGCGCCACTTGATAGTCGCCCGCTTGCGTCGGCGTGCCGCTGATCAAGCCGGTATTCGCATTCAGATTCAATCCCGGTGGCAGCGCTCCGCTGTTCGCGCCGAGCGTAAAGGTTGTTGCATTATTCGCCGAATTGCTCGCGCTCACCGCGAAGCTAAACGGCCGCCCGACGAATCCGATCGCTTTGCTAGCACTCGTTAGGCTAGGTGGCGCCGCGGTCTGCGTCGCCGGATACAACCGCGCCGTCGGAATGACCTGCTTTACCTGGTCGTCCGAATACCACGACAGGTGCGCCTCGCCGTTTCCGGTCGCCTGGTAGTATTCCATTTTGATGTCGTAAAGAACGCCCGCCTGCAGATCGATCGCCGCAGTGTTGTCGATGCCTGTCTGCGTGCTCCACTTGTCGATCAGCAGCTGCCCGTTAACCCAGAGCTTTACGCCGTCATTCGTGCGCGTGACGAAGTAGTAGGTCTCGGAATATTGCGGCTGCACCTGGCCGAGCCAGCGCACCGTGAAGTAGGTTGAGTTCACGCCCGGACCTGGTGAGACGGAATTCCAAACGCCATCAACTGTCGCGTCGGTTCGGGTCAGCTTCAGGTTTGCCGGCAGGAAGAGATTGGGACTGTAGCCTGCGTTGATCGTGGCCGAGGTGTTGTTGTAGTAGTAACCGGTGAGGCCTGTTCCGTGCGCGACTCCGGCCGGAGAAATCACCACACTTGCGCTGCTCGGTGTGCCGACCGTGTAACCACCACCGCTCATCGCCTGCAGCGTGACGGTTCCGTTACTGAGCCGGTTCGGATTCGCGACCGGAACGATCGGGACCTTCACCGCGCTGGTTCTCGCGGGGAACGTGACTG
>JBJMWW010000061.1:0-6583 GCA_045809945.1 Chthoniobacterales bacterium
CCCGGTGCTGGAGCGCAAAGAGGCCGTAGTAAGTCAGGACCGCGGCGTTTTCATGTCCGAACACGCCGAAGATGCCGCACTCGTGCTGCGGAAACGCTTCCCGATCTGAAATTTCGTGGTGCGTCATGAGGGGAACTCGGCGCACACCAACATCGCCGAATTCATGCTCGGATTCAAATCATGCAGCGCGCGTTCAATTGCCGAATACCAATCGTCGTGCAGCTGATCGATCCGCCATCGCAGTTGATCCGTACCGATCTTCAAACGGAGCTCGCCGTCGCCTACCGTGCCGAGGCGTCGATGCGGCACTTCTGCTTTGCGCAGGAACGTCATCGCCTGCTCGGAATTTTCCGGCGCGACGGAAATGATGATGCGTGATTGCGACTCGTTGAATAACGTCGTGATGACAGACGCTCCGTCCAGCTCGACTTCTGCGCCAAAACGCACATCCGGATTAAAGCAGCACTCTGCGAGCGCGACGGCGACTCCACCTTCGCTGCAATCATGAGCGCTGCGCACAATTCCGCTCCGGATTAAGTCACGCGTTATGTTTTGCACTGCAAGCTCGCGCTCATAGTCGAGGCGGGGAGGTGTTCCTGCTTTTCGTCGATGACACACCTTCAAGTATCGCGAGCCGCCCATCTCTTCACCGATCGCGCCGATGAGAATGATGAGGTCGCCCGCGCGTTTGAACCATTGGGTGGTGATGTGCGACTCATCGTCAATCAAGCCAACCATCGCGATCGTCGGTGTTGGGTCGACGACGCCAGCAGGGCTTTCATTGTAAAGCGAAACGTTCCCGCCGGTAACCGGGGTGCCGAATGCGCGACACGCTTCCGCTGCGCCCTCCACCGCTTCGCGCAGTTGCCAGAAGTTCTCCGGTTTGTACGGATTGCCGAAGTTCAAATTGTCGGTCACGGCAAGCGGACGCGCCCCGGAGCAGGTAAGATTGCGCGCTGCTTCGGCCACGGCGATTTTTGCCCCTTCGCGGGGATCGAGCGCGCAGTAGAGCGAGTTACAGTCGCTGGTCGCGGCGAGAAATTTGTTCGCGTAGCGGACATGGAAAACCGCCGCGTCCGATCCCGGCCTCACGATCGTGCCGGTGCGTACCATGTGATCGTACTGACGGTAAACCCAGTTCTTTGACGCAATCGTGGGGTCGCGGAGCAAAAGGCGAAGCGATTCAACCGCTGAGGGCGCAGAGGACGCAGAGATTATTTTTTGGATTTCTTCCTCTGCGATCTCCGCGTCCTTTGCGGTAATCTTTTCGGCGTCGCGCGAATAGAGCGGAGCTTCATCGGCCAACGGCTTCGCCGGGATCTCGGCCGCGACGGAACCGTTGTTGCGCACCCGCATCATGCCGTCATCTGTCACGCGCCCGATCTCGGCGCACGGCACGCCCCATTTTGCGAATACGCGCCGCACTTCATCTTCGCGTCCGCGCTTCGCGATGATGAGCATCCGCTCCTGCGACTCGCTCAAGAGCGTCTCGTACGGCGTCATCCCGGCCTCACGTTTTGGAACTTTCGCGAGATCGATCTCCACGCCGGTTCCACCGCGGCTCGCTGTCTCGCAAGTCGAACAAGTGAGTCCCGCCGCGCCCATGTCCTGAATTCCGGCGACTGCATCAGTCGCCAGCAGCTCAAGACATGCTTCGAGCAACAGCTTTTCTTTAAATGGATCGCCGACCTGAACTGCAGGGCGATCCTCCCGCGATTCCTCCGTCAGCTCGCGCGACGCGAAGGCCGCCCCGGCGAGTCCGTCGCGGCCGGTCTCCGCGCCGACGTAGAAAACAGGATTGCCGATGCCGCTCGCTGCACCGCGTGCAAGCTGGTCATGCCGAAGCACGCCGAGACAGAAAACGTTGACCAGCGGATTGCCTTCGAAACTTTCGTCAAAATAAATTTCGCCGCCGATCGTGGGCACGCCGATGCAATTGCCGTAATGGGCGATCCCCGAAACCACGCCGGTAAACAACCTTCGATTCGTTTTCACGTTCGCCGAATCGCCGGTGATCGGGCCGAAGCGCAGCGAATTCAGCAGAAATTCGGGACGCGCGCCCATCGTGAAGATGTCGCGAATGATTCCGCCGACGCCGGTCGCCGCGCCTTGGAACGGTTCGATCGCGCTGGGGTGATTGTGCGACTCGATTTTGAACGCGATCGCCCAGCCATCACCGATGTCGACGACTCCCGCATTTTCTTCGCCCGCTTTGACGAGAATGTTCGGACCGGTCGTCGGGAATTTCCGCAGCTCTTTGCGCGAGTTTTTGTACGAGCAATGCTCGCTCCACATGACCGAGAAAATGCCCAACTCGGTGAAATTCGGTTCGCGCCCGAGAATACGTTTGATTCGCTCGAATTCCTCCGGCATGACCCCATGTTTCGCCACAATTTCCGGGGTCACGGCGGGCTCGGCAGCGGGCATCTAGCGCGATCTTAGCTGCTGCGCCGTCACGCTCAACCCCGTGAAGGGACTCGGATAAATCGGATGAATTGTTCGATCGACGTGAATATCTGCACGAGGCGACCAGTCAAAATACCTAACGAAACCGCATCGCGACGGGCGTCCGCCCGGCGACCGGTTTCCGAAATGATAGGCAACGAAAGGGATACACATGAAAAAGACATTGATTACTGTTGGCTGCGCGCTGATCGCGCCACTCGCGTTCGCGCAGACCAGCACGACAACAACTGAAAGCACGACGAGCAGCCCAATCACGGGCAGCGCGTCGACCACCGAAACGACGAGCACATCGTCCAAGCCACTGACCAGCACGACGACGGAGACAACCACCACGTCGACTGAAGGGACCGTGACAACGTTCACCCCCGGCAAGACGATTGTGGTCAAGCGTTCGACCGGCGGGCCGGCCACCTACACGCTCGGCAAGACCGTCACCTACACGACGCGCGGCGGCAAAACCATCGAAGCTTCGATGATCAAGCCGGGCGTTCCGGTGCATGTCTACTACGACACACCAGGCAGCACGACTGTCTCGAGAGTCGTTGTCGACCAGGATTAATCGCGAGCCTTCTCGCTAGCTAAGCCGCAGAGTTCCGCGTGGACTCTGCGGCTTTTTGCTGCTCCCGAGTTTAGCGCGCTATACTGCGCCACGTGGATCTCTCGACAATCGCCAACGTTGCGACGGCGCTCACCGTGATTACCGGCGTGGTCTTCGGCCTGGTCGAAATGCGCAGGGCCCGTCGCGATCGAGAAGAACGCGCCGCTTTCGCTGCGGTCAAGGCCTTGATGACGCCGGAGTGGATGAGCTCATCGATGGTCGTCGCCTCCATTCCCGACGGCACGACCGCGCAGCAAATCCAGAACGATCCGCGCGTGCTGGAAGCAGCCTTGAAGATCGCGACGATTATGGAAGGGATCGGCTACTCCGTTTTCGCGCACATCGTGCCACTGTCAGTAGCAGACGATTTGGTCGGCGGAATGGCGCGGGTGGCCTGGCACAAATTTCAGCCGTTCGTCATCGATGAACGCCAGCGAACCGGCACCCAAAAAAGCTGGGAATGGTTTCAGTGGCTCGCCGAAACGCTCGAGCGTCACCATCGCAGCAAGACAAGCCTGACCCGCGGCGCCTACGAAGCCTATCGTGATTGGCGTCCCTGAAAATTGCGTGGCAAAATAGCCGGATGCCGCTTGAGCTGAAAGAGATCATCGCCGCCCGCCTCGGCGAGAACTACGAGCTGCACCACAAGCACCTCAACCGCACGCTCGTCGCCGCGCAGCGCGTGATCGGTTTCGACAAGGTCTACGCGCGGGCCGAAGGCGCCTACCTCTTCGACATGGATAATCGAGCCTACCTCGATTTCCTCAGCGGCTATTCGGTTTTCAACATGGGCCGCAATCACCCTGCGGTGAAGAAAGCGATCCGCGACGTGCTTGATCTCGACCTGCCGAACATGGTGCAGATGGATTGCTCGCTGCTCAGCGGATTGCTCGCGGAAGCGATCACGAAACGCACGCCGCCGCATCTCGACGCGGTTTTCTTTTGCAACTCCGGCACCGAAGCGATGGAAGGCGCGCTGAAATTTGCGCGCGCCGCGACGGGACGCAAGCGCGTCCTCTCACTCGAAAGCGCGTTTCACGGCCTCAGCATCGGTTCGTTGTCGCTGATGGGCTGCGAAAGCTTCACCGAGGGTTTCGGTCCGTTGATGGACGAATGGGATACACGCATCGCGCTCGACGATATCGCGTCACTCGAGCGTGAACTGGCGAAGGGCGACGTCGCGGCGTTCGTCATTGAGCCGGTTCAGGGCAAAGGCTGTCGCTATCCGAAAGGTGATTTCTACCAGCGTGCTCAGGAACTCTGCCACAAACATGGCGCGCTCCTCGTTTGCGATGAAGTGCAGACCGGTCTCGGCCGCACCGGCAAAATGTTCGGCTTCGAACATTGGAATCTCGAGCCGGACATCATCACACTCGCGAAATCGCTCAGCGGCGGCTACGTCCCGTGCGGCGCGATCGTCGCCCGGCGCGACGTTTACCAGAAAACATTTTCGCGCATGGACCGCTGCGTCGTTCACTCGACCACCTTCGGCCGCAACAATCTCGCCATGGCCTGCGGACTTGCGGCGCTCGAGATCATCGATGACGAGAACCTGATCGAGAACGCCGCCAAAATGGGGGAACTGCTCATGCAACGCGTCGACGCGTTACGCGCGAAACATTCCTTCATCAAGGAAGTGCGCGGCAAAGGACTGATCATCGCGATCGAGTTCCACGAGCCGACCGAGTTCAAGCTCAAAATGGCGTGGAAGCTCCTGCACAAGGTCGACAAGGTGCTCTTCGCGCAAATGGTCGTCACGCAAATGCTGAGCAAGCATCGCATCCTTACCCAGGTCGCCGGTCACGCGATGGACGTCGTGAAAATTCTGCCGCCACTCATCATCGGCGAAAAAGAAGTCGATCTCTTCGTCGCCGCGCTCGACGACGTGCTAACCGATTGCCGCAAATTCCCGGGTCCGATGTGGGAACTTGGGCAGAACTTCGTTCGCGCCGCTGTCGGTTCAAAGCGTAGCGCACAACCGGCGACCCCCGTCGCCTCGCCGTAGCTATTCCGTCCGCAGCGCGGTGATCGGATTGATGCGCGTTGCGCGGCGCGCCGGTAGCCACGTTGCGAGCAAGGTCGCAGCAGCGAGAACGAGCGGCGCGGTGGAGAAGGCGAGGGGATCAAGCGCGCCGACCTGGTAAAGCATTCCCGAGAGCAATTTGCCGGTCGCGATTGCGAGCAGCAGTCCGATCGCGATACCGCCGGCGAGCATAAAGAGGCCTTCGCGCATGATCATCCATTGCACCGCGTTCGGCGCGGCGCCGACCGCCATGCGGATGCCGATCTCACGTGTTCGTCGCGCGACCGAGTAGGCTTTGACGCCATAAACGCCGACCACCGCAAGCACGAGCGCAAGGATGCCGAACGCGGAGAATAACGTCGCGCCGGTCCGCACGACCCATAGGCCCATGTTCGCATCGAGATGCTGCTGGAATGTTTTGAGCGAGAGAATCGGCAACGCCGGATCCGTTTCGCGCACGGCGCGGCGGACGAGATCAGCCGCATTCGCGGTGTTAGCTTTGTTCAAGCTCGCGAACTGAATGAAGAAGTAGACGTTGCTTTGAAAACCGCGGCCGAACGGAACGTAAATCGTACCGCGCGGCTCTTTCTCGAAGAGATTGCTGGACGAGTTTGCCGTGATCCCGACCACCTCGATCGGCTCTTCCGCTTTGATCGTTGTTGCCCCGTTATTTTGCACGCCCATGTCGGCGCTGCTGTCGCGAGCAGCACGCGGAGCATAATCGGGCGCGATCTGGATGATCTGGCCGAGCGCATCGCCCTTCGGCCAGAGTTTCTTCGCGAGCGCTTCATCGATCACAGCGACTGCTGTGTTCCCGCCCTGCGTGGCTTCGGTTTGATTGAACGCGCGTCCGCGCAGAATCGGCAGACCGACCGTAGTGAAATAGTCAGCGCCGATGCTGGTGTAGCGAACACTGAAGGCCAGTCCTTGCTCGGCCGTCGCCGGTTTATCGTCTTTGCCGACGTGAATGCCGCCACGCTGGATGTTGCGGCCTAACGAGACCATCCCATATGGCGCCGTCGCCGAAATGCTGACGTGCTGCACGCCAGGTATGCCGGCGAGCCGATCGTTCAACGTGCGGTAGAGCGTCTGTGCGCGCTGCTGATCCAATCCGCCGAGGCTCGCATCAAGCTCGAGCAGCATGTGGCGATCGACGTGCAGACCGGTATCGACTTCAGCGGCTTTGCCCGCACCGCGGATGAACAGTGCCGCGGCGGTAAGCAGCGCGAGCGACAATGCGATCTGTCCTGTGACGAGCGGATTGCGCGGTAGAAAACGCCAGCGCCGTCGGGTCACGTCTTCGCCCGCGTGTTCCTTCAAGTCGGCAAGCACTGTGCTGCGCGACAATTTTAACGCCGGTCCAAGAGCGAACGCGAGAGTGCCTAACGAACAGAAAGCGAAGGTGGCGAGCAGAATCGCCGGATCCGGCTTCGAGCTCCAGACGAGATCGAGCGGTATCAGTTTCCGCATCGAGCTCGTGAGCAGATCGGATGACC
>JBJMWW010000062.1:0-4176 GCA_045809945.1 Chthoniobacterales bacterium
CGATGATCGCCGTCCCGGCTGAAATCGCAGCGACCGCATCGCGCACCGTCGGGAAATCCGAGTTCAGCGGCGAAGCAGCAGCGCGATATCGCAGCAGTCCAAAATGTCCGCGCCTTCACCGGGATCGAGGTCGAAGACGACCGATGTCGGCTGCTCGATCTTTGGCGCGCGATGAAGAAACGGATGCAGCTCGAGCGCAGCGATGCTCGCGCACCAGGCGAGCGTCTTCGCGTCATTGATCAGAATATAATTGATCGACGGACCGCCTTCGCGCCGTGGCACCGGGACCGTCTTCACCCACCGCGGCGTAAATGAGGGCGCGTCCTTTTCGTAGAAGAACTCGCCGCGGACGCCGTCGGGAAAACGCTTCAGCGTAACTGGTCGATTTTTAAAATGCGGCAGCAGGGCGCGCGAAACGCCGACGTAATATTCGACGACCTGCTGCTTCGTGAATCGCATCGCCGGGTAGAGAACTTTGTCCGGGTTCTGGATCTCGAGCCGTTGTGAAGCGCGCGCCACACTACAGAATCGCCGTTGTATGGGTGGCTGTCCCTCAGCCGCATTGCACGCGCGGACAGCGGCTCTACGGCATAGCCCGGCGGTAGGCGCTTCGTTGTCGGCTGATCACGATCCTCCCCGCTCGCATCGGACTGCCGACTAGTGGAGCTGTAGGTAAAAGCCTGATTGAGCGGCTCCGACCCACCGCCGAGATTAAACGCCCACGATTCTTCTTTTAGAGGGGGCAATCGATGGACGGCGCATCTTCAGTTTGGATTCTCAGATTCGAAGAATCCTGGTTCGTTGGCGTGGGCGCGGGCTACTACGCTCGCCCTTTGCATAAACTCGAAGCGGTCAAAGAGGCGCGGCGGCTCGCTCGCAAGGCGAAGATGAGGGGCGACGCGGTTGACGTGATTGAGGTGAGGGGACTAAACGGCGACGTCATTGAGCAGATCGACGCCTGATCGGCGAATTGGCAGAACTGTAGGGAAGTAGCCATCCGTTAGTAGGGGACAGTGCTCGCTATGAGCGGACGCGCAGCACGGCATCGTGCCGGAGCCCGTCGAGCGCGATTTGGATCGCGTCCTGGATTGGATGCGCGCCGTCGCCGCCGAGGTTGCGATCGATTTGCTCGAGGCGCTGGACCAGATCGGCGATATCGTGCCGCGCGTAAGGTCCGCCAGCGGCAGCGCAAAAATGCGTGCGGCAGCCGAATGGACGGTCACGATAGATCAAACAATTTCCGCTCTGTCCGTCGAGCAGCGGACATATGCCGTCGGAATTTTCGGGCAGCGTTTTGCGTCCGGTCGCGCGCAACGCTTTCGCGGCAACCAATGCTTCACCTTTAGTGAGGTAAGGCGTGCGGCCGGTGAGCTTGAAATGGCAGCACTCCTTCAGACGCGTGCATGCGCGCTCGATCGGCCGCTGCTCAAGCGTAGTGTAAACGTCGCGCACTTCCGCTAGTGCAGAATCCAGATCGGCTGTCGCGCGGCGTTTCACCTGATCAAATCTGCCATCGCATTTCCCGCAATCCAGCCGGTCGTCCAAGCTGATTGGAAATTGAAGCCGCCGGTGATGCCATCGACGTCGAGCAACTCACCGGCAAAATAAAGACGCGGCACGATTCGGCTTTCCATCGTCTTGAAGTTCACTTCCTGCAGCCGCACGCCGCCGCAGGTCACGAACTCATCCTTGTTCAATGTCTTGCCCTCAACGGGTAGCTCACATCGCGTCAAAATGTCGACGAGCGCTCCCGCATGTTCGCGCGACAAGTTTGTCCAGATGGTTTCGTTAGGCACACCGGCGACGCGGACCAGCTGTTCCCAAAGTCGAGCAGGGAGGTGAGCGAGCGGCGAGCTGATGACGTGTCGTTTCGGTTGCGTGCTGCGACGCAATCGAAGTTCCTCTTCAACTTTGGTGCCTGGTAGCCAATTGATGCGCAGCGGGAATCTGTAATCGCGAGCGGCGAGAACGCGCGCGCCCCAGGCGGAGAGCCGAAGCACGACCGGTCCGCTGATGCCGTTATGCGTGATCAACAGCGGACCGCGTTCGCGCAATTTGCTTTCGGCGACACTCAGCTCGGCATCCGGAACAGACACGCCCGGCAGTTCGCGCAGCCATTCGGTCGCGATGTGCAGCGAGAACAAAGATGGAACCGCCGGTTCGATCGCGTGGCCTAGCGAATGCGCAACCTCGGCGCCGCCTGGATCGCGTGCCCCGCCGGTCGCGAGGAGAAGGCGGTCGCATTCGACTTTGCTGCCATCCGTCAGGTCGAGCTCGAACCCGGTCCCAGTTCTTCGTGCGTGCTCGACACCTGTCCGCGGACGAAGACGCACACCGGCAGCTTTTGCTTCAAACAAGAATGCGTCGATCACTGTGCCGGACGAATCCGTGACCGGAAACATTCTGCCGTCGCCTTCGGTCTTCAGACGCACGCCCCGGCGCTCGAACCACGCCACAGTGTCGTCTGGCGAGAATCGGTGCAGCGCAGCGATCAGAGCGCGTTCACCCCGCGGATACCGAGTGCTGAACGTGCGCAGATCCAGCGCGGGTGTGTGCGTAACATTGCAGCGTCCGCCGCCCGAGATGCGCACCTTGGTCAGGAAACGCGAGCCGCGTTCGTAGACGGTGACTTCATTCTCCGGCCGCGCTTCCGCGCACGTGATGGCAGCGAAGAAGCCGGCCGCGCCGCCGCCGACGATTGCGATTCGCTCCATTGGTTAGACGACATCGATGCCGCGCCGGCGCAGCTTCGCCACCAACGTCTGCGCATTCTTGATCGCGAACGCGTCGCGATCGTTGTCGAAGTAGATCCACGCCGCGCGCGCGTCGCTTCCGCGAATCTTACCCGACCACGCCTCCAGTTCGTCATCGGAGTAGTCATGTCGGTACCAGCGGCTGCTTCCGTGCAAGCGCACATAGATCACATCGTTCGTCCTGATCAACACGTCCGGCATACGCGGCGCGCTGACCGTGCAGAAGATCAGGCCGCGGTTCCGCAGCGCGTCATAAACACGTTCGCGCCACCAGCTCGAGTGACGGAACTCAATCGCGCAGCGAAAGCTCGGATCGATTTGCGTCGTAATGGTGCGCAGCCGCGACGCCGTATAGCGATAGCTCGGCGGAAATTGAAAAAGAAAACAGCCGAGCTTCTCGCCAAGTATTTCGCTGAACTTGCAGAATTCCTCCACCAGCATGCGCGTGCGCACGAGCCGTTTCTCGTGCGTGATGATGCGGTTGACCTTGATCGAATACCGGAAGTTGTCCGGCGCCTGCCGCACCCAGCCGCGGACGTTCGCGAGATGCGGCCAGCGATAAAACGGCGCGTTCAGCTCCACCGTGTTGAAGTTGGCAGTGTAATGACGGAACCACGCGTCCGGCCGGCTGCTCTCCGGATAAAACTTTCCTCGCCAATGCCAGTAGAACCAGCCGCTGCAACCGACGTGCGCTTCCATTCACACATAATTCGCCGATGGGTCGCTGCTTGACCGGCGGAACGCAATTCGTAACGCTCTGCCTCATGAACGCACTTAGCCGTTACGCGGACACTGTTTACTGCATCATGCGCTTGATTGTCGGCCTGCTCTTTGCCTGTCATGGCGGGCAGAAACTGCTCGGATTCCCGCCCGGCGGCCACGGAGCGCCACACGAAGCTCTGATGATCATCGGCGCCTGGATCGAGCTCGCCGGTGGATTCCTGATTGCTTTTGGGTTGGTCACCCGGATTGCGGCTTTCATTGCCGCCGGTGAAATGGCGGTCGCTTATTTTATGGCGCACGCGCACGGCGGATTCTTCCCGATCATCAACCACGGCGAGGCGGCGGTTCTCTACTGCTTTGTCTTCCTGTTCATCTTCTTCTACGGGCCGGGACACCTCAGCATTGACGCGATGATGCGCCGCGGCACCAGGCCCACAGCAGCGACGCCCGCGACGGTTTAGCAAAGGCGTTCGCATGAAACGCGCAATCATCGCGATAGGTCTCGTCGCCGCTATGCTCGCGATGGCCGAAGCGATCAAGGATTTCGGGCGCGAGCGGCTTAACAGTTCGCCGCGACATGCAGATTGGGTCGACATCAAGCCCGACCTGAAAGCGTTCGTTGTTTATCCGGAGCGGAAAGAGAAGGCGCCAGTCGTTATCGTGATTAGCGAAATCTTCGGACTGACCGATTGGGTCCGGA
>JBJMWW010000063.1:0-3084 GCA_045809945.1 Chthoniobacterales bacterium
AATTCGTTTTGCATCAAGTCGTGCGCCATTTGGACAGCAAGCGCCGACACCGCGCCATCGCCAACGAGGGTGTAACTTGCGCCGCTGATACCAAGGATTGCCGCCAGGTGACTTGCCGGCGCGTTGAACACGGTTTCGGGAAAGAGCAGCGGACTTGCCGCTCGCGCGCCCGCCTCCACCACGTCGTGATAAAAGCGCCTGGTGTAAACCACACCGCCGTTCGAGACCGCAAAGATCAGCGCTGTCCGCGCCGCAGTTTCAGGTGTCATCTCGATCGCTGCGTCCGACAGCGCGGCGAGCCCGGCGGCAGCGGCAAATTTTGAAATCGCGCTGGAACGGCGAAGGCGCGGATGCGGCGGAACGTTGAGCGTTTCCGGAGGAACACGGAATGCCGGATAGCGGCAATCGTTGGCCTCCGATACGATGGTCTCGACGGTCGCCTCATCACCCGCCAGCAATCGCTGCCAAACTTGTTCTATGTCGCTGCCGAGCGGCGTGACCCACCCGCGGCCGGCGATCGCCAACCTCATGCGGCGCGAAGAATCACAGATGCGTTGGTGCCGCCAAAGCCGAAGGAATTCGAGAGAACGGTGCGAACGGCTGCCGGCCGCGCACGGTTCGCGACGATCTTCAGCGGTAAATCAGCTTCTTCAAAATTGATATTCGGCGGCAGGAACTGTTCGCGAATAGCGAGCAGGCTGATCACCGCCTCGATCGCGCCCGCTGCGCCTAACGAGTGGCCCATCATTCCTTTGGTCGAGCTCAGCGGTACGTTGTCAAAAAGCTCAGTGATAGCCTTGCCTTCCGCGGCGTCATTGAACGGCGTCGCCGTACCGTGCGCGTTGATGTAATCGATTTCAGGGGCGGGGATTCCGGCGTTCTCCAATGCCGCCGCCATCGCGCGACGTGGACCTTCGCCGTTCGGATTCGGTTGGGTAAGATGATGATTATCGGTGGAAAGTCCGTAACCAATGATCTCACCGAGGATCGTCGCTCCGCGATCCCGCGCGACGTCGAAGTTCTCGAGCGCGAGAATTGCCGCGCCTTCCCCGAGCACCATCCCGGTGCGATTTCGATCAAACGGCCGGCATTTATCTCCTGTTGCGGCTTGCAGTGAATCGAAGCCGACAAAAACGAGCTCAGCAAGCGCGTCATAGCCGCCGGTCAGCACACGTTGATAACGACCGGAGCGAACGCACTCGAATGCGTGGCCGATCGCATTCGCGCCCGAAGCGCAAGCGTTCGCGATCACCTGACATGGCGCTTCGATGCCAAAAACGTTGAGTGCGTCGACGATCGGCTTTTGTGGAACGTAGTTCGCGATCAATCTCGGCGCGGATCGCGTTGCCTGCCGCGATTGAATCGCGCGGTAGTAATTCTCACCAAAGCTCATCCCGCCGCTGGTGGTACCCACAACGGTGAGCTCCGGGACAAAGCCTCCCGATTGCTCGAGCGCTTCGCCCAGCGCGACGATTGCCATCTGCGCTGCACGATGCAGCCGATCTGGTCGACTTACCGACGGCAGCTTGCTGGCGAGCCGAACACCGTCGACCTGGCCGGCAGTTTTACAGCGGCAGTCCGCGACTGAGAATCGCGTCACCACTGCGACGCAATCGCGCGCGTCACGGAGCGACTCGATCGTTTCGCTCAACCCAAACCCGAGCGGACTGACTACGCCGGCTCCCACAATTGCGACGCGGGCTTTCTGGTTTTTTGAACGCTCGATCATGAAGCTATGAAGACGCGGATTTGCATTTGCTTTTGTCGACTCCAGCCTCTAAAAATCACCTCGAGCGGAAACCGAACCTGTAAGTTGGTGGATTGTCAGTTGAGTTTATTCAGTGGCGATTTGAAACCCGATAATCGGGAACAGTGACCAGGCACGTTTCCAAAGAATAAACTCAGATGGGCACAAGACTCTACGTAGGAAATCTTTCCTTCAATACCACGGAGACCGATCTTCAGGATCTCTTTTCACAGGCAGGCGCAGTGCAGGAAGTCGCGCTGATGCAGGACAAATTTACCGGCAAATCTCGCGGCTTCGCCTTTGTCACCATGACGAGCGAGCAGGACGCGCAGAATGCCATTTCGCAGTTTAACGGCAAGACCGTCGAAGGCCGGCCGCTGACAGTCAACGAAGCACGTCCCCGCGAGGCGCGTCCGCCCGGAGGTGGTGGCGGCTACGGCGGCGGCGGCGGTGGTCGCGGCTACGGTGGCGGCGGGGGCGGTGGAGGAGGCTACGGTCGCGGCGGTGGCGGCGGCGGTGGCTATGGTGGCGGTGGCGGACGTCGCGGTAATGGTGGCGGAGGACGGGGCGACCGCTAGGCCCAGTCTAGCCTAACAAATCTTGCGATACGGCCGCCAAGGGGCGGCCGTTTTGCTGTACTCGCCGGCGTTTTTCACTCGGTCGGCAACCCAATTTGCCGCGAACTGCGATAACAAGATAAGAGTTAACTCCATTTCAACCTCAAAATCCCATCTATGCCTGACGAACAAAATCAAAAATCCGGCGGAAGCTCCCAGTCGCAGGGCTCGCAATCCCAAAGCTCTCAATCGCAGGGCTCGCAATCATCCTCATCGGACAACATCCAAATTCCCAAACCCGCGGCCGGGGCTGCTACGGGCGCGGTAATCGGCAGCGTTGCTGGACCAATCGGAGCCGTCGTTGGCGGCGTGATTGGCGCGGTCGCTGCGCAGCGGATGACTCAAAGCCCCGGCGGCGGAGGAGGATCCAAGTCGTCCGGAGGTGGTGGGCGCAGCTCGTCGGGAGGCGGTGGCAGTTCGGGTCGATCGAGCAAAAAAGGCAGCGGATCGAGTCGGGGCTCTTCGCGTAAAGCGAGCAGCGCAAAGAAATCGACTGGTTCCGCGAAATCGAAATCGCGTGGTGGCAGCTCGAAATCGAGCCGCAAATCCGGAGGCTCGCGCAAATCGAGCGCGAAGAAGTCGAGCGCGAAGAAGAGCCGCGGTTCGAGCGCGTCGTCCAAGCGGGGCGGGTCACGTAGCAGCGGACGCGCGAGTGCAAAGTCGCGCGGCGGGTCGAAATCGCGTGGCGGTTCGAAATCGCGTGGCGGCAGCAGCAAATCG
>JBJMWW010000064.1:0-13848 GCA_045809945.1 Chthoniobacterales bacterium
CAGTGTGTCGCTGCGCACGCCGCCGTAGCCGGTAAACGATAGTTTTCTGTCGGCGCAGCGCGGGCACGCCGGCTGATTCCGGTCGTTGCGCGGGCCGAGTTGTGCGCCAAGAGTGTACGCCCATGTCCGTGAAAACCCGCAACGAACGCGATCCGCTCTGGTACAAGGACGCGATCATCTACGAGCTGCACGTGAAGACGTTTCACGACAGCGATGCAGACGGGATCGGTGATTTTCGCGGACTGATTGAGAAGCTCGATTATCTCCAGGAGCTTGGCGTCACCGCTATCTGGCTGCTCCCTTTTTACCCCTCACCGCTGAAGGACGACGGCTACGATATTGCGGATTACTACGAGGTAAATCCGAACTACGGCACGCTCGACGATTTCCGGGCGTTTCTTGACGCGGCCCACGCGCGCGGGCTCCGCGTCATCACCGAGCTGGTGATCAATCACAGTTCCGACCAAAACCCGCTCTTCCAGAAATCGCGCCGCGCCGCGCCGGGTTCGCCGGAGCGAGAGATGTATGTCTGGAGCGACACGCCCGACCGCTACAGCGAAGCGCGCATCATCTTCAAAGATTTCGAAACGTCGAACTGGTCGTGGGACCCGGTTGCAAAAGCCTACTACTGGCATCGCTTCTACGCGCATCAGCCCGACCTCAATTTCGACAACCCGGCGGTGCACGAGTTTGTGCAACAGGTTTGCGATTACTGGCTCGCGATGGGCGTCGACGCGCTGCGGCTCGATGCCGTGCCCTACCTTTACGAACGCGAAGGCACGAATTGCGAGAACCTGCCTGAGACGCACGAGTATTTGAAAAAACTGCGCGCGCACGTCGACGCCAAGTTCGGAGACCGCATGTTGCTCGCGGAAGCAAACCAGTGGCCGGAAGACGCGGTCGTTTATTTCGGCAATTGCGACGAGTCGCACATGAACTTCCACTTTCCGCTCATGCCGCGAATGTTCATGTCGCTGCAGATGGAGGATCGATTCCCGATCATCGACATCCTCGAGCAGACGCCGGCGATTCCCGAGAACTGCCAGTGGGCGATGTTCCTGCGTAATCACGACGAGCTAACGCTTGAAATGGTGACGGACGAAGAGCGCGATTACATGTGGCGCGTTTACGCAACCGACCCGAGCGCGCGTATTAACCTCGGCATTCGTCGCCGGCTTGCGCCGTTGATGAACAACAACCGGCGCAAGATCGAGCTGTTGAACATCCTGCTTTTCTCCATGCCCGGAACGCCGGTGCTCTACTACGGCGACGAGATCGGGATGGGGGACAATATCTACCTCGGCGATCGCAATGGCTGCCGCACGCCGATGCACTGGTCGCCCGATCGCAACGCCGGTTTTTCGAAAGCGAATCCGCAGCAATTGCATCTGCCGGTCATCATTGACCCGGAGTACAACTACGAAGCGATCAACGTCGAGAACCAGCAGAAGAATCTTTCCTCCTTTCTCTGGTGGACGCGGCGCGTGATTGCGATGCGCAAGAACTTCAAGGCGTTCTCGCGCGGCACGCTTGAGTTTATCTTCCCTGAAAACGGCAAGGTGCTGGCGTTCCTCCGTCAGCACGAAGGTGAAACGATTCTCGTGGTCGTGAATTTGTCCCGCTACGCGCAGGCCGCCGAGCTCGATCTGTCGCGTTTTTCCGGTCAGCGGCTCACGGAAGTTTTCAGTCAGAACATTTTCCCGCGGATCGGAACACGCGCGTATCAAATCACGCTCGGGCCCCACGCCTACTACTGGTTTTCGATTCACCCGGTGTCGGCACGAGTCGGAAAAGCGAAACAGCGCAACATTCCAGTGCTCGAATTCGATGCTGATTTGGCGCGGCTCAACGTGCGCTCCCTCGAGCGCGACGTCTTGCCGGATTGGGTGCGCGCGCGCCGCTGGTTCGGTGGAAAAGCGCGCACACTGCGCGAGATGAAAGTTGTCGAGCGGGTGCCGGTCACTGACGGCGGAACCGAGTTCTGGTTCCTCGAGGTCAGTTATCTCGACGGCCCATCGGAGACCTATTCGCTGCCGGTGCGAATCGCGTTTGGACAGGAGGCGCGCACCTTAATGGCGCAGACACAGAATGCGGTAATCGCGCGATTTAGCGGCCCGGACGACGCCGTCCTGCACGATGCGACGTTTGATGATGGATTCCGGAAGTCGCTCTTCACCGCGATCAGCAAAACAAATCGCAGCGCGGGCCGAAGCGGTGAACTTGTCGGTGTTCGCGGCACCGCGTTTTCCACTGACGGTGCGACGGAACCGGAGCGCTCGCAGTTGCTCGGAGCCGAGCAAAGCAACTCGTCGATGCTTTTCGACGGAAAGTACTTTCTCAAGCTCTACCGCAAGCTGGAAGACGGGCCGAATCCGGACGTCGAGATCACGCGCTTCCTGACTGAGCGCGCAAACTTCCCGAATGTCCCCGCGTTTCTAGGTGCGGTCGAATACAAGCGGCCGCGCAGCGAGGCGACGGTCTTATGTTTGCTCCAGAACGCGGTTACCGCAGAAGGCGACGCGTGGACAGTTACGCTCGACTCGATATCGCGTTTCTACGAACGCGTTCTCGAACGTAAAGCCGATCTGCAAGGCGAAGGCGCGGCCGCCGGTCCGCTTCTCACCGAGCTGATCGGTGGCGTTTATCCGGAGCGGGCCAAGCTGCTCGGCCAGCGAACCGGTGAAATGCATCGCGCACTTGCCTCGATCGAAGACGACAAGCTCTTCGCGCCCGAGCCGTTCAACGCGATGGCGCAACGCTCCGTTTTCCAGAACATGCGGGCGCTGACCCGGCGTGTGCTCGTCTTATTGCAGAAGAAAGTCTCATCGCTGCCCGAGAAATTCCGCGGGGAAGCAGCCGAGGTGCTGGCGGCCGAGAAAACGATCCTCGAGCAGGAACGCCGCGTCCTCGATCGTCGCAGCGTCGCGACCAAGATCCGCATTCACGGCGACTACCATCTCGGCCAGGTCCTTTATACCGGGAAGGATTTCATCATTCTCGATTTCGAAGGCGAACCGGCGCGCGCGTTGAGCGAACGCAAGCTAAAGCGATCCGCGCTCCGCGATGTGGCTGGCATGGTCCGCTCGTTTCAATACGCCGCCTACAGCGCGCTTTGGCAGCCGGCCATGCGCAGCGAGGACATCCCGTTTCTCGAAGCGTGGGCCGATGTCTGGTATCGCGAAATGAGCAGCGTCTTCTTGCAGTCCTACCTCGAGGTCACCCGCGGCGCGCCTTTCATTCCGCAGAACGAAGATGACCTGCGCATTTTGCTACAGGCCTATCTGCTCGACAAAGCAGTCTACGAAGTCGCCTACGAACTAAATAACCGGCCCGACTGGGTCATCATTCCGATCCGCGGGATCAAACACATTTTGCAGCAGAGCTAGCCCCGTCTATTCTGCCGCGATGAGCGACCAACCGCTTGCCGGCAAAGTCGGCGTCGTCTTCGGCGTCGCGAATAAACGCAGCATCGCCTGGGCAATTGCGAAGGCGTGGGCGGCCGCCGGCGCGCGACTGATTTTCAATTACCAGGGCGAGCGGATCAAAGAGAACGTAGAGGAGTTGGTCAGCGAGTTTGGCGAAGGAACAGCGCTACATCCGTGCGATGTCTCGAGTGATTCAGAGATCGCGGCGTTCTTCGAAAAAGTTCGCGACCAAACAGATCGCCTGGATCTGATGCTGCATTCGGTGGCGTTCGCGCCCAAGGAAGCGCTGGAAGGCGATTTTGTCAGCACAACCCGCGAAGCATTCCGCACTGCGCACGACATCAGCGCGTATTCGCTCGTGGCACTGGCGCGCGAAGTCGCGCCGATGATGACGAACGGCGGCAGCATTCTTGCCATGAGCTATTACGGCGCTGAAAAGGTCGTGCCGCACTACAATGTGATGGGCGTGGCGAAAGCGTCGCTCGAAGCGAGCACGCGTTACCTCGCCTACGATCTCGGGCCAAAGAAGATTCGCGTGAATTGCATTTCCGCGGGGCCCGTGAACACGCTCGCTGCGCGCGGCATCTCCGGCTTCATGCAGATGCTCAAGCATTACGAGCAGCGCGCGCCACTTAAACGCAGTTGCGATCCAGCAGAGCTCGGCGCGACCGGCGTGTTCCTTGCGAGCGATGGCGCGGCGGCGATCACCGGTCAGGTGATTTACGTCGACGGCGGTTATCAAATCATGGGGATGTGACACTCTCATGCTCCTGCTCGTGATCGTGCTCGTCTGAAATTGCCGATTATGAGCACGATCATGAGCACGAGTAAGAGTTTGGCGGACGAGCTGCGGCAGTTGCTCGGCAACGATCTTGTTGCTGAAGACGCGGAAACGCTCGCCGCGCATTCCGGTGACAAATGGTTTGCGCACGGAGAACCGGAAGTCGTCCTCTTTGCGCAGACAACCGAGCAGGTCAGCGCGGTTCTACGGTTCGCCAACGAGCGCAACGTGCCGGTAACGGCGCGCGGCGCAGGTTATGGGTACGTCGGCGGCTGCGTGCCGGTCCGTCACGGGATCGCGCTCTCGCTCGCGCGCATGAACCGGATAAAGGAAATCAGCTTCGACGATGCGGTCGCGGTGGTTGAGCCGGGCGTGATCACCGGCGAACTGCAGCGCGAGGCGCGAAAGCAGAAGCTTTTTTATCCGCCCGATCCGGCCAGCCTCGACAACTGCACGATCGGCGGAAATGTCGCCACGAATGCCGGTGGTCCGCGCTGCCTGAAGTACGGTGTAACGCGCAACTACGTGGTCGGACTCGAAGTCGTGCTCGCCAACGGCGAAGTGCTGCGAACCGGAGGTCGCGTGCACAAAAACAAAACCGGGTTCGACTTGTTAGGCTTGTTTGTCGGCTCGGAAGGAATGCTCGGCGTTGTGACCGAAATCACGGTGCGTTTGATTCCGCATCCGCCGGCGCGCGCCACACTTTCCGCTGCGTTCGACAAAATGGAGGAGGCCGCCGCTGCGGTGCAGGAGATTTTCGCGCACGGTTTTCTACCGTCGTCGCTCGAGATCGCCGATTCCTTCGTGCTCGAAGCGGCGCGGCATGATGTCGGGGCAGCCAACGTGCCGAAAGGGAACGCGCACCTGCTGGTCGATGTCGATGGCCAGCGGGAAACGGTCGCGCTCGAAATCGCGCATCTGCGCGAGCTGGTAGAGGGACGACAGCCAAACTATGTGGAAATTGCGACGAAGGAATCGGAGAGCGAACGGCTTTGGGCGTTGCGCCGGCAATTCAGCAATTCTCTGCGCGCAACCGGCCTGACGAAGCTGAACCAGGACATCGTCGTGCCACGAAGTCATCTCGTTCACCTGGTCCGGTTCGCCGAGGAACTTCGGGCGAAGTATGAATTTCCGGTCGCGACGTTCGGCCACGCCGGCGACGGGAACATTCACGTCAATATCATGGCGGACCGTTACAACCGCGACGCATCGGTCCGTGAACAGGTCGAACACGCGCTCGACGATTTATTTCAACAGGTGCTGGCGTGGGGCGGTGTCATCACGGGCGAGCATGGAATCGGGCTGGCCAAGAAACGTTGGTGGCCGCAGGCAACGAGCGACGTCTCACGCGAGCTCCATCATACGATCAAGCGCGCTCTCGACCCGAACGGTATTCTGAATCCGGGAAAATTTCTCGATTGATGGAGGGCTACGCTCTGCCGTCGCCGCGAGCTGGCGATGACGGAGCATCGCCCTCCAGTCACGGCAACTTCAGCGTGGCGTTGATTGCGCGATGGTCGCTCGCATGCGGCGATGTGTTGCTGACCCAGGCCCGCTCGAGTTCGGCGCCGCGGTAGAAGATGTGATCAAAACACGCGGCGGGAAACCGTTGATCCGGCGGCAACGTGATGCGCTCCGCAAACGGTTTGTTTTGCCAGCACCAGTTGAAGCCACTGGTGAGCAGCTGCGCCGTCGATTTTTCGGCATGAAAGCGCGGATCGTCCGGCGCGGTGTTGAAATCGCCGCCGATTATCCAGGTGATCGCGCCGACTTTCTCGTAGGCATTTTTTATCGCAGCCATGTGATTGATGAGCTGGCGAATCGACTCGCCGCGAATTGCCATGTCTTCGTGGATTTCGCCGCGGTTACTTTTGAGATGTAGCGCGTAGACGAGCGTTACCTGCTGCGGCGCGATTTGGTAAGCGGCGAAGATAAAGCCGCGCGGCGGCGTGATGGCAGCGCCCGGTTTCCACAACTCGGACCATGCGCTGATCGGCCACAGGCGGCTTGTGATAGCGACCTGCTGCGTGTCGGTTTGACCTTCGCGCGGTGGAAAGGTGGAACAGACGTCGACGTGAAATCCGTGCAACGGTTCCACGGCGACGGCGGCAGCGTTCCAGTCGCGCACTTCTTCCATCGCGATCACGTCGGACGGGAAGTGCCCGATCTCGCGATGCACTTCCGCGACCTGGCGTTGCTCTTCGCCGTGCGTCGCATTTGGCCGTCGGCCCGGAAACCACTGGATGTTCCAGAACGTGACCGTGAGCGAATGTGGCGGTGCGGCTTCTGGAGTGGCGAGTTGTGCCTCAGCTGCGAGCGCGCCAGTGACGATCAGGACCAGCAGCAGCCGGCGAAACATCAACTCGGTTTGACGATTTTGCTGAGTTGTTCGCGCGCTGCCGCTTCAGCCGCAGCATCGTCGTCGTAACCCCACGCAACGATCTCGAGCATCTGCGTTCCTACATCGCGTTTGCCGCGTTTGACAGCGTCGAGTCGTCCGGCGGGTGTCCAGTTCTCGGCGTCGGCGTTGCCGGTTTGTGGGGGCGTTCCATCCCAGTAGCAGTAGAAGACGTGGAGCGTCTCGCGGCCGTCATCGAAGACATACGAGCGCATCGGTAACGTGATGCCGTTCACGTTCAGCAGACGATTCTGCGCGCCGCCGCGTTGCACCATTCCTGACGCCGGAAGGCAGATGTCCGGTCGGTGGTTTTTGATGAACAATCCGGCGGTTCGACCAGGCAGCCACCGGAAAAAATACATCGCCCATTTGCGATCGTGTGAATCCGACCATGCACCACCGCCGCCTTCGTTGTAACGCAGGAGCTCTTGCGCAGATTCGGCGACCGGAACGTTTTGCCAATTCTTGGCAGCGGTTGGCCATTCAACCCGCCATGCTTTCAGTCGTGCCATTTGCGCTGCATGCGCCCCGTACCAAAGCTGGGTGCCCAGTTCGGCAGCGACGGTTAACGCGAGGACCGAGATGACAAACGATCGCGGGATTTTGAAGCCAGCGGCGAACGACGCGATCGGCGTCGGCGCGGTCGATCCGCCGCGTCGCAGGAACATGCTTACGCCCCAGAGCCCAAATAAACAGGCGACGAGAATGCTCATCCCCGCCGGATCGTGCCAGCTCTTGATCGATGCGATGCCGTGCTCCGCGCCAAGCCAGACGAGGAGGAAGGTGCGCGCGAGATTGCAAACGAAGGCGAGCAGTGCGCCTGCGGCAACGAGCACGAGCCGGCGAACAACATTGAAGCCGTAAAGTTCGCCGAGAAATAATGAGACCATCAGCGTCGCCTGCAGCGACCGAATGCCGGTGCACGCCTCATCGATGCCGACAAAACCCGAACCGACTTCGATGACGTTTCCGAGTTGCACGGCAGGAATGCCGATCGCATTCAGCACCTCGACGTTGATTGCGGCGTCGGCGCGCATCAGCCCTTGAATAACGAGATGCTCGATTTGCGTCGGCCACGGAACAGCGACGAAGAAAAACAAAATCGGGAAGGCGAAGTGTCGCAGTCCCGGCCAACCGCGCGCGAGATAAATGGCGGCTGCGGTGATTGCGGCAACGCCGAGGGCCATCGCCCAGCTCAAGAGCCGCCAGTCGGGGTTCGCTTCCTGAACGAGGCGAACGGGCGCGAGAAGTAGCGCGGCGCCGATCGCGATCACGAACGCGGCCCAACCGAATTTTGGTGGGGCTGGCGCGGGCGCTGTTTCCGTTCGCCGCCAGAAAATGTACGCTGCGAGGAATGGAACGGTCCAGCCGTAGCCGTACTGCGGATTGACCGACCACTCGAACCGCAAACGCGAAACGAGCTCGACCCAGACAAGTCCGACGATGACGATCGCAAACCAGTCGACGCGCCGTGCGTGATCGGCGCTCACAGAGACATTAGTGGGGCTTAATGTGGCTGTGTCATTCATGCGCGCCGAGAACGTTTTGATTGAGCAGAATACGAGCCGACAGTCCCGCCCTGGTGCAATGATTGCTGGGAATGAAAATTCGACATTAGTCGAGTCGCTGGCACAGATTCGCCTGCGAGCATAGCATCGCAACCAACTGTGCAGAATCCACACGAGAAAGTCGAACGTTCGCTGCTGAAGATCATCGGCTGGTCGATTGCCGTCATCGTCCTCATCAGCGTGGCGAGCGTATTTGGCTATCGTACTTTTCGCGCCTGGCAGGAACGGAAGTTGATCGCGCAGGGCAACGCGTTCGCGAATCAGGGCGATTTCAAACACGCCAGTTTGAATGCCCGACGCATCATTCAACTGGATCCGGAGAACCCTGAAGGATTTCGTCTGCTTGCCCGCGTTGCCGAAAAGACTGCCTCAGCCGCAGCGATCGACGCGCGGCGTCGCGTCGTTGATCTCGGCCATCCAACGGCGGAGGATTTGATTCTGCTCGCGCGAGACGCTGTCCGTTTCGATGACAAGCCGACAGCTGACCTGGCGATGAGCAAACTGCCGGCGGAGGCGAAGAATCGCGCCGATTATCACGCGCTCCTCGCGGACATTGCATACGCGCAACGCCACGGCGTTGAGATGGAGCGCGAATTGTCGGAAGCGCTGCGCCTCGACCCGACGAACAAAGATTATGCGATGCGTCTGGCGGCGTTGCGTTTGAACGCGAACGACCGCGCGATGAGCGAACGTGGCCGAGAGACGCTGCTCGAGCTGCGGAAAGATCCGGCATTCCGCCTCGAGGTCACACGTCACCTCGCGGAAAATGCAATTCGGCGAAATGATTTCGATGAAGCACTCAAGCTTGCCCGCGAGCTGGATGCGATGCCGGATCGTCAGTTCACGGATCGCCTGGTTTTGTTATCTGCGCTGAAGGCGTCAGCCGATCCGACGTTTCCTCAATTTCTGAGCGAGCTGCAGAATTCCGTCGGTGATAACCGCGAAGCAATTGCGGCGTTGATTAGCTGGCTGAACGCGAATCGGATGGCGCAGGACGCGATCGCGTGGGCGGCGAAATTGCCGTCGGAGCTGGTCAGCGGCCACGCCGTGCCGATCGCGCTGGCGGATTCCTACGTTGCCGCGAACGATTGGGCCGGGCTGCTCCGGCTGACGAAAGCGGGGAACTGGGGCACGCTCGATTTTCTGCGCACGGCCCTCGCGGCGCGTGCGTATCGCGAGCTCGGCCAGGATTCGGACGCAAAGGCGCCATGGGCCGATGCCGTGCGGAAGGTGACGGGGAATACGCGGACCGCTTTGCTGCTCGCGGAGACAGTCGCGAAATGGAACTGGCAATCGGAATCGATCGATCTGCTTTGGGCTGCGACGAAAGATGAAGTGAAGGGCGACGAAGCGTTGCGCACGTTGTATCAGCATTTCGCCAGCACCGACGACACCGCGAACCTCTATCGCGTTCTAATTCGTCAGCTCGAGAGGCATCCGGAAGATGACAACGTGAAAAACAACGTCGCCGAGTTGTCGCTTCTGCTGAAAATCAACGCGGCGCGTGGCCGTGATCTCGCGCGCGAAGTTTACCAGAAGGACCCGCACAATCCCGCCTACGTTTCGACCTACGCCTTTTCGTTGTTCGATAATGGCGACGTAAAGAAGGCGCTGCAAACGATGGAAACGCTCTCCGAAGATCAGCGGCGGCAGCCTCAGATCGCGGCCTATTACGGCGTGATGCTCGTCGCGGCCGGCGACAAAACGCGGGCGAAGGAGTTTCTCGATCTCGGCGAGCGGACGAAGCTGCTCCCTGAAGAAAAAGCGCTCGTTGATCGTGCCCGGCGATCGGTTGCGGAACAGTAATTTTCAGCTACTGTCTGCACGCGTTCGGCATCGCCGAATCGATTAATTAGTAGACGTTTTTGATACAACGCGCCTCGCTTGGCGCGCTTGTTAAGGATGAAACCGGGGACAATCACTCACACAATTGCTGTTTTGCTTTCGTCGGCTTCGGCGCTGTTCACTCATAGCGCGCCGGCCGCGGCTCCACCTGCCAAGCAAAAAGTGACGAAGAAGTCGTCGGCCGAATCGAAAGAAAACAAACTGCTGACGCTCGATCCCTACGCGGTGGCTCCGAGGATCGACCCGCCGCGCAGCCAATCTGCGAACCAACGTTTTCCCTGGAAATCGCAGATCGTAACAACCGTTTTTTGGATTGGCGAAAAGCCGACGCCGAATAATCCAACGCCGAACAAGTCGAGCTCGTGGGACAAGGATTGGGCGAAGAACTACGGCGGTATGGATGATCCTGATCCGCGGAACCGGCACGATTACATTCCCGTCAAGTTCACGCCGCAGCAGAATCCGTTTTACTGCGCGTTGCCCTACAGCGACAAGGCGAGGGAAGGGCACAAGCCTGAAGCGCCGGAAGTCGTGCCGTGGTTCAAACAAGCATATCAAGGTCCGGCGGTATCGGTCTGCAAAGGCCGCTGGGTTGCGATTCGAAAAGGTAACCGCGTCGCCTACGCACAGTGGGAAGATGCCGGCCCATTTCGGACCGATCATTGGCAGTACGTTTTCGGTGACGAGCGGCCGAAGCCGAACCTGAACAAAGGCGCTGGTCTCGACGTTTCGCCTGCGATTCGGGATTATCTCGGACTCGAAGAGACGGACGTGACCGACTGGAGATTCGTCGAGTTTAGCGAAGTGCCGCAAGGGCCGTGGGCACGGTTCGGCAACAACAACACGTTCGTGATGAACAAGCGGAAGAGCGACAGCGCGTTTGTCGAAGGACCGAAGCCCGGTGGCATAACGATCGTGCCGTAAATCGGCGCACTAAAAAAGCTGCGGGTGTTCTTCGAGCTTGCGCGGCGGCCCGACCACCTCGCGGACTTTCGCGACAAGATCGCGGAAATCGTACGGCTTCTGAATTGTATCAAGTACGCCGGCACGAAGAATATCTGAACGAACCGCCGGGTCGAGGTAACCGCTCGCGACAATCACGCGCACAGCTGGCCGTGACTCCTTCATTTTCAGGAACACTTCGTGACCGTTCATCCGCGGCAGGCCAAGGTCGCAAACCACCAGGCCGATCTCGTCGCGGTGCGCTTCAAATGTTTCCACCGCTTCCACGCCGTCGCACGCTGTGAGCACCCGATAGCCTTCGGCTTCCAGGAATGTGACGCCCAGTTCGCGAAGCATCTGTTCGTCTTCAACGAGCAGAATAGTTTGTTGTTCTCCTTCGTCGGCGAATGGGCCGGGCATGCCGGCACTCCGTTCCGCAGGGAACCGAGCCAACGGAAGATAGATCAGGAAGGTCGTGCCGGAGCCGAGCTCGCTTTCCACGTCGATGAACCCACCGTGATGATTTACAACACCGTAAACCACAGACAGCCCCAGGCCCGTGCCCTTCCCGCGCTCTTTCGTTGTGAAAAACGGCTCGAACATGTGGGCGCGTACCTCGCGCGCCATTCCGATTCCTGTATCGCGCACCTCGAGTAACGCGTAGTCGCGCGCTTCGCTGCCGGTGAACTGCGCCGCCACCTCCTGCGATGGTGCGACTCGTGTGCAGATCGAGAGCGTGCCGCCGTTCGCCATCGCATCGCGCGCATTTGCACAAATATTGAGCAGGACGTGATGCAGTTGATTTCGATCGCCTACGACAGGCGGTAACTCCGGATCGAGATCGAAATCGAACGCGATCGTCTTCGGAAACGCAGCCCGCAATATGTCGGCCGTGGCAACGATCAGCGCCGTGAGCTCAAATGGTTCGAGACGAGTGTCGCTCTGTTGCGCTGCGGTGAGCAACTGTTGCACGAGCGTTGCGCCCCGTTCGACCGCGTCTTTGATCGCTTGAATTGCGCGTGGGAGCTCTTCTGGCTTGGCCGCGCCGCGTTCTAGCCGGTTGGCCGACCCGAGAATGATCGCGAGGATGTTGTTGAAATCATGCGCGATACCTCCGGCGAGCGTGCCCAGACTCTCCATCTTTTGTCCTTGAACTAGTTGGCGCTCGACACTTTTACGCTTGGTGTCGTTGAAAAGATGAACGCGCACTCGCTCGAGTTGGCCCCCTTTGCCGAACTCACCGACGATGCGCGCGATCGCATAAAGCGCCTCGCCATCCTGCCTTCGCATTTCGAGCTCGTAACCGTCGATCGTTTGCTCCTGACGAATGGCCTCGAGCAACTCCTCAGCTTGTTTGCGGCTGCGCAGCAGCGAACGTACATTCTCCGATTTCGCCTCGTCGACGGACTTGAAGCCGAACATCTCCGCGAAACGCTGATTGCAGGCGAGGATCTGGCCATCGGGCAGCGTGATCAGGTCGCCGGTCAGGCCATCCGGAAGTGCGGCGGTCTTCATCTATGGCTCGCTACGACAAAGTAGGCGGCGATCGCGCCGGCGATTACAAGGAGCAGGAATAAAAACGCGAGCGCGCGAAAGGCCCTCCGCTGCGCGGCCACCTTTTGCCAGCGGGCGCGTTTCTGCATCAGTTCGATCTCGAGGAGTTTCGAAAGCTTCTCCGGATCGATTTCAGACGGTTCGGACTTGCCGTCGGCCGGATGCATCGCTGACAACATCGTAGCGTGAGCGGGCCCGTACCGGAAATGGATTTTACGCGAAAGCGGATCACCGCCGCCTACGTCGCCCCGATGGCGGTTTTCCTCGGATTTCTCGCACTGAACAGTCTGCTCAAGTCTGTCGGCACGGGATTCTGGCTCGAATCGGCGGAGTTCTGGATATATCCGCTGCAAACGGTCGTCTGCGGCGCGGTGCTGCTCTTCTACAAATCTGAGTATGCGATCGCGTTGCCAAGGCGGATCTGGATCGCGACGGTTGTCGGAGTCGTCGTCTTCGTCATTTGGATTTCGCCCCAGGCGTTTTTCGGGGCCACTGCGCGGACAAGCGGATACAACCCCGAAATTTTTGCAGATCGTTTGCCTCTTTATTGGACGAACGTCGTTTTCCGCTTCGCCCGACTCGTCATCGTCGTTCCGCTCATCGAGGAGATCTTCTGGCGCGGTTTTCTGCTCCGTTATCTGATCAGCAACGATTTCGTGCGAGTACCGTTTGGCTCGTTTTCGTGGCCCTCGTTCGCCGTCGTCGCCATCGCATTCATGCTCACGCATGCGCTGCCCGACTGGCCGGCAGCGCTAATCTGCGGGGTGCTCTACAACTGCGTTGCGTATTGGACGAAAAGCCTCACGTCATGCGTAGTCGCCCACGCCGCGACGAATCTCTTCCTTGGCCTCTGGATCATGCAGACACGCCAATGGGGTTTCTGGTAAGGCCGTGGGCGTTTGCCCATAATCGGTTCACTGGCACTTCTCCTGCTCAAATCAGGCGAATGATGCAGGCAACATTCATCCAGAAAGTGCTCATATGCGCCTTTCTGGCGTTTCTCGCCGCCGGCATCATCGAGTGGGGCAAGGTCTTCGTGACCGGCGCGGACGAAGCGCTCAACGGCGGTTACAAAAACACCGCGCCCGCTGACCTGGCGCCGCGTCGCCGCTAGCGCGCCCAAAAGCCGTTGTCGCTGCGTCGGCTGCACATAAGCTGCGGCACGCGATGAAAATCGGTTTCGCGCAGATCAACTCGACTGTTGGCGATTTACCCGGCAACTACGACAAGATCGTCGCTGCCTACGATCGGCTCGCCGCTGCCGGCGCGGAACTCGTCATCACGCCGGAGCTCGCGATTACCGGTTACCCGCCGCAGGATCTCGTCTTCAAGTCG
>JBJMWW010000065.1:0-18245 GCA_045809945.1 Chthoniobacterales bacterium
ACGGCTTGTATCTTTCGTTAGGCAACGGCGACGGAACATTCTTGCCAGCCTACCTCGTCTGGACGGAGCCGATCAGCGTCTTCGTCACGTTGGCGAACGGCATCAATTCGTTCGCAGTCGGCGATTTCAATGACGACGGCAAGTTGGACGTTGCGCTGAATATCAACGGTGCGCGTGTCGACGTGCTGTTAGGCACCGGCACAGGCGCGTTCGTTTCTACCGGGACGATTGAGATCGATCAGCATCAGTCCGGCGGCGATGGGCTGGGACAAATCGCGGCCTCGAAATTGTCGAAGAACGGACATGTCGATCTTGTCGTCGACACCGGGTACGGCGCGACGCTCGTGATCTTGCGGGGTAACGGCGACGGCACATTTCAGTCGCCGACGATTTACCCGTTGCCGCAGACCGAGGACGAAGGTGTCATCGTCACGGATCTAAACAACGATGGCGCGCCCGATATTGCGATCGGCACCGCGGGGGGATTCAGCACCACGAATTACATGACTGTTCTGTTGAACAATGGGGACGGCGATTTTGGCCCGATTCCGCCGTTGTTTCCCGTCACGACAATTCCCAGCAACGAGCCGGCAACGAATGCGGTCGGCGTCACACTTTCCGACCTGACGAACAGCGGAAAACTCGACCTGATCGTCACGACGTGGAACACGCCGATTGAGCCGGCCATCAACGGGCAGCTCCCGCCGGTGCCTTCGATCAACCCGCAAACAACTTCGGTGAACACGCGCGGCGCGATTGCTGTGCTTGCGGGAAACGGCGACGGCACATTCCAAACCGAACAACAATTCTACGTCGACGGACGTCGTCCAACCGGTGTGGCCGCGGCCGATCTCGATGGTGACGGCAAGAACGATGTGGTGACCGCGAACGCAGTCGATAACAACATCTCGATCTTAAAAGGAAACGGCGATCACACATTTCAAACCTCAATTCCAATCGCGGTCGGAACCAACCCGACGGCCGTCGCCGTTGCTGATGTGAACGGTGATAAGAAGCCAGACATCATCGTCACCAACCTCGCGGACAACACCGTCGCGGTGCTGCTGAACCAAAGCACGCCTGGCAATCTCGCGTTCGCTGCGCCGGTGAATTACGCCGTCGCCACGTATCCCGATTCCGTCGTCGCGGGTGATTTCAACCACGACGGCAAAGTTGATCTCGTTGTGCTCGGCGCGGGAAATTTTTTCGCGTCGGACGACTCGGGGAAGCACACGCGATTGTCGGTCTTGTTAGGTAACGGCGATGGAACGTTCGCGCCGGCCGTGACGCAGACGCTTGATAACCAGGACGGCGGTGAGTCGCTCGTGGCGGCCGATTTCGGTCGCGGCGAAATTGATCTTGCCGTTGCGCATTTTAACAAGAACGAGGTGCTGATTTTGCAAGATGACGGCCACGGCAACTTCACCAAGACGGCGAGCTACCAAACCGGTGCAGGTCCGGAAGGCTTGGTGGCAGTCGATTTGGACGGTGATGGCAAGAGCGACATCGCCGTTGGCAATCTGAATGATCACACGGTGACGGTGCTGACCGGAAACGGTGACGGCACATTCGTTTCGACCGGCAACCGAGCGGGCGTGCTCGAGCCTTTCGGCAACGCGACGTGGCATTATCCGGCGTTCGTCGCCGCCGGTGATCTTGATGGAGATGCCAAGCCGGACCTCGTCACCACGCACCTGTTTGAAGCGGCGGCGGCGGTTTTGCGCAATACCTCCCCGGACGTGCCGAAATCCACGCCGACACCGACACCGAGTGCGACTGCTAATCCGAGCGCGACCGTCACGCCCACAGCGACGGCGACTCCGACCGTCACGCCTTCGCCCGCAACAACAGCAACTCCGACGCCTTCTCCCACGACAACGCCGTCGCCCGCGCAGTTGCTGAACATTTCCGGACGCGTTGTCGCACAGACCGGCGACAACGTGGCGATTGCCGGGTTCATCATCAGCGGCAGCCACGCGAAGCACGTGCTCGTTCGCGGCATGGGACCGTCGATGCGCGCGAATGGACAGCGAGTGTCGGGAGCATTGGAGGATCCAACGATCGAGTTGCACGATGCGAGCGATGCACTCGTAGCTTCGAACGTCGACTGGCGTTCCGATCAGCAGAACGACATTCAAGCAACCGGTCTCGCGCCAAGTGATGATCGCGAAGCGGCGATCGTGCGGGATTTACCAGCCGGTCGTTACACTGCGATCGTCAAAGGCGCGAACAGCACGGCGGGCGTAGCGCTCGCGGAAGTTTTCGATCTTCAGCCAAACCAGGGCGGCGAACTCGGCAACTTGTCGGTGCGTGCAAACGTTGGGACAGACGACGACGTGCTCATCGACGGTCTGATCATTGGCGGCAGCGAACCAAAACAGGTGCTTTTCCGGGCGCTCGGCCCGGAGCTCGCGGCGCGCAATGTTTTCAATCCGCTGCAGGATCCAACGCTCGAGCTGCATGACGCCAACGGCGCGCTCCTGATCGCGAACGACAATTGGGGCGACGCTCCGAATCGGGATGCGATCAAAGCGACGGGAATGGCGCCAAGGCACGATAGCGAGTCGGCGATTTTGACGACGCTGTCGCCGGGTCAATACACATCAATTTTGCGCGGTGCGAACCGCACGACCGGCGTCGCACTCGCCGAAGTTTACAAGCTGAATTGACGCTCCGGATTACAATCGCGGCAGTCGCGCTGCTTGCGGAATCAGCGGCAGGGCTTGACGTAGCTGCCGCTGGTCACTACTCGCGCGCACGTCGCGGCGCTGCGCTGCTCGTAATTCAAAACGGCAAAACGTTGCTCGAGGAATATCCAGATGGCGAAGGACCGAACGCGGCGCGAAGGATCTACAGCGGCACGAAAGCGTTCTGGAATCTCGCTGCGCTCGGAGCGGCTGAAGAGGGCCTGTTGAATCTCGAAGAGCCGGTCGCGAATACGATCAGCGCGTGGCAATCCGATCCGCGCAAATCACGGATCACGATTCGACAGCTGCTCGATTTTTCAGCCGGACTCGAGCCGGCGTTTTACATTCAGAACACGCAGGCAATTGATCGCGATTCCATCGCGCTGAGTTGTCGCGTGCTCGGCGAGCCGGGAACGTTGTTTACCTACGGCCCGACCGGACTGCAGGTTTTCTACGAGGTGCTGAAGGCGAAACTGCATGGCGAGTCACCGACGCGCTTTCTGGAGCGGCGCGTGCTTAGCCGGCTCGGACTCGGTCCGCAGCGTTATCTGCCCGATCGCCGCGGAAATCCATTGCTCGCAACCGGCTTCGCTTTCACCGCGCGTCAATGGGCCAGGATCGGACGACTCGTGCTGGCAAATGGTTCGCCGGTTGTTTCCTCGACGCTGCTCGCGCAAACCTGGCGCGGTTCGCCGGTGAATCGGGCGTTCGCGTTTGGCTGGTGGAATAATCGCGCGGCGCCCAATGGCAGCGAGGTCGATTACGAGCGAGCGCTCGATCGCAAAACCCAGAATTGGAACGGCGCGTGTCTCTGTCGCGATGCCCCCAGCGATCTGGTCGCCTGCATCGGTTCGTTAGGCCAGCGGCTCTACGTCGTTCCGTCGATGCAGTTGATTATTGTCCGGCAGGCGAATGGCGGTTCTTTTTCGGACGCGCAGTTTTTGCGGCTGCTGTTGGGGCGGGCTCGACAAGAGTAGCGCGCGGCGGAGCGTCGCGCCTGCAGACCATCAGGAGGCCCCGCTCCTTTTGCCAGTGATAGCCGAAACCGAAGCCCAGTTCCGACGGCGGGTTCTGCTCGTACATCGCGGCCAGATCGGGCTGCCAATACTTTTCAAACTCCGGATGCTTCACATACCGGCCGTAGTAATCGACCCGCCAGCCTTTTGGAAAGGCGTGGAGCGGTATACCGGAATCGTCCTGGATGATGATGCGGCTGTTGTTGAGCAGGAAATTGCGCACGCCCGAAAATCCCTCGGTGTGCATCAGGTAGGAGGCGGCTTTGAGCAACGACATGCCTGGACCGCGCGCGGCACACCATCCAAGGAATTTGCTGCCGCCACCCGCGAGATCGGTCCTGAAATAATAAAGCGTCTGCGGCGGTGTGCCGTTGCCGCTGAACGTGATCTTCACGCCGTCAGCCGGCGTACTCACGTGGACCGCCTCGTTGATCGTGTAGCCGAGCCGCGCGAGAAAAACGTAGAGAATCGGCAACGTGCCGTTGATTTGCCCCGCGCCGAGGCCAGCGCGCATGTCTTTGGTGATGAAGTACTGGAACTTCAGGATCGTATCCATCGAACCGCGCAACGCGGCGAGCTGCGGCCCGATCGCGTCGGGCGACACCTGCGTCAGGTCCGGAATATTCCCGATCGGCTCGAGTCCGGCGAGAATGTAAGTGTTGGCGCGCGGAAAAAAGACGTTCGCGTAAAGAGCGTCCGGGCCGCTGAACATGTAATACACCGTGCCGTTCCAATTGTATGCTTGCGGCGCGTTGTTCTGCATCCAGGCGCTGATCGGCTCGATCTGCCGCCGCGTTTTCTTAGCCCAGGCATCTTCCATCGCGGACGCGTGCTCCTGCCAGCCCGGCGTTTGCATGAGCGGCGCGAGCGGACCGCTGACTGGAATTCCGGCGAGGAGCTTTGCCGTCTCGTCAATCGTTGCCGGCTGAGCGAATCCGCTCAAGGCCGACGCGAAGAGAAAAATCGCCAAACGCTTCAGCATGCGTCAGGTGGCGCGCACCGCGTTTTTTGGCGAGAGAAAATAGATCACGAGTCCGAAGGCGGCAGTGGCAAGGCCAAGCAGCGATGGGATTCGCGTAGACTGCTCGGCGATCAGATGCCACAGCATCCACGCGCTAATCGCGAGAAAAATCGCCGGCGTGACGGGATAACCCCAGACGCGATAGGGCCGCCGCAGATCCGGACGTTTCCAGCGCAAGACGAAGACGCCGAGGACAGTGAGCGCCGAGCAAAGGGTGAGCGCGAATTGGACGTAATTCACGACGGACTGAAATGTCGCGGTGAAAAGCATCAGGTTCACGATCGCAAACTGCGCGAGGATCGCGATTGTCGGAACGCCGGCGCTATTGCGCGTCGCGAGCCAGCGCAACGCCTGAAAATCTTCGCCCATCCTCGCCGTAACACGGGGCCCGATCCACATCATCGCGCTGACCGTTGAGACGAGTCCTAGGCAAATGAGACACGCCATCACTTTGCCGCCGGTCTTGCCGAAGATGTGCTCGCCGGCAATGAGCGCGACCTGCTGCTTGCCGATCATCTCAGCAGGTGGTGTGGTGCGCAGGAACGCGGCGTTAATCGCGACGTAGAGGACAACGACGACGACAGTTCCGATGGTGAGCGACAGCGGAATGTTTCGCGCAGGATTACGCAGCTCGCTCGTGATATAGGTCGACGCGTTCCAACCCGAATACGCGTACATCACCCAGAAAAGACTGACCGCGAACGGCGCGCTTACAATCAGTCCGGCATCGCCTTTGATCGGTGTGAACTTGACCGGCAAGGCACTGACAGCGGCGAATCCGGCGACGATCATCGCAACGATCAGCGCCACTTTGAGAACAGTTGATGAGATCTGAAATACGCTGCCGAGCTTCAGATTCCAAAGCAACGCAGCAGTACAGACCCACACCACCGCAAGTGATAAAAGCAGACTGTTGATGCCAGGGAAAACACCTGCGAGGTACGTTCCGAAGGGCACGGCAGCGATCGCGACCGGCGCGGAGAATCCGACGGTCGCCGAAATCCATCCGGCGAGAAAACCAACGGCCGGATGGTAAATTTCGCGCAGGAAATGGTACTCGCCGCCCGAGCGTGGCAGCGCTGCGCCGAGCTCAGCGTAGGAAAGCGCGCCGCACAACGCGCAGACCCCACCAATTGTCCAAAGAACGACGATCACAAAGCCACTCGGCAGGTCGCCGACTTGGAATCCGAGGCTCGTGAACACGCCGGTGCCGATCATGTTCGCGATGACGATGCAAATCGCGGTGAGGAGCGACACTTCGCTGTGTGAACGCGAGCGCATGGAAGAAGCAGGTAGTCGATCGCGCAGCGGCGTCAACGTTGACACCGCGTGTGAAACGCGGTTGAGAGTAGCGCGTGGCGCGGATTCTTATTGCGGATGATCAGCCCGATGTGCTGGAGGCATTACGCATTCTGCTCAAGGGCGCGGCACATCAGACCGACGCGGTGACTTCTCTCGCCGGAATCTTTCAAGCGCTCGATAAACGCGATTACGCGCTGCTGATGATGGACCTGAACTACACGCGCGACACGACTTCGGGGCAGGAAGGTCTCGAGGTGATCCCGAAAATCCAGGCGGTCGACAACACGTTGCCGATTGTCGTAATGACCGCATGGGCGACGATCGATCTCGCGGTCGAGGCGATGAAACGCGGGGCGCGCGATTTTGTTCCCAAGCCGTGGGATAACGAGCGGTTGCTCGCGATTGTGCGGACGCAAATCGAACTGGCGGGAGCGTTGCGCAAAGGAAGGCGGCTCGAGGCAGCGAATCAGCTGCTACGTGGAACGGCACCGAACCTGATTGCGGAATCGCCACGGATGCGGCCGGTGCTTGAACTCGTCTCGCGCGTTGGACCTTCTGACGCGAACGTGCTGATCACCGGCGAGAACGGCACCGGCAAAGGTCTGGTTGCACAAGCGTTGCACGCACTTTCGCCACGGGCGTCGCACTCGATGATCACCGTGAACATGGGTGGATTGTCGGAGACGTTGTTCGAAAGCGAACTCTTCGGTCATGTCAAAGGTGCGTTCACCGACGCGAAGACAGATCGCGCCGGACGTTTCGAGCTGGCCGACGAGAGCACGCTGTTCATGGACGAGATCGCGAACATTCCGATGAACCAGCAGTCAAAATTGCTGCGCGTGATCGAGACGGGCGAGTTCGAGCGCGTCGGCTCATCGAAAACGCTGCACGCGAGTGTTCGGATCATATCCGCGACGAATGCGAACCTGCACGACGAAGTGGAAGCAGGAAAATTTCGTCGCGATCTCCTCTTTCGCCTGAACACCATCGAGGTTCATCTCCCGCCGCTACGCGAACGGCGCGAGGACGTCATGCCGCTGGCGAATCATTTTCTGCGTCAGCACGCGAAGCGCTATCGCAAAGACCTGACCGGATTCGAAGAGAAAGCGCGGGACGCGCTGATGCGGCATGAGTTTCCCGGCAACGTCCGCGAGCTGGACCACGTGATCGAGCGCGCGGTCCTGATGACGCAAACTCCGCAGATCAAGTCGAACGACCTTGGTCTGACAAGTGCTGCCGGTGAAAGCAGGAGTCTTGAAGACATGACGATCGAGGAAGTGGAAGCGTTCCTGATCAAGAAAGCGCTGGCGCGCCACGATGGGAATGCGCGCAAGGCAGCGGAAGCACTCGGACTTAGTCGCAGCGCATTTTATCGGCGGCTGCAGCAGTATGGCCTCTAAAGCCAAACTGCGGCATCGTCTTCTGTTCGAAACCCGGCTGACGTGGCTCATGACGAGCGCCGTGATTCCGGCGGCGATCGTTGCGCTATGCCTGCTCTGGTTCGGCGATTACAGCGCGAAGCTGCAATGGACGCTCACGCTGTTCATCGGATTCGCGGCCATGTCGATCGCGGCGGCCCGCGAGCATGTCATTCGGCCGCTCCAGACAATCACCAATCTGCTCGCCGCGTTGCGCGAAGGCGATTATTCGATTCGTGCGCGCGGGGCGAGGGAGAACGACTCGCTTGGCGAAGCGCTGCTCGAGATCAATTCTCTCGGCGAAACGTTGCGCGTGCAGCGACTCGGCGCGTTCGAGGCGACCGCGTTGTTGCGGACGATCATGGCCGAGATCGACGTCGCCGTGTTCACGTTCGATCCCGATCGGCGGCTGCGTCTGGTGAATCGCGCCGGCGAGAATTTGTTAGGCCAGCCGATTGATAAGTTGTTAGGCCGGCGCGCGGGCGATCTCGGCCTCGACATCTGTCTCGATGCGGACCAGGACGCTCCGCTAACGCTAAACTTTCGCGGGCACACCGGCAGATGGGGAATTCGGCGGAGCACATTTCGCGAGCACGGCCTGCCACACTCACTCGTTGTCCTGACCGACCTCAGTCGTACGCTGCGGGAAGAGGAGCGAAACGCATGGCAGCGCCTCGTGCGCGTGATTGGCCACGAAATGAATAACTCGCTCGCGCCGATCAAATCGATCGCAGGCAGTTTGGAGACAATGATCCGACGGGATCAGTTGCCCGCCGACTGGAAGGATGACGCCCGCAGCGGACTAAACGTCATCGCGACGCGGGCCGATTCGCTGAGTCGCTTCATGCAGGCGTATGCGCGCCTCGCCCGGTTGCCGCCTCCGCAGAAGGAACCGGTAAATATCGCGGAGCTGGTGCGGCGCGTCGCCAGTTTGGAAACGCGATTGCCCGTCCTGGTTGCAAATGGGCCGGATGTCGTCATCGATGCCGACGCCGCGCAGGTCGAGCAGTTGCTGATTAACATTTTGCACAATGCCGCCGACGCTGCGCTCGAGACAGACGGCACCGTCTCTACCGGCTGGCGCGAAGCAGGTGAATGCGTCGAACTTTATGTGCGCGATACCGGCCCGGGCATCATGAATCCCACGAATTTATTCGTGCCGTTTTTCACGACCAAGCCCGGCGGTTCCGGCATTGGTCTCGCGCTCAGTCGCCAAATTGCGGAAGCGCACGGCGGCTCTTTGACGCTCGCGAATCGCAATGGTCAACGCGGTGTCGAAGCCCTCTTGCGTTTGCCGAAATAATCGTCCCGAAAGCGGGACATCAAAATCCCGAAAACGGCGTTCTCGCCGTACTAACGAATTTCGAGTCTCCTTCATTAATGCTTCTCGGTGAGCGAGATGTAACTCTTCAAAACGCCTTGGCACGCGCTTTGCAATAGGGGCTGCCGCCAACCAAAAACATTTGAATCCAAAGTGTGGGCCTCCGGCATCACACCGGAGAATAGAATTATGAAACCAACTCCTCAGAACCACGAACCACGCAGCCGCAGGGGTCGTTTTGCGACGCCGAAAATCGATTGTGCTTTCCGCAGCAGCTCGATCGATGACTTTGGCCCGCGCGGCGGCAAGGTTCGTTATCGCGACTTGAGCGGCGGCTATTTCAAATACGAAGCGCCCCGCGCATTTGCGACGGAAGCCGCATTGTTCGGCGTGATTCTGCTCACAGTGATTGTGCCGTTGATTAACAGCGCGAGCGCAGTTATGCACATCTTGCGCGCGTTCACTCTCTAATCGTGACTGTTCAACGCGCAGCCGAAAACAAACCCGATAGTACTATTGTGAGGCCCGCCGGATTTACGTCCACCTCCTCCACGATGGACATTGCGCGTCCCGACGTCGCCCGGAAGAAAAAGAAAAAGCGGTTGATGATGATCGCAGGCGGACTGCTCGCTCTGCTCGTCATTACCTTCGCTCTCTCGCGCCTGAAGCCGGCTGTGCCGACGCTCGATCGCTCAACCGTCTGGATCGACACGGTAAAGCGCGGTCCGATGGTGCGGCAGGTGCGCGGCCTCGGCACGCTGGTGCCTGAAGAGATTCGCTGGATCGCGGCGCGGACTGATGCGCGCGTCGACAAGATTGTTATCCGCCCTGGTGCTCACGTTGAGCCGGACTCAGTGCTGGTTGAACTAACCAGTCCTGAAGTAGAGCAGGCGTCGCATGATGCCGATTCGCAATACGCCGCTGCGCAAGCAGAACTGACGACACTGCAGGCGACGCTGCAACGGGAGTTGCTCGAGCAGGAATCGAATGCCGCCAAGGTCCATTCGGAATACGAGCAGGCAAAAATGGAAGACGAGACCAACGACCAGCTCGCAAAGAACGGCCTGGTTGCCGATCTCGTGCACAAGACTTCGAAGATCAAGACGCTTGACCTCGCGGAGCGTGACCAGATCGAGCACAAACGATTGGAGTTCGCACGGCATAACATCGAGCCGCAGATCGCTGCGAAACAGGCTGCGGTCGACCAGGCAAAAGCGAACGCCGCGATGAAGAAGGGGCAGATGGAGCAGCTCAAAGTCCGTGCCGGATTCACTGGCGTGCTCCAGCAATTGCCGGTCGATGTTGGTCAACAGGTCAAGGCTGGAACGAACATCGCACGGGTCGCTGATCCGACGAAGTTGAAGGCGCAGGTCAAGATCGCGGAGACGCAGGCGAAAGACATTCAGATCAACGAGAAAGCTTCGATCGACACCCGCAACGGCGTGGTTGAAGGACACGTCACTCGAGTCGATCCCGCGGTCGAGCAGGGGACCGTTACGGTTGATGTCGCGCTGGACGGCGAGCTGCCGAAAGGCGCGCGACCTGACTTGAGCGTAGACGGAACGATCGAGCTGGAGCGTCTAGATGATGTGGTCTACGTCGGTCGCCCAGCCTTCGGCCAGGAGAACAACACCGTCGGTATGTTCAAACTCGTGCCGAACAGCTCCGAAGCGGTCCGGACACCGGTCAAACTTGGTCGCAGCTCAGTGAATACGATTGAGATCGTGAGCGGGCTGCAGCCGGGCGACCAGGTCATTCTATCCGACACCAGCTCGATGGATGCGCACGATCGCATCCGCTTGAACTAACCCTTTGCCTCAACCCACACCACCTAACCTATGACAACTACCGAAACCACCACCTCGCCGGCTCGCGGTCACGCGAACGGATCGATACTCATTCACCTCGATGGCGTGACGAAAGTGTTTCTGACCGATGAGGTCGAGACGCATGCGCTTTCCGGAATTCACCTCGATATCCGGACGGGCGAATACATCTCGATCGCCGGACCATCAGGCTGCGGAAAGTCGACGCTGCTTTCGATTCTTGGTCTGCTCGATACGCCGACCGCGGGCAGTTACCAGCTCAAAGGAACCGAGGTGGCGAACCTTTCGTTCCCGGAGCGCGCACGGATCCGCAATCGCGAGATCGGTTTCATTTTCCAAAGCTTTAACCTGATCGGCGATCTCACCGTTTATGAGAACGTCGAACTGCCATTGACCTATCGCGGGATGCCTGGCGCTGAGCGCAAACAGTTCGTGAGCGAAGCGCTCGAGCGCGTCGGGATGGGACATCGTGCCAAACATTTGCCGAGTCAGCTTTCGGGTGGTCAGCAGCAGCGTGTCGCGGTCGCGCGCGCGCTTGCCGGCAAACCGGCGATCCTTCTGGCCGACGAGCCCACCGGTAACCTCGATTCGCGCAACGGCGAAGCGGTCATGGATTTGCTCAAGGAATTGCACGCCAACGGCGCGACCATCTGCATGGTCACGCACGACCAGCGGTTCGCGGAACATGCCGATCGAACGGTGCATCTCTTTGACGGTCGCGTCGTAGAAGACCGGATGGCGGCCTGACAAGTTACCGCTAACTCTACCATGAGAGCAGCGATCATTATCCTGCTGCTAATGCTCGCCCTGGCGATTTTGTAGCGAGGCGACAATGATCCGGGACGTCCGCCTTGCCCTGCGCGCGCTGGCAAAAACGCCGGCGTTCACCATCATCGCGGTCCTCACTGTCGCGCTGGCGATTTCGGCGAACACCGCCGTCTTCAGCCTCGTTAACGCATTGCTGATTCGGCCCTTGCCGTTCCATCAGCCGGGACGACTTGCGCTGATCCTGCAGCATTTCCACGCGCAGGGACTCGAGAAGATCCCGATGTCGGCACCGGAATTTGTCGATTACCAACAGCGCGTCGGCAGTTTCGAAAAAATAGGCGCGTTCACGACGGCGAACTACAACCTCGCGAGCGCTGATCAGCCGGAGCGATTTGCGGCAGCAGTCGTCACATCGGGAGTATTTGATGCCCTTGGGGTGTCACCGTTGCGTGGCCGGACATTCACTCCGGAAGAATGCCAGCCCGGTCACGACGACGTCGTTGTAATCAGCGCACGCTTGTGGGAGCGCCGCTTCAACTCCGATCCGAATATTATCGGTAAGCTGATCCTGCTCGATGGGCGCAGCTGCACGGTTGTCGGCGTGATGCCGGAGTCGTTCGATTTTCCGATCCAGCTCTACAACGTCGCGGTAGCAACCTTCTCCGAGCGAACGGAACTCTGGACGCCGCTCGCCTTCACGCCGCAGCAACTCCAGATTCGTTATTCGCGCGGTCTTCTCGCCGTCGCGCGGCTAAAGCCGGACGCGACGTTCCGATCTGCGCAGGCGGAAATTGAAACAGTGAATGCGCAGATGCGGCGCGAAAATCCGAACCGCTATCCGAATGGTGACAGCTTTGGCGCCGACGTCCTTCCCCTGCAGGATCTGGCTGCCGGCTCGGTGCGTCCGATGCTGCTCATTTTGCTCGCGGCCGTAGCGCTCGTCCTGCTGATCGCGTGCGCCAACCTCGGGACCATGTTGCTCGCGCGTGCCGCGGCGCGTGAACGCGAGATGGCGATCCGTGTCGCACTCGGCGCCGGGCGGCTCGCGATTTTGCGCGAGGTGCTGAGCGAGAGCGTTGTGCTCGCACTTGGCGGCGGCACCATTGGTGTGCTGCTCGCATTTTTGGGAGTCGATCTTTTGAAACGCATCGGCGCGCAAACCGTCCCGCGGCTCCAGGAAGTCAATATCGACTCGAGTGTGCTGCTCGTGACGTTGGGCGTAACAGTCCTCACTGGGTTGCTTTTCGGTCTGGTGCCGGCGCTAACGACGGCACGTCCGCAGTTGAGCGAAGCGCTGAAAGAAGGCGGCCGCGGCTCGACTGAAGGCACACGGCGTAACGTCGCACGCAATGTCCTGGTAATTGCCGAAGTGGCACTCGCGCTCGTGCTCCTGACCAGCGCCGGCTTGTTGATCAAGAGCTTCGCACAATTGCAGCGTGTCGATGCCGGCTTCAATCCGCACAACGTGCTCACGATGGAGATTTCGCTGCCCGTGCTGACTTATCCGAAGAACGACGACATCGTTCGTTTCGCGGGAGAAACGCGGCGCCGCGTCGCGCAGGTGCCCGGCGTAACGTCGGCCGCAATCACGGACATTCTCCCGCTCAGCGGCAACAACAGCGATTGGTCTTTCATGGTCGAGGGGCGGGTAACCGGGCCGAAGGAACCCGGGCCAGACGAGGAAATCCGGCACGTCACTCCGGACTATTTCACTGTCTTGCAAACGCCGCTGCTCGCCGGGCGCGCCTTCACGCTCGATGACATGCAGTCACCCGCACGCGCGGTCGTAGTCAACGAAGCGTTCGCGAAAAAGTTTTGGCCGAACGGCGATGCGCTCGGCAAGCGCATCACGTTTGACGATCCGACCAAGAACCCGGTTTGGGTGCAGGTTGTCGGGATCGTTGCGAGCATGCATCACCTCGGACTCGACGCGGACGTAAAGCCCGAGATGTATATGCCGATCACGCATTCGCCGCCGCGCACGATGATTCTGACATTGCGCAGCAATCAGGATCCGCGCGCGCTGATCGCAAATGTTCGACGCGAATTGAAGTCGATCGATCCAGGTATCGCGATCGCCTACGTCCGGCCCATGGAACAAATTGTCGGCGATTCAATCGCAGCGCGGCGATTGTCGGTCGTCTTGCTTGGCGCATTTGCCGCCGTCGCGGTCGTCCTCGCGGCGGTTGGAATATACGGTGTCATTTCGTTTCTCGTCGTGCAACGAACGCATGAGATCGGCGTGCGCATGGCGCTCGGCGCGCAACGCGGTGATGTGCTGAAGCTCGTCATCGGCCGCGCATCCCGCCTGATCATAGGCGGGACGATCGCTGGCTTGTTTCTTGCCGTTTGCAGCACGCGCACGCTTGCGACTTTGCTCTACCGGGTCAGTGCTTTCGACCTCTCGACTTTCGCGCTCGTCACCCTGCTGCTTGCAGCCGTTGCCCTCCTCGCCAGCTACATCCCGGCCGTTCGGGCCACCCGGGCAGATCCGATGCTCGCGCTCGGCCACAACGCCTGACCATTATGCACGATCTCCGTTACGCCTTTCGCATGCTGCGGAAGCACAAAGCGTTCAGCGCCGTCGCAATTATCGTTCTCGCCCTCGGCGTCGGCGCGAACACCGCGATCTTCAGTCTGGTTAACGGCGTTCTCCTGCGGCCGCTCGCCTTTCCGAACGCCGAACGCATTGTCTACTTCGAGGGGAGAAATCCGACTCAGGGTATTACCGACAGCAATATCTCGTACCTCGATTTCACCGATTGGTCGCAACAAACCGAGCTCTTCGCGAGCACCGCGGCCTATTGGACCAGCAGCGCCAATCTCGGCGCAGATGGGGCGGAGCCGGAACGCGTGCCGCGCGCCGGTGTGACGAGCGGATTCTTCTCTGTGCTCGGCGTCCAGCCTGTGATCGGGCGAACGTTTCTCGCCGAGGAAGATAAACCAGGAACGTCTACCACCGCGATCATCAGCCACGGCTTATGGAAGCGCCGCTTCGGATCGGATCCTGCCATCGTCGGCAAACAGGTCCAGATCAGCTCGAGGCTAATCACGATCGTCGGTGTTATGCCCGCGGGATTTGAATACCCGGAGCAAACCCAGGTTTGGGTGCCGAGTGCGGTCAATGTCTCGGAAGAACCGCGCGATAATCGCTCCTGGTCGGCGATCGCGCGTCTCAATTCCAACGTCGATCTGAAGCAGGCACAAATTCGCCTCAGCGCGATCAACGCGCAGCTCGCCAAGCAGTTTCACGAGACGAATAAGGGCTGGGACGTATCTCTTTCGACGCTGCACGAGCGGCTCGTTCGCGAGGTAAAACCATCGCTCCTCGCGCTGCTCGGCGCCGTCGGATTCGTTCTCCTCATTGCCTGCGCGAACGTAGCGAATCTCCTTCTCGCTCGCAGCGCGGCGCGGCAAAAGGAAATTGCGATCCGCGCCGCGATGGGTGCGAGCCGCACGCGCGTTCTGCGGCAGATGCTGACGGAAAGCATTCTCCTCTCGGCGATCGGCGGGATTGCGGGACTTCTGCTCAGCGTTTGGTTAACCAATGCACTGATGTCGATGCTGCCCGAAGGAGCACCGCGGCTCGACCAGGTCGGGATCGATTATCGCGTGCTGGCTTTCGTCCTCGGCGTAACTGCGGTGACCGGAATTCTTTTCGGCATCGTGCCCGCGCTTCAGGCCTCAAAGCTCGACGTGACCAGCGCATTGAAAGAAGGGGGACGCGGCGCTGAAGGACATCGCCGGACGAGCGCGCGCAGTCTGCTTTTGATCGGGGAGGTCGCTCTCTCGCTCATGCTGCTCATCGGCGCCGGACTGCTCATCAAGAGTTTCCTCCGTCTCCAGGAAGAGCGGCCCGGCTTCAACGCTCACAATGTGCTCATGGCCAACCTCGCTTTGCCGGGCGCGAAATATAAAGATCAGCAGTTCGTGGAATTCTTTCGTCAGCTGAAAGAGCGGCTGGAAGCGGCGCCCGGCGTGCAAGCGGTCGGAGGCAGCATCTGTCTGCCGCTCAACGCGACTGGTTACGCGATCGGACGCGGGTTCATTCCGGAAGGCCGGCCGCTGACGGTGGAGGAAAACAAGGACGCGATGTTCTCCACCATCACCGGAGATTATTTTCGCGCGCTGCAAATTCCGTTGCTTGCTGGACGAACCTTTGAACCTCGCGATAACGCCGACGCACCGAAGGTCGTGATCATCAACGAAACCATCGCCAAGCGCATTTTCGGTTCGGTCACGGCGGCAATCGGCAAACGCCTGACCATCTGGCGTGACGAAAAATTCGCGCGCGAGGTTGTCGGAGTGGTCGGCGACACGAAGACGAGTTCGCTCAGCGCAGACGGCGGTATGCAACTTTACGTTCCGCACGCTCAGGACTTTCAATGGAATTTCATGGGGCTGGTGATTCGAACCGCCGGCGATCCCGCCGCTTTCGCTTCAACCTTGCGGCGCGAAGTGCAGGCGCTCGATAAAGACCAGCCCATCTACAGTGTCCGAACGATGGACGACGTCGTGGCAAACTCGTTAGGCACGCGACGCGTGTCGATGCAGCTCTTCGCGGTCTTTGCCATTGCCGCGTTGCTCCTCGCCGCAATCGGCATTTACGGCGTCATGGCTTACTCCGTCACGCAGCGCACGCACGAGATCGGGATTCGAATGGCGCTCGGGGCGCAGGCCGGAGATGTCCTGTGGCTGATCGTGGCGCAGGGAATGGCCCTTGCCGTGATCGGCGTTGGCCTGGGACTGGGCGGTGCGTTCGCACTGACACGCGTCATGGCGAGTCTGTTGTTTCATGTCGAAGCGCACGATCCGCTCACCTTCGTTGGCGTCGGTTCGCTAATCATCTTCGTTGCGCTTCTCGCGTGCTACGTGCCCGCGCGCCGCGCGGCGAAAGTCAATCCCGTCATCGCGCTCGCCGGTACCTAATTATGATCAAGCTCCGACACGTCGAACGAAACTACCCACTCGCGAAAGGGAAATTCTTTTATGTCCTGCGCGACATCAACCTCGACATCGCTGAAGGCGAGTTCGTCTCCATCATGGGTCCGTCAGGCGCCGGGAAATCGTCGCTGCTGCACATTCTCGGCATGCACGATCACGCCTGGACCGGTGAATATTTCTTCGGCGAAGCCGCCGTTCATCACCTCAAGGCAAAGGAGCGGAATGCGCTCCGCAACGAGCAAATCGGATTCGTTTTCCAACAATACCATTTGCTCGACGATTTAACTGTTTACGAGAACCTCGAGATCCCGCTTTCCTATCGCAGCTTCAGCAAGACCGAACGCGCGGCGCTCGTCGCCGACACGCTCGATCGTTTTTCGATCGTCGGGAAGAAGGACCTTTATCCGCGGCAGTTGTCGGGCGGCCAGCAGCAACTTGTCGGTGTTGCGCGCGCGATCATTTCGAATCCGAAAGTGATCCTGGCGGACGAACCCACTGGCAACCTCCACTCCAGTCAGGGCGAGGAAATCATGCAGCTGTTCCGCCGGTTGAACAGCGAGGGGACGACTGTCATTCAGGTCACGCACTCGGACAAAAACGCGGGTTACGGCAACCGCGTCATTCAACTGCGTGACGGCTTCGTCGTCAGCGGCAATTAGAGGTAGCTGTTATGATTCTTGATTCGTTTCGACAGGACGTGCGGGTCGGTCTGCGCGTCCTCTTCAAAGACAAAGTTTTCCTTGTTCTCTCGGTGGTCGTGCTCGCGCTCGGCATCGGTGGTGCGATGACGCAGTTCGCGGTCGTGAACGCGATTGTGCTCCGCGGCTTTTCGTTTCCGCATCCTGAGCAGCTCGTCAGCGTCGGGTTGATCGACCCAAAAGCCGACGTTCAGCAAAACAATGGCAACCTCGGCGTCATTCCGACCGCGCAGGACTACGAAGACATCAAGGCTGCGCAGCACTCGTTCTCAGCGATGGCTGCATACCTCAGCGGCTCGACCATTAACGTCACCTACAAAGATAACCCGCAGCGCTACACCGGCGGGTACGTCACGGAGGACCTGTTCAAAATCATCGGTGTGTCGCCGGCGCTGGGCCGCGATTTCAGTGCCGGGGACGACAAGCCGGGCGCGCCGAAGACCCTGATTCTCGGGGACGAGGTCTGGCGTCGCGATTTCAATGCGGACAGAAACATCATCGGGCAGAACGTCCGGGTGAACGGCAAGCCGGCCACGATCATTGGCGTGATGCCGCCGGGATTTAAATTCCCGACGTCGGAGCAAGTCTGGACGCCTTATTACAACGAGTGGGCGCTTAAACCGCGCGGCGAACTTTTCATCGGTGCAAGCAATCCGGCCCCGGCCGTGATGGGCCGGCTGAGAGTTGGCGTAAGTCTCGATCAGGCCAACGCAGAGATGATTGCGATTGCGCGCAACCTTGCAGTGGACAATGCCAAGACGAACAAGGATTTCACTTCCGGCAGCGTTCAGCCGTTGCTCAACGCGTTCACCGGCGTGCAACTGCGCCAGATCGTCTGGGCGATGCTCGCCGCGGTGATTCTCGTTCTGCTGATTGCGTGCGTGAACGTGATGAACATGCAATTCGGCCGCGCGGCGTTACGCGCGAAAGAGCTGGCGATTCGCGGTGCGCTCGGTGCAACGCGCTGGCGGCTCGTCAGGCAAATGCTCACTGAAAGCATGGTGGTCGCGGCGCTGGGTGCGATTGCGGGGACGCTGCTCGCCTACTGGGCAACCGACATGTTTCAGAAGAGCATCGAGGCAGGCGCCAATCGGCCGCCTTACTGGTGGCAATTCACAATTGATGGACGTGTTCTGATTTTCACGTTGATCGTGACAGTGGCGGCGACCGTCGTCTCGGGATTGCTACCCGCATTTATCAGCTCGCGCGGTAACGCGGCGGAGATCATGAAAGAAGGCGGCCGC